>NZ_JBQEQE010000006.1:0-198834 GCF_052046095.1 Pseudomonas sp. 22072
ATCGCAAGGTCGTGGAAGTTCGAGTCTTCTCCTGGGCACCAAATTCAGATCAAACCCGCGAAAGCGGGTTTTTTCGTTTCCGGGGTTTGAAAACTTCCCCAGTGATTTCCCCCTCATCCGCACTTGAGAAGATTTATCGTTTATCCTTGCAATGATTTGTTGCATATAAGCGAGGAACACTTCGGATGATGATCCGTGACAACCGACTCAAGACATCCCTTCTGCGCGGCCTGACCCTCACCCTACTCAGCCTGACCCTGCTCTCGCCCGCCGCCCATTCTGCCGACAAGGTCTCCCTGACCTTATACAACGGCCAACACAAAGAAGTCGGCGATGAACTCGCCAAGGCCTTCGAAGCCAGGACCGGCATCCACGTCAACGTGCGCAAAGGTAGCAGCAACCAGCTGGCCAGCCAGGTCGTCGAAGAAGGTGAGCGCTCCCCTGCCGACGTCATCTACACCGAAGAATCACCGCCCCTGAACAAACTCGGCGAGCAAGGCCTGTTGGCAAAAATCGATGCCAGCACCCTCGATGTCCTGCCCAAGGATTACGTGGGCAAAAACGGCGACTGGATGGGCGTGACCGCACGCACCCGCGTCGTAGCCTTCAACCCCAAACTGATTGCCGAAAAAGACCTGCCCAAGTCGGTACTGGATTTTGCCGGCCCCGAGTGGCAAGGCAAAGTCGGCTTCGTTCCCACCAGCGGCGCGTTCCAGGAGCAAGCCGTGGCGATCATCAAGCTGCACGGTCGCGAAGCCGCAGAAGAATGGCTGACCGGTCTGCGCGCCTTCGGCAAGGTGTACAGCAACAATATGGTTGCCCTCAAGGCCGTGGAAAAAGGCGAAGTGGCCACCGTGCTGGTGAATAACTACTACTGGTTTGCCCTGAAAAAGGAAAAAACCAATCTGGATTCCCAACTGCACTACTTCACCGATGGTGATGCTGGCGGCCTGATCACCGTATCCTCCGCTGCCGCACTCAAATCCAGCAAGCATCCCAAAGAAGCTCAGCAATTGCTGGCATTCATGGCCAGCGAAGAAGGCCAGCGCGTGATCACCAACACGTCGGCCGAGTACCCGCTGCGCAAGGGCATGGAATCGAACCGCGGCCTCAAGCCATTCAGCGAGCTGCAGCCACCAAAGGTCACCCCCGCAGACCTGGGCAACGCCGAAGAAGCCCTGGAACTGGAACGTGACGTTGGCCTGAACTGATGAACCCATCGCTTTCCGTCGCGGGGTTCACCCCCCGTCGCAAACGCCCGTCGATCTGGCTGCTGCTACCTGTGCTGTTGCTGGTTGGCCTGAGCCTGTTGCCGCTCGCCTACGTCGGGCTCAAAGCCTGGCAGGCGGGCTGGACGGAGGCGGTGCATCTACTGTGGCGGCCTTATGTGTTCGGACTGCTGCGCAACACCCTGGCGCTCATGGTCGGCGTGACCCTGAGCTGCGGCGTGATCGGCCTGTCCCTGGCCTGGCTGCTGGAACGCAGCAACCTGCCGGGGCGACGCATCTGGGGCGTGATCCTGTGCCTGCCGTTTGCGGTGCCGGCGTTCGTCAGCAGTTTTACCTGGGTGTCGCTGAGCGCCCAGTTCGAGGGGCTTGGCGGCGCGATCCTAGTGATGAGCCTGTCCAAATACCCGCTGGTATTTCTGCCGGTGGCGGCAACGCTGCGCAATCTTGACCCTTCCCTGGAAGAGTCGGCCCGCACTTTGGGGCACAACCGCTGGGGCGTGTTCTTTCGCATCACCTTGCCGCTGCTGTGGCCATCGCTGCTGGCCGGCTCACTATTGATCGCACTGCACATGCTGGTGGAATTCGGCGCGCTGTCGATCATTGGGCTGCAGACCTTCACCACCGCGATCTACCAGCAGTTCGAACTGGAGTTCAGCAATGCCAATGCGGCAATGCTCTCGGCAGTGCTGCTGGTGATGTGCCTGACCCTGCTATGGCTGGAACTGCGCGTACGCGGCAAAGGCCGGCACGTGCGCATCGGCCAGGGCGCGGCGCGGCACGCCGAGCAGGTTCGACTGGGCAGGTGGGCGCCATTGGGCCAGGTGTATTGCCTGGCGCTGGGGATCATTGGCAGTGGCATCCCACTGGGAATGCTCGGGTATTGGTTGGCAGTCGGTTCGTCGGCAGCGTTTCCGATGGCCGAGATCGGTGAGGCGCTGCTGTCTTCCCTGGCGCTCTCGCTGGGCGGCGCCGCACTGTGCCTGGTACTGGCAGTACCGGTTGGTTTGCTGGTGGTGCGCTACAAAGGGCAACTGGCGCTATGGGCCGAACGCTTGCCGTACTTACTGCATGCCCTGCCCGGCCTGGTGATTGCGTTGACCCTGGTGTATTTCGCCCTGCATTACGTGCCGGCGCTGTACCAGACCTCGGCATTGCTGCTGATTGCTTATGCGCTGCTGTTTTTGCCATTGGCCCAGGCGCCGATTCGTACAGCGCTGAACAAGGCGGCGCCACAGTTGGAAGAGGCTGCGCGCACGTTAGGCGCATCGTCCTTCAGTGCGTTTTGCCGGGTGACGTTGCCAATTATCTTTCCGGCGCTGGGGGCGGCGTTTGCCTTGGTGTTCCTGGATGCGATGAAGGAATTGACGGCGACATTGCTGCTGAGCCCGACCGGGCTGAATACCTTGGCAACGGCCGTCTGGGCGCATACCTCGAATGTGGAATTTGCGGCGGCGACGCCGTATGCAGCGTTGTTGATTCTGGTGTCGGGGTTGCCGGTGTATCTACTTACGACGCGGATGTATTTGAGCCGCTGAAACAGCTATCGCAGGCAAGCCAGCTCCCACAGTTGACCGCGCTCCAACTTTGGAATGCAGTTGAATGTGGGAGCTGGCTTGCCTGCGATGAAGCCCGTCCAGACGACCTCACGCCCTGAACTGCCCCAAGCTCGCCTTCAACTGCGCCGCCAACCCATCCAGCACCTTCCCACTGGCCGTCGTCTCCACCACCGCTTGCGCCGCACGCTCCGCCTGGGCATGGATCACCTCCACGCGCCCACGCACCGCATGCGCGCCCTGGGCCTGATGCTCAGCCGCACGCGTCGCCAGGCCAATCGCCGCATGCACCTGCTCCACAGAAGCCTGCACCGTCTGCTGCAAGCGCACGCTGTCGCGCAGCACCAGCAAGCCCTCACTGGCCTGGCGCCCCGCCTTGCCGATGGTTTCCACCGCCTCACGTGCGCCCTGCTGCAATGCCACGATATGCGCCTGGATATCGCCAGTGGAGCTTTGAGTCTTGCTCGCCAGCGCACGCACTTCATCGGCCACCACCGCAAAGCCGCGCCCAGTCTCG
The DNA here is from genome assembly GCF_052046095.1 of Pseudomonas sp. 22072. Taxonomy (NCBI): domain Bacteria; kingdom Pseudomonadati; phylum Pseudomonadota; class Gammaproteobacteria; order Pseudomonadales; family Pseudomonadaceae; genus Pseudomonas; species Pseudomonas sp. 22072. Next base: position 3,300 of record NZ_JBQEQE010000006.1, read on the forward strand.
CCAGCCCGTGCCGCCTCGATGGCCGCGTTGAGAGCGAGCAAGTTGGTTTGCTCGGCGATGCCGTGAATCACGGTCAACACCACTTCAATCTGTTCGCTTTGCTGCGCCAGCCGTTCGATCACCTGGGAACCGGCCTGCACCTGCCCCGCCAACGCCTCGATCAAGCTACCGACTTCAGCCGAGGTTCGTGAGTTTTCATCCGTGGCCTGGCGAATATCCACCACCTGCTGCAACGCCGCCTGCATAGCGTGACTTTCGGCCTGGGCCTCGTCGGCCATTTGCGACAAAGCGCGCAAACTCTCGGCCACTTCATCACGCTGCAAGCCCGCCGCCGCATCGGCGCCAGCATTGCGCAATGTCATGGCACCGATTTCCACACCGGTACGCTGGGCCACGTCGCCTGCCTCCCGTACGATGGGCTGCAACTTATCCACAAAGCGATTGACCGCCGAGGCCATATCGCCGATTTCATCCTTGCTGTTGATCTGCACGCGCTTGGTGAGGTCGCCCTCGCCGGCCGCCAGATCATCCATCGCGGCAATCAGCAACTTCAGGCGATTGACCACGCGCCGCCCCAGCACAATGGCGATCAGCAGCAATACCCCAAGCCCCACCAGTGCCAGCCCCATGCCGATGCGCCAGCGCAGGGTGCCCGCCGCGTCTTGCACGGCGGCGGCGGTGTTGGCCGTCATTTGCGTGGCAGTGGCTTGTGCCGATTGCAGCCGGGCGCCCATGGCGTTGGCGCTGTCAGCGGCGGCTCCCTTGAGGCTATCACCCACCAGTTGATCACCGCTGGCGATCAGCGCGGCAAAGCGCTTATCCAAGGCTTGCAGGTCGGCCTCAACCGCAGCGGTCGACACGCCCATGCGCACCTTGCCGATTTCCACACCGTTGGGGCTGATGGAGGCTTCAACGTAGTACACGGAAGGGTCAGTCTTGGCCGCGTCCAGTACCTTATCCAGAGCACGCTCACCCGCGCCTTTTGCCAGCAACGCCTGGTTGATCGGGTTCTCACGGTTCAGATAACGCGTCAGGTGCTCGCCTGCGGCGTCGTCATACACCACGAACAGCACATTGGGGTTGCGCTGGGCCCGGCGGGCAAACTCTGAAAGGGTCGGCACGTCACTGTCCCACATGGCACGGGGCGCGACCGAGGCCAGCAGTTGCGCCATGTCATTGGCGGAGTCCTGCAGGTCTTTTTCCAGCGTCGCACGCAACTGCTTTTGCTCTTCCTGCAAGCGCGTGGAAAGCCCAGTTGTCAGTCGCTGGCGCGTGCTGGCGGACAGGCTGTCCAGGCTGGACGTGACTTCCTTGCCAGCTTGGGCCAGTTCGCCAGACAACTTCTGGCTATCAATGCCCAGGCGATTGCCCAAATCGGCTTCCAGCGCCGTCACCGTGCTCCGCGTCAGCGCGACGGCCACCAGCACTTGCACCAAAAGAGCGATACCAAGGGTAACGAACACCGGCCGCAACAGACGGCTTTGTAACAACGAGAGAACGGCAGACACTGGAAATCCCTCCACCACGGGTGCCACTAATTTGATAGCACCTCGAAAGAGGGAAACACAGCAAGGGTCGTGCCGCTTGCCAGGCAGAAACGACAAAGGGCTCCCGAAGGAGCCCTTTGCTTTTCACATCAACAGCTTATTACGCGAACGGGTGACGCAGAACGATGGTCTCGTTGCGGTCCGGGCCCGTCGAAATAATGTCGATCGGCGCACCGATCAGCTCTTCCACACGCTTGATGTAGGCGCGGGCGTTGGCTGGCAGCTCTTCCAGGGTCTTGGCGCCCACGGTCGATTCGGTCCAGCCTGGCACTTCTTCGTACACAGGCTGCAGGCCCACGTAGCTGTCAGCGTCAGTCGGGGCAACATCGTTGCCTTGGGCGTCTTTGTAGCCGACGCAAATGTTGATGGCTTCCAGACCGTCGAGTACGTCCAGCTTGGTCAGGCAGATGCCCGAGATGCTGTTCACATCGATAGCGCGACGCAGGATAACGGCATCGAACCAGCCGCAACGACGAGCACGGCCAGTGGTGGCGCCGAATTCGTGGCCTTGCTTGGCCAGGTGCGCGCCGACGTCGTCGAACAGCTCAGTCGGGAACGGGCCCGAACCTACGCGAGTGGTGTAGGCCTTGGTGATACCCAGGATGTAGTCCAGGAACATCGGGCCAACGCCAGAACCGGTCGCAACGCCGCCAGCGGTGGTGTTGGAGCTGGTCACGTACGGGTAGGTACCGTGGTCGATGTCCAGCAACGAACCCTGGGCACCTTCGAACATGATGTCCTTGCCAGCGCGACGCAGATCGTGCAGCTCGGCCGTCACGTCCAGCATCAACGGCTTGAGCAGCTCAGCGTATTCCTTGCACTCGGCCAGGGTCTTTTCAAACTCGATGGCTGGCTCTTTGTAGTAACCGACCAGCATGAAGTTGTGGTAATCCACCAGTTCACGCAGCTTGTCTTCAAAGCGCGGCATGTTGAGCAGGTCGCCCACACGCAGGCCACGACGTGCAACCTTGTCTTCGTAGGCCGGGCCGATGCCGCGACCGGTGGTGCCGATCTTCAGCTCGCCACGCGCCTTTTCACGGGCTTGGTCCAGCGCAACGTGGAAGGACAGGATCAGCGGGCAGGACGGGCTGATACGCAGGCGCTCGCGCACCGGTACGCCTTTCTCCTCCAGCTTGGTGATCTCGCGCAGCAGGGCGTCAGGTGCAACCACCACGCCATTGCCGATCAGGCACTGCACGCCTTCGCGCAGGACACCCGACGGGATCAGGTGCAAGACGGTTTTTTCGCCATCGATGACCAGGGTGTGGCCAGCGTTGTGGCCACCTTGGTAGCGCACTACGGCGGCAGCATGTTCGGTCAGCAGATCAACGATCTTGCCTTTGCCCTCATCACCCCATTGGGTGCCCAGGACTACGACATTCTTACCCATAACACTTGTCCTCATTCGCGCAAACTTGGTGCCGGCGATGGCCGGCAGGAAAACTCAAGAAGCCAGTGGCGATACTTGCCAAAGCCCGTTCTGCTGAATCAATTGCCGGTCGCAGTCCGCTTCACGGGCGGCGGCCAATGGCTGCCCAGGCAAGGCCTGGACTACACGCTGACCCTCACGGCGTAACTGGCAAACCTGCTGCCAGAGCGCTGCGTCCGTACTGTCGGGCATCCAGATGCCACCAGACGGCAGCTCGACCTCAGCACGCCCCAGGGTCACCAGGGTTTTCAAATCGGTGGAAAAACCAGTGGCCGGACGCGCACGACCGAAGTCGGCGCCGATATCGTCATAGCGACCACCTTGGGCGATGGCCTGGCCAACACCCGGGACGAATACCGCGAACACCACACCGGTGTGGTAGTGGTAGCCGCGCAATTCACCCAGATCAAAATACAGCGGCAGCTCCGGGAACCGCGCCGACAGGCGCTCGGCAATTGCCAGCACATCGTCCAGTGCTGCCAATACCGGTGCCGGCGCATTGGCCAGGCGCTCACGCGCAGCCACCAGCACTTCACGGCCGCCGCACAGGTCTACCAGCGCCCGCAGCATGCCAGCCAGTTCAGCAGGCACACCCTCGGTGAGAGCGATCACTTCATCGATCGCCTTGCGCTGCAGGGCATCGAACAACTGTTGCTCCACTTCACCGGACAACCCGGCAGCACGCGCCAGGCCACGGTAGATACCGACGTGGCCCAGGTCCATGTGGACGTCCGGCACATCCGCCAGTTGCAGCATGGCCAGCATCAGGCTGATCACTTCAACATCGCTGCTCGGGCTGGCATCACCGTACAACTCGGCGCCCAACTGGATCGGGCTACGGGAGGACGACAAGGCGCGCGGCTGGGCATGCAGTACGCTGCCGGCGTAGCACAGGCGGCTGGGGCCTTCGCGACGCAGGGTGTGCGCATCTATGCGCGCCACTTGTGGCGTGATGTCGGCACGGAACCCCATTTGCCGGCCCGATTGCGGGTCGATGACCTTGAAGGTGCGCAGATCCAGGTCCTGGCCCGCGCCGGTCAGCAGGGATTCCAGGTACTCGATATGGGGAGTCACGACAAACTCGTAACCCCAGCTCTGGAACAGATCCAACACCTGGCGACGCGCTACTTCAATGCGCGCAGCTTCTGGTGGCAGTACTTCTTCGATGCCATCTGGCAGCAGCCAGCGGTCTACCGTTGCCATTACGCCATTCCCCTTTGATCCGGGCGGCCAGCCCTCGGCCGAGCCTTGAGTGAAGCAGAAAATACCCGCCCCTTGCATAAACCACGCGCAAGAGCGACGTGACGAACGGCCTGCAAACGGCCTCGTCGGGCACTTTCCTCGAAAAACCTGTCACGCCTGCCGAATCAAACATGCAGACGCAAAAAAGCCGGGAATTTCCCGGCTGCCGCATCATACACCCGTTTTCTGAAAGGATCACCCCGCCAGACATTTTAGCCGCCCGACGGAGTGCGCCTTACAGAATCACGGGCTGGTTACTTGGACTTTTCCAGGTAGCGGAAGAAGTCGCTGCTTGGGTCCAGCACCAGTACGTCGGTTTTGTTCGCGAAGCTTTCACGGTAGGCACGCAGGCTACGGTAGAACGCGTAGAACTCCTGGTCCTGGCCATAGGCCTTGGCGTAGATCGCCGCGGCTTGAGCATCGCCGTCACCACGAGCCTCTTCAGACTCACGATAGGCTTCTGCCAGCAGTACACGACGCTGACGGTCGGCATCGGCACGGATGCCTTCAGCCAACTCGTTACCCTTGGCGCGATGCTCACGCGCTTCACGCTCACGCTCGGTGCTCATACGCTCGAACACGCTGCGGTTTACTTCCTTGGGCAGGTCAATGGCCTTGACGCGAACGTCGACCACTTCAATACCCAGCTCTTTTTCCGCCATGGTGTTCAGCGAGCGAGTGATGTCAGCCATCAGCGCATCACGTTCACCGGATACCACCTCGTGCAGGGTGCGCTTACCAAACTGGTCACGCAGGCCCGATTCAAGACGACGGGACAAACGCTCGTCGGCAATCTGCTTGAGGCCGGAAGTCGCGGTGTAGAAGCGCTCGGCATCCTTGACGCGCCACTTGGCGTAGGCGTCAACCATCACGGCTTTCTTTTCCAGGGTCAGGAAGCGCTGTGTCGGTGCATCCAGGGTCATCAGGCGGGCGTCGAACTTGCGCACCTGGTTGACGTAGGGGACTTTCACATGCAGGCCCGGCTGGACATCCGCCTGGACCACGCGACCGAATTGCAGCAGCACCGCACGCTCGGTCTGAGCGACGATGTAGAAGCAGTTCCAGGCAGCGATGACCACGACGACGCCCACAATCAGGGCGGTCAGCGATTTATTGCTCATCAACGGCTCTCCCTGGTACGTGTTTGCTGTTGCAGCAAGTCAGCGGCCGCACGGGCGCTCGCTTCGTTGGCAGCGGCATTCGAACCGGTGGACGGTGCACTGGCGCCGCTACGACCACCTTCGATCATCTTGTCCAGCGGCAGGTACAGCAGGTTGTTCTGCCCACCTTTGCTGCCGGTCACGAGAACCTTGCTGGTGTTGCTGAAGACTTCCTGCATGGTGTCCAGGTACAGACGCTCGCGGGTCACTTCAGGAGCCTTGCGGTACTCGGCGACCAGCTTGGTGAAACGATCTGCCTCACCCTTGGCGCGGGAGACCACTTCATCGCGGTAACCGTTGGCATCTTCAAGGATGCGCTGGGCCTGACCACGGGCTTCCGGCACAACGCCGTTGGCATAGGTTTCAGCCTGGTTGCGCGAACGCTGCTCGTCTTCACGTGCACGGATCACGTCGTCAAAGGCTTCCTGCACTTCACGCGGTGCCGCTGCGCTCTGTACGTTCACCTGGGTAACGGTGATACCGGTGCGGTAAGTGTCGAGGAAGCGTTGCAGACGCTCCTTGATTTCGCTGGCCATCAACTCACGACCTTCGGTGAGCACCTGGTCCATGGCGGTGGAACCCACCACGTGGCGCAGGGCACTTTCGGTTGCGTGTTGCAGGCTGATTTCCGGCTGATCAACGTTCAGCACGAAGTCTTGCAGGTTGCTGATCTTGTACTGCACGGTCAGCGGCACTTCGACGATGTTCTCGTCTTCGGTCAGCATCTGGCCCTGCTTGGTGTACGCACGCTCACGCGTCACGTTCTCCATGTACTTCTTGTCGATCGGCGGGAAATAGATGTTCAGGCCTGGCCCGACAGTCTCGTAGTACTTGCCGAAGCGCAGCACCACGGCTTGCTCCTGCTCGTCCACCACGTAGACCGCGCTGTACAGCCATACGGCCGCGAGCACGACAAGACCCAGGCCCAGCAGGCCATAGCCACCGCCCTTGCTTGTGCGACCGCCGTCGTCACCACCACGTTTTTTTCCACCACCGAACAACCCATTCAGGCTTTCCTGCAGCTTTCGGAAGGCCTCGTCGAGATCCGGTGGCCCCTTGCGGTCGCCATTATTGCGGCGCTTACCACCCCAAGGATCCTGATTATTCGAGTTGCCACCCGGCTCATTCCAAGCCATAGCGCTCTCCATCTGATAAAGCAAAGACGCACCCACGGCGCGCCGACCAATGCTACAGAATGCCTGCTACTGCGGCACAACCGCTTTCTCAGGCTTTTATTGCAAAGTGTGTTGTTCGATGAACTCTGCCGGTACAACACCCTCTCGGCTGACCAGCCGATTGAGTTCCGAGCGTGGCAATCGAACGGCCAGCAAGCTGACACCTTCTTCGTCGTGCTCTTCTTTCTGTACCGCGCCCAACTCGAAAAACTGCGCACGCAGTCGAGCAAAACGCTGCGGCAAGCGCAAGGTGCCGACGAACAAATCGCTGCCGAGCAATTCGGCAATGGCTTGTTCCAGCAGCTCCAAACCACTGCCATCTCGCGCCGACAGCCAGACCCGCTGGGGCTTGCCGTTCTCGTCGCGCTGGATCTGTGGCTCAACGCCCTCAAGCAAATCGAGTTTGTTATAGACCTCGAGGATCGGCAAGTCCTGGGCACCAATCTCGCCCAGCACCACCATGACCTGTTCAATCTGCAACATGCGATCCGGTTCGGCCGCATCGATCACGTGCAACAGCAGGTCGGAATTGCTCGACTCTTCGAGCGTAGACCGAAATGCCTCGACGAGCTTGTGGGGTAGGTGACGAATGAAACCCACAGTATCGGCCAGCACAATCGGCCCCAGGTCGTCGATGTCCAGACGCCGCAGGGTCGGGTCGAGGGTAGCGAACAGTTGGTCGGCCGCGTACACATCCGACTTGGTCACGTTATTGAACAACGTGGACTTGCCGGCGTTGGTGTACCCCACCAGGGACACGGTCGGGATATCCGCACGGGAACGGCCACGTCGCGACTGTTCACGCTGGCTGCGCACTTTTTCGAGGCGGCCCTTGATCTGGCGCAGGCGAACCCGCAGCAGACGCCGGTCGGTTTCCAGCTGGGTTTCACCCGGGCCACGCATGCCGATACCGCCACCCTGACGCTCAAGGTGAGTCCAGCCGCGAACCAGGCGCGTGCTCATGTGGTCAAGCTGGGCCAGTTCAACCTGGAGCTTACCTTCATGGGTGCGGGCGCGTTGGGCGAAAATATCGAGAATCAGACCGGTACGGTCGATCACGCGACACTCGAAAACACGTTCGAGGTTACGTTCCTGACTGGGCGTGAGGGTGTGATTGAAGATCACCAGATCGGCTTCTTCGGCATGAACCAGGTCGCGCAGTTCCTCGACCTTGCCGCTGCCAATCAGGTATTTGGCGGTTGGCCGATGACGCGGCACGTTAAAAAACGCAACGGTCTCGGCGCCGGCCGAATTTGCCAACTCCTGAAACTCCTGCGGATCTTCGCGCGCCTCAGGGTCCTGTCCATCCAAGTGAACGAGGATTACTCGCTCACCACCACCGTGGCGCTCAAAGAACAAAGGAGACTCCTATCAGGCGTTACCTGGCTCAGCGTCACCCTGTTCATCACCTGCTGCGCTAGGCAGACGGATTGGACGAACTGGAACGACTGTCGAGATAGCGTGCTTGTAAACCATCTGGCTGACGGTGTTTTTCAGCAGGATAACGAATTGGTCGAACGACTCGATCGTACCTTGCAGCTTGATGCCGTTGACCAGATAGATGGAAACCCCAACTTTCTCTTTACGTAAAGTATTCAAGTAAGGGTCTTGTAGCGAATGCCCTTTTGACATGTGCCGCACTCCTTTAAGGATCAATAATAAAAAATCGGAAAATAGATAGCTTATGGCCGTCACACCCCCAAGGATAGACGGCAATTGCAAGGACTCAGCTCAATATGGAGACCGTTCCCAAGTATTTCAAGGCGCGTGACAGATTGTCGCTGTCCAGGCTGTCCAACCAGTGCAAATCGCTCCAGCTGCGCAGCCAGGTGAACTGGCGCTTCGCCAATTGGCGCGTGGCAATGATGCCGCGCTCCTGCATTTCGGCGGACGTCAGCTTGCCATCCAGATGATCCCAGACTTGGCGGTAGCCTACAGCACGTATCGAAGGCAGCCCTGCATGCAGGTCGCCTCTTGAACGCAATGCTACGACCTCGTCCACAAACCCCTGTTCCAACATTATTGTGAATCTTTGTGCAATTCGTTCATGCAACACCTGGCGGTTTGCCGGAGCGATGGCCAGATTCGCCACAGTATAGGGCAATTGTGACTGTCCAGATGCGCCTGCATCAGTACTTTGCGCAGTTTGTTTCAGGCGATGTTCAGTCATGGTCTGGCCACTGACGCGCCAGACTTCCAGGGCGCGTGTGAGCCGCTGGGGGTCATTGGGGTGAATACGTGCCGCAGACACCGGGTCTACCGCCGCCAACTGGTCGTGAAGGGCCTGCCAGCCAAGGCGCGCAGCCTCATCTTCAAGTTCGGCGCGCACCTGGGCATCGGCAGGCGGCATATCGGCCAAGCCTTCCTGCAACGCCTTGTAATAGAGCATGGTGCCGCCCACCAGCAGCGGGATATTGCCGCGCGCGGTGATCTCGGCCATGGCCGCCAGGGCGTCGGTGCGAAAGTCCGCCGCCGAATAGCTCTGCGCGGGGTCGATGATGTCGATCAACTTGTGCGGATATTGGGCCAACAGCGCCTTCGACGGCTTGGCCGTACCGATATCCATGTCCCGGTAAACCAGGGCAGAGTCGACGCTGATCAACTCACAGGGCAGCACCTTGGTCAGCTCGATGGCCAGGTCGGTCTTGCCGGCGGCCGTGGGGCCCATCAGGAAAATGGCGGGGGGCAAGGCACTCATCAGCGGCCGCGCAAGAACAGTTTGTCCAGATCATCCAGGCCCATCTGGGTCCAGGTCGGTCGGCCATGGTTGCATTGGCCGCTGCGCTCGGTGTTTTCCATGTCGCGCAGCAGGCCGTTCATTTCCGGCAGGGCCAGGCGGCGGTTGGCGCGGATGGCGCCGTGGCAGGCCATGGTGCCGAGCAATTCGTTGATATGCGCCTGGATACGGTCGCTGGTGCCGTACTCCATCAGGTCGGCCAGCACATCGGCCACCAGGCGGTTGGCCTCGGCCTGCTTGAGCAGCGCGGGAATCTGGCGGATCGCCAGGGTTTCCGGGCCCAGGCGTTGCAGCTCGAAGCCCAGCTTCTGGAACACACCGTGATGTTCTTCTGCGCAGTCGGCTTCACGCTGGCTCACCGCCAGGGATTCGGGCACCAGCAGCGGCTGGCCGCTGAGGCCTTCGCTGGCCATGGCGATCTTCAGGCGCTCGTACATGATCCGTTCATGGGCAGCGTGCATGTCCACCAGCACCAGGCCATGGGCGTTTTCGGCGAGGATATAAATGCCTTTGAGCTGCGCCAGGGCATAGCCCAGCGGCGGAATATCACCGCCGCCTTCGGGCAACGCCACAGCAGCACCCGGCTCGGCACCCGGCAACGGCGCGAAAAACTCACGGTACGCCGCCTGGGCTTCGGCCACCGGCGCCGTCGATTGCGGGCGCGGTGTGTATTGGTACTGATAACCCGCACCGGCACCCGAATTCGGCGCCGTGTAGGCTGGCTGCGCCTGCGGCGATTGCAGCAGGTTGGCCGCCAGGCTCATTTCACCTTGCGGCCCGAACTCACCGGCCTCGGGACCGCTCGGGCGCACCACCGCGGTGACGATCGGCGCCGACAATTGATCATCCGGGCGCACATCACCCAGGGCACGGTGCAGCGTGCCATACAGGAAGTCATGCACCATGCGCCCGTCACGGAAGCGCACCTCGTGTTTGGTCGGGTGCACGTTGACGTCGACCACCGAAGGGTCAACCTCAAAGAACAGCACAAAGGTCGGGTGTCGCCCGTTGAACAGCACATCGCGATAAGCCTGGCGCACCGCGTGGGCCACCAGCTTGTCGCGTACCGCCCGGCCGTTCACAAAGAAATACTGCAAGTCGGCCTGGCTGCGGGAGAACGTCGGCAACCCGACCCAGCCCCACAACCTCAAGCCATTGCGCTCGATCTCAATCGGCAGCGCCTGTTCCAGGAACCCGCTGCCACACACCGCTGCCACCCGCCGAGCACGCGCGGCGTCGTCGTTGGCTTCGTGCAGGCTGAGGATGGTCTTGCCATTGTGGCGCAGGTGAAACGCCACATCGAAACGCGCCAAGGCCAGGCGCTTGATGACTTCTTGCAGGTGATCGAATTCGGTTTTTTCGGCCTTGAGGAATTTGCGCCGCGCCGGGGTATTGAAGAACAGGTCGCGCACTTCCACCGAGGTGCCCACCGGATGCGCCGCAGGCTGGACCCGAGGCGCCATGTCGCGGCCTTCGGTTTCCACCTGCCAGGCTTGCTCGGCGCTACGGGTGCGGGAGGTCAGGGTCAGGCGGGCCACGGAGCTGATGGAGGCCAGGGCCTCGCCTCGAAAGCCCAGGCTCATGACCCGCTCCAGGTCTTCCAGGTCGCGGATCTTGCTGGTGGCGTGACGGGCCAGGGCCAGGGGCAGGTCATCCGAAGAGATGCCGCTGCCATCGTCACGTACCCGCAGCAGCTTGACGCCGCCCTGCTCCACATCGACATCAATGCGTTTGGCACCGGAGTCGATGCTGTTTTCCAGCAACTCCTTGATTACCGACGCCGGGCGTTCAACCACCTCACCCGCGGCGATCTGGTTGGCAAGGCGCGGGCTGAGCAATTCAATGCGCGAGCCGCTGTTCAAGGTGGATTCGCTCATCACTGCGCCGCCAATGAGGTGCCGGGGATGGTCAACACCTGGCCAATCTTCAACTCGTCGGTTTTCAGGTTATTGGCGCTGCGCAAGGCTGCAGGCGTGACCTGGAAACGGACCGCCAGCATGGCCACGGTATCACCGGGTTGGACACGATGGTCACGCGGGCCCTGGGCGATTTTGCCGGAGTCACGCAGCCAGGCGATGTAGGTGCCCGGCGGCGGGTTCTGCTGGAAGAACTGGCGCACGCCGGCGCTGATCGAGCGCGCCAGCGCTTGCTGGTGGCTGGCGCTGGCCAGTTTCGACGCTTCGTTGGCGTTGGAGATAAACCCGGTTTCCACCAGGATCGACGGGATGTCCGGCGACTTCAACACCATGAACCCGGCTTGTTCCACACGCTGTTTATGCAGCGACGTCACGCGGCCGATATTGCTCAGGACTTTCTGGCCCACGTTGAGGCTGGAGGTCAGCGAGGCGGTCATCGACAGGTCGAGCAGTACGCCTGCGAGCATCTTGTCCTTGTCATCAAGGGACACGTTGCCGGCCCCGCCGATCAAGTCGGAACGGTTTTCACTGTCGGCCAGCCAGCGCGCAGTCTCGGAGGTGGCGCCGCGATCCGACAGGGCAAATACCGAGGCGCCAAAGGCAGCGGTTGAAGGCGCGGCGTCGGCGTGAATGGACACGAACAGGTCAGCGCCCTTCTTACGGGCAATTTCGGTACGGCCACGCAACGGAATGAAGTAGTCACCGGTACGGGTCAGCTCGGCGCGGTAGCCTTTCATGCCGTTGACCTGGCGCTGCAGTTCACGGGCGATGGCGAGCACCACGTCTTTCTCATGCTGGCCGCGTGAGCCGGAAGCCCCCGGGTCTTCGCCACCGTGGCCGGCATCGATCACCACGATAATGTCGCGCTTGCCTGCCGGTGCAGGCGGCGGCGGTGGCAGCTTGACCTGGGGTTGCGAAGGGTTGACCGGCACCGCAGGCACCGTCGCCACGCTCGGCGTTGGCGCAGGCGGCGGTGCGGCGTCGGCGGGGTTGTCGAACAGGTCGACCACCAGGCGGTTGCCGTACTGGGCGTTGGGGGCCAGGGAGAAGCTTTTGGGGGTCACGGCCTTTTTCAGGTCGATGACCACACGCAGGTCGGTCGGCGTACGCTGGGCCGAGCGCATGGCGGTGATGGGCGTGTTGGCGGTAGAGACTTTCAGCGGCGCGGCCAAGCTGGCACCGTTGATGTCGATCACCAGGCGATCAGGCGCCGTCAAGGTAAAGACGCTGTGCTGGACCGGGCCAGACAGGTCGAACACCAGTCGCGTGTTATCCGGCGCTCGCCACAGGCGAACACTTTTCACCTGTGAAGCAGCCAGAGCATTGACAGTCATTGCCGCAAGCAACACCCCCACGACAGCAACCAACGCGCGAAAGCGCATACCTAACCCCACCAATTATTTGAATTCCAATGCCAGAGCAGCACACCACGACTCAGCGCGTGGGCTCTGGGGCAACAACTTCAGCTGACGTCCGTGCTCATGCGGCGTAATGGTAATGGTCAGGTCCGGCTTTGGCAAAAAGCCTGTGCCTTTATTTGGCCACTCGATCAGGCACAGCGCATCATCGTCGAAGTAATCACGGATGCCCATGAACTCCAACTCTTCAGGATCGACCAGGCGATAGAGGTCGAAGTGGAAAGCACGCACGTCGCCGATTTCGTAGGGCTCGACCAACGTGAAGGTCGGGCTTTTTACCGCGCCGGTATGGCCCAGGCCGCGAATAATCCCCCGGGACAGTGTGGTTTTGCCTGCGCCCAGATCACCCTCGAGAAAGATCAACCCGGCCCCTTGCGTGACCTGCGAAATACGCTGGCCCAACGCGACCATGGCCTCTTCATCTGCCAGGAAAAGAATTACTTCAGGCACGGCGACTGCTCCTCCAGCAATTGACGAATGGCGGGGATCAGGTCGCTGGCAGCCAAGCCGCGACCAAAACTACCCTGGCGGTCTCCGGCGGTCGCGTGCAACCACACGGCCAGGCAGCTCGCTTCGTACGCGGGCATACCCTGAGCCAATAGTGCCCCGACCAGGCCGGCCAAGACATCACCGAGCCCCGCCGCCGCCATTGCCGGGTGGCCTTGATCACAACGGGCAAACCGTCCATCCGGGCTGGCAATCAAACTGCCAGCACCCTTGAGGATAGCCACTGCATTGAATTTGTGGCTCAACGCGCGCGCCACCTTAAGGCGATCTGCCTGAACCTCGGCTGTCGATAGCCCCAACAAACGCGCAGCTTCGCCCGGATGAGGGGTAATCACACAGTTGGCCGGCAGCTCGACGCTGCCAGTGGCCAGTTGATTGAGCGCGTCGGCATCCCACACCTGCGGCACGCTGGCATTGGCCGCGACCGACAACAGACTCTTGCCCCAGGCGGCATCGCCCATGCCTGGGCCAATGACGATCACCGAGGTTTTTTCCAGCAGGCCCATCAACTGGTTGGCCGAGCTTACGCCGACGGCCATGACCTCCGGCAGCCGAGCCAGAGCGGCCGGCACGTGTTCCGGCCGCGTCGCCAGCGAGACCATGCCGGCGCCGCTGCGCAAGGCACTTTCGCTGCTCAGCAACGCGGCGCCGCCAAAGCCAAGGTCACCACCGATGACCAGCAGGTGGCCGAACTGGCCCTTATGGGCGTCCGGGGAACGCGCAGCCAGTTGCGGCAAATGGCCGGGCAACAACAGCTGCACGTCGGTAATTGGGTGTTTTGTCTGAGGCATGCGTCTTCAAGCTCCGATGTCTGGCAGAATTATACGCATCTAACCTGTGGTTTCCCGTGTCTCATGCCTGCTATTACCTCCGATCTGCCCGCTCTCGCCCAATCGATCAAAGACTGGGGTTGCGAGCTGGGCTTTCAACAAGTGGGCATCAGCGGCCTCGACCTGGCTGAGCATGAACAGCACCTTCAACGCTGGCTCGACGCGGGTTACCACGGCGAGATGGAGTACATGGGCGCCCACGGCAGCAAACGCTCCCACCCGGACGAGCTGGTGCCCGGTACCTTGCGCGTGGTGTCACTGCGCATGGACTACCTGCCCGGCGACACCCAGATGGCGCAACTGCTCGGCCAGCCGGAAAAAGCCTACATCTCGCGCTACGCCCTGGGCCGCGATTACCACAAGCTGATCCGCAAGCGCGTGCAGCAACTGGCCGACCGCATCCAGGCGCAGATCGGGCCGTTCGGCTTTCGCGCCTTCGTCGACAGCGCGCCCGTGCTGGAAAAAGCCATCGCCGAACAAGCCGGTCTGGGCTGGATCGGTAAAAACACCTTGGTACTCAACCGCAAGGCCGGCAGTTATTTCTTCCTGAGCGAACTGTTTGTCGATTTACCGTTGCCGGTAGACCCACCCCACGCCACCGAGCACTGTGGCCGCTGCACGGCGTGCCTGGACATCTGCCCCACCAACGCCTTCGTCGGCCCTTACGTGCTGGACGCGCGACGCTGCATTTCGTACCTGACCATCGAACTCAAGAGCGCTATCCCCGAGGACCTGCGCCCACTGATTGGTAACCGGGTATTTGGCTGCGATGACTGTCAGATCGTTTGCCCGTGGAATCGTTTCGCTCGACCTACCGCCGAAAGCGATTTCAAGCCACGGCACAATCTGGATAACGCTGAACTGGCCGAATTGTTTATGTGGGACGAGGATAAATTCCTCAGCAGCACCGAGGGCTCACCCCTGCGCCGTGCCGGTTATGAGCGCTGGTTACGCAACCTGGCGGTGGGCCTGGGCAATGCGCCCTCCAGCATTCCAGTGCTGGAAGCCTTGAAGGCGCGGCGGGACTACCCGTCGGAGTTGGTACGCGAACACGTGGAATGGGCGCTGGAGCAACACGCTGCGCGCTAGTGCACATCGTCGTTGTAGACGAACTTGGGCATTTCCCAGTGAAAACGGATCGCCAGCAGGCGCAACAGGAAACCACTGAACAGCGTCAGCAGAATCGCTTGCTCGCTGGGCAGCTCCAGGTACAGGCACAGCAGGTAGAACCACGCTGCCAGGAAAGACACGCTGGCATACAACTCGCGGCGGAAGATCAGCGGGATGTCGTTACAGAAGATATCCCGCAGGATGCCGCCGAATACCCCGGTGATGACCCCGCTGACCGACGCCACCAACATACCGTGGCCCATTTCCAGGGCGGTCATGCAGCCGATCAGGGTGAACGCCACCAACCCCACTGCATCCAGCGCCAGGAACAGCGAGCGCAGGTGGCGCATCAAGGGCGCGATAAAGATCGTCACCAATGCTGCAACAGAGGTCAGCACCAAGTATTCCGGGTGTTTGACCCAGGTCAGCGGGTAGTGGCCGAGCAACACATCGCGCACCGAACCGCCGCCCAGGGCTGTCACGCAAGCGATCAGCACCACGCCAAACCAGTCCATGCCACGCCGACCCGCGGACAGGGCGCCAGTCATGGCTTCGGCGGTGATGGCGACGAGGTAGAGCATCAGCAACATGATTGCGATCCTGACAGAGAGGCCGGCAGTCTAATCATTTGCCGAGGGCACCAAAAGGGGGCGCTTGGCGATAAACCGCGTCGCCTGTATCGCAGGCAAGCCAGCTCCCACACTTTGAATTTGCGAATGCAGTCNCTGCGATAGCGCACTCACTGGCGCCGCAGAATCAAGCCTTGATGAAATGCTTGCGGTAATGCTGCAACTCGGCAATCGACTCACGAATATCGTCCAGCGCCAGGTGCGTGCTGCCTTTATGGAAGCTGTCTTTGACTTCCGGCGCCCAACGCGCAGCCAGTTCCTTCAAGGTCGACACGTCCAGGTTGCGGTAGTGGAAGTAACTTTCCAGCCCCTTCATGTGCGTATAAAGGAAGCGGCGATCCTGGCAGATGCTATTGCCGCAGATTGGCGACTTGCCCTTGGGCACCCATTTTTCCAGGAAGGCGATAGTTTCGGCCTCGGCTTCGGCCATGCTGATGCGGCTGTCGCGCACGCGCTGGGTCAGCCCGGAGTTACCGTGGGTGCGGGTGTTCCACTCGTCCATGGTGGCGAGTACGGCGTCGCTGTGGTGGATGGCGATCACCGGGCCTTCGGCCAAGGTGTTGAGGTTGCTGTCGGTGACAATGGTCGCCATCTCGATGATGACGTCGGTGTCGGGGTTCAGACCGGTCATTTCCAGATCGATCCAAATCAGGTTCTGTGGGTTTTGCATGGCTTGATTCTCTTGGCACCTTGGCGTAGCCGGGCAGTTTAGCAGGCGGGGGCGTGCTAGACTCGCGGCCGTTTTACCCAACTTTTGCATTATCGACACGGAACACCAATGGCCAAACGCCAGCTCAACCGTCGCCAAAACTGGCGCATCGAAAAGATTCAAGGTGAACGCGCCGCCCGCGCCGCCAAACGTGAATCCTCAGCCGTGGAAGCGCTCGAGGGCGGCGACCTGGGCCCCGAACAAACGGGCCTGGTGATCGCGCACTTTGGTGTGCAGGTCGAAGTCGAGGCGCTCGAAGGCGAACTCGCAGGCCAGGTGTTCCGTTGCCACCTGCGCGCCAACCTGCCCGCGCTGGTCACCGGCGACAAGGTGGTGTGGCGTGCCGGCAACCAGGGCATCGGCGTCATCGTCGCCCAGTTGCCGCGCAGCACCGAACTGCGCCGCCCCGACAGCCGTGGGCAGCTCAAGCCGGTGGCGGCCAACGTCGACATGATCGTGATCGTGTTCGCGCCACTGCCCGAGCCCCATGCCAACCTGATCGACCGTTACCTGGTCGCGGCTGAGCATGCTGGCATCCGCCCGTTGCTGCTGCTGAACAAATTCGACCTGATCGACGAGCAGAACGCCCCGGCGCTCAACGCATTGCTGGCGGTCTACCGCACCCTGGGCTACCCGGTGCTGGAAGTGTCGGCTCACCACGGCAACGGCATGGAACAGCTGCAACAGCAGTTGGACGGGCGGATCAGCGTGTTCGTCGGCCAGTCTGGCGTGGGCAAGTCGTCGCTGGTCAACAGCCTGTTGCCGGAAGTCGAAACCCGCGTGGGCCCGCTGTCGGAGCTGTCCGGCCAGGGCACCCACACCACCACCACCGCACGGCTGTTCCACTTCCCGGGCGGCGGCGAGTTGATCGACTCGCCGGGTATCCGTGAATTTGGCTTGGGCCACGTCAGCCGTAGCGATGTGGAAGCCGGCTTTATTGAGTTCAACGACCTGATCGGCACCTGCCGCTTCCGCGACTGCAAACACGACCGCGAGCCGGGCTGTGCGCTGCTCAAGGCACTGGAAGATGGGCGCGTGCAGCAGCAGCGGATGAACAGCTATCGGTCGATTATTGCGAGCTTGCCCGAGAGCAGCTACTAAGCAGCCCCCACCTCTGTAGGAGCGAGCTTGCTCGCGAAGACCTCAAGCGCAACGCGGGCATCCTGGATACACGCGTTATCGTTGACGTTTTTCGCGAGCAAGCTCGCTCCTACAATGCAGCATCGGTATCGGTGGCCGTTACCGCAGGAATGGATATGTACATCGGCAAATCGCCATCGCAGGCAAGCCAGCTCCCACATTTGGATTGAGGGCGTCAGGTAGATAGGCGCCGGCTGTCAGGCCGTCACGGGAGCAAGCTCCCTCGCCACAGGCCCAGCGTCGCCCCAAAATTGTGTAGATATCTATGACAGCGCAGATACAACAAGGCCGCGATTATCGCGGCCTCGTTGTATCTGGAGCTTACGGCTTCGGCGCAGGCGCCGTAGGATCCTTGACGCCCCCATCATCAAACAGGTTCAGCTTCTGGCGCAGCTCATGGGCCGGCAGCGGTTCCTGCTCCGGCGGCAGCGCGTTCGGATCGGCCGGCACTTCGCCAGGTGCACCGTCGCCCTGGGTTGGTGCCGGTGGTGGCGGCTGATCGCCTTCAATCGCGCGTTGGGCTTTTTTAGTCAGCACCACGATGTCGATACGGCGGTTGACCGGGTTGAACGGGTCTTTGGGATCAAACAGTTGCGAGGAGGCAAAACCCACTACCCGCGCCACTTGCGGGTCCGGGTAGCTGCCGGCCACCAGCGCACGCCGGGCAGCATTGGCGCGGTTGGCCGAGAGTTCCCAGTTGCCGAAATCACCCTGGCCCGCGTAGGGCTTGGCGTCGGTATGCCCGCTGATGCTGATCTTGTTCGGCACCGCCTTGATGGTGTCAGCCATGGCCAGCAGGATGTCTTCAAAGTACGGCTTCAACCGCGCACTGCCAGAGTCGAACATCGGCCGGTTGGCCGCATCGGTAATCTGGATGCGCAGCCCCTCGGGGGTGATCTCGAAGGAAATCTGGTCCTTGAACTTCAGCAACTGTGGGTTTTCTTCAACCTTGTTCTGCAATTCCTGCAGCAACAGTTCCAGTCGCTCCTGTTCGACCTGCTCGGCCATGGATTCGACAGTGTCGCGCTCAATCGGGATTTTTTCCTGAGGCGATTCA
The DNA here is from genome assembly GCF_052046095.1 of Pseudomonas sp. 22072. Lineage (NCBI taxonomy): Bacteria > Pseudomonadati > Pseudomonadota > Gammaproteobacteria > Pseudomonadales > Pseudomonadaceae > Pseudomonas > Pseudomonas sp. 22072. Next base: position 21,906 of record NZ_JBQEQE010000006.1, read on the forward strand.
GTTTGCACTTCCGGGTTGATGGTGCGCTCGGGCGCCAGTTCCGGCGAGCCGCCCAGGTCAATGACAAACGGCGTACCGCTTTCCGAAAAGCCAATCGGGTCCTTGAAGTAGCCGGCGATGGCGATTTTCTGTTCTGGCGTAGCGGTGGACATCAGCCACAACACCAGGAAGAACGCCATCATCGCCGTGGCAAAGTCGGCGAAGGCGATTTTCCAGGCACCGCCATGGTGCCCCGCAGCGAAGCGCTTGACGCGCTTGATGATGATCGGCTGGTTGTTTTCCATGGCTTAGCGACCGCGAACCGCTTGTTCCAGCTCGGAGAAACTTGGGCGGTGTTTCGGGTACAACACCTTGCGCCCGAACTCCACGGCCAACGACGGCGGCATGCCCGACGCCGATGCTACCAGGCACGCCTTGATCGCTTCGTAGAGGTTGATCTCTTCCTTGGCATCGTGGGCCAGGGAGGTGGCGAGCGGGCCGAAGAAACCATAGGCGGCGAGAATACCGAAGAAGGTGCCCACCAGCGCCGCACCTACGTGCATGCCGATGGCCGCCTGATCGCCCTCGCCCAGGGACGCCATGGTCACCACGATCCCCAGTACCGCCGCGACAATACCAAAACCGGGCATGCCGTCGGCAATGCCGGTCACGGCGTGGGAAGGATGCTCCAGCTCTTCCTTGAGGCTGAACAACTCCATGTCGAACAGGCCTTCCAGCTCGTGAGGCGCCATGTTGCCGGAGGACATGATGCGCAGGTAATCACAGATATACGCGGTCATGCGCTCGTCTTTGAGCACGGCCGGGTACTTGGCAAAAATCGGGCTGGCCGCGGCGTCTTCGATATCGCCTTCGATCGCCATCATGCCTTCGCGGCGGCTTTTGTTGAGGATCTCGTAAATCAGCCCCAGCACTTCCAGATAAAACGTGTGGGAGAAGCGCGAGCTGAACATGCCCAGGGACTTCTTGACCACGTGCATGGTCATATAGCCTGGGTTGGCCTGCAAAAATGCGCCGAACGCGGCACCGCCGATAATCAGCACTTCGAAAGGCTGGATCAGTGCGGCGATTTTACCGTGGGAGAGGACGTACCCTCCGAGCACACTTGCGATGACGACAATGATGCCGATAATTTTAGCCATAGGAGAGGGGTACTTGCGCCGTCGGGTTCATGGACATATGGGGTGCAGCAGAAAACTCTTGTTCTACTTATCGGCAAAACTGCGCCAGACTATAGCCCGTTAAGGCGAAAAGCCAATTCGGCCCGTTCCGGGCGTGTTGAACGCAAGTGATGATCGCGCCCCAATCATGGCAATTGAAACGACAGTCCCAACAAACCGCCCCACTACCCTCGCCGCTTGGATCAAGTGCCTGGACGACGTGCTGCTGCCCGTGCCCCAGGCCAGCCATGAACGTGTGTGTAAAGCCATTCGCGATAGCCGCAGTTCATTGCGAGAAATTGCTGAGCTGATGCAAAACAGTCCGGCCCTTGTGCTGAGCGTGATGCGCGAAGCCAACAGCCACGCCCACGGCAGCCTGACCGAACCTGCAGAAAACCTTGAAGTCGCACTTAACCGTCTTGGCCTCAAACGTGCCGAAGAGTTGTTGGCGCGCCTGCCTTCGGTACCCGCCCGGGAAATCCCCGTGGCCTTGCGTCAACTGCTGCTGATCAGTCAGCACGCATCCCAGCAAGCCAACGGTTTGTTCGGCAGTCGCCTGGCGCGGCTGTGGCAGGACATCCACTGGGGCAGCCTGCTGTTTCTGTCGCCGCTGTGGCCGATGGCCGTCGCCTACCCCAAGCTCCTGGAGGAGTGGGAGTTGCGGGTGATCCATAAAGGCCAATCGGCGCGCCAGGTCGAGCAACAGCTGTTCGGCGTGCGTTTGCTTGACCTGTGCCTGGGCCTGACCGAAGCCTGGCACCTGCCGATCTGGGTTTCACAGGGCTACAAGTTGCTGTTGGCCGAGCAACGCCTGCTGGTCAAGGCGCTGCACATTGCCCGTCAAGACGATGCCCTGCGCCACCAGCAATTGCTCGATGCCGAGCCCAACCTGCGACGCTGGCTGAACCAGCCGGCCAACACCGTGTTGCTGGCCAACGGCCTGGCGATGTCGGCCCAGGAATCCTGGACCTGCCCGCACACTGAGCGCTGGCAATACCTGACGGCGCTGTACCTGCAAACGCCGTTAAGCGATGTGCAACAGCAAGCCCACCAACAAGCGGTGACCAGTGCTCGTACCACCTTGATGCCCGACCTCTGGCACCCGGCGCTGTCGCTGATCTGGCCGTGGCACGTACAGAAAGTCCATCGCGGCTTGCTGCCTGCACCACCGCCCACTGCCGAAGCCTTGGCCGTGTGGCGCACGCGTTGCACCGAGTTGCTGGTGGAGCCGAGCCGCTTTGCCAACGCCATGCACCTGACCACTTGCGCCAAGGAAGCCCTGGTGGCAAGTGGCATGCAGCGGGTACTGATATTCATGGCAGATCGCGCCTTGAGCACCTTGCGTGTACACCAGGCCGACGGCCTGCCCAAGGACGCGGCTCACCTGAGCCTGGATGTGGTCAATAGCACACTGCTGCAACGCCTGCTGGAAAAGTCCGCCCAGGTACGCCTGAACCCCGACAACCATGCGCAGTTTTCCGCATTGCTGCCACCGATCCTGCGTCGTCTGTTTATTGGCGAGCATCTGCTGCTGCGCTCACTAAGCTGCAACGGCCGTGTGGTCATGCTGATCGTGGCGGACCAGGGCGGCGGGCCGTTCTCGGAAACCACCGTGCAGGCGTTCGGCAAAACCGCCCAATGCATCGAGAAAGCCCTGCACAGCTTTACCAACCGCAGCGCCTGATGCTTGCGCTACAATCACCGGCCTTTATCGCCAACATTTGTGCCCAGGAGACCTCACATGCCTGACTTCTCTGGCTTGCCGCTGGTGATCGAATCCGCCGACCTGTTGGGTCGCCTCGATTCCAAGCACTTGATACTGGTAGACCTCACCAGTATCGCCCGCTACGCCGAAGGGCATATCCCCGGCGCGCATTTCGTTGACCCCAAGCGCACCCAACTGGGACAGCCACCGGCACCCGGCCTGCTACCAAGCAAGGCCGACCTGGAAAAACTGTTCGGCGAACTGGGCCACACCCCGGACGCCACCTATGTGGTCTACGACGACGAAGGCGGCGGTTGGGCCGGGCGTTTTATCTGGATGCTCGACGTGATCGGCCACCAGAAATATCACTACCTCGACGGTGGCCTGCTGGCTTGGCTGGAGGAAGGGCACCCGCTTTCCACCGATGTGCCCCCAGCAGCCGGCGGCCCGGTCAGCCTTACGCTGCACGACGGCCCCACAGCCACCCGCGAATACCTGCAAAGCCGCCTCGGCGCGGCCGACCTGGGGATCTGGGACGCTCGTGGCCCGCTGGAGTATTCCGGCGAGAAAGTGCTCGCAGCCAAGGGCGGCCACATTCCCGGCGCGGTGAACTTCGAATGGACCGCCGGCATGGACAAGGCGCGCAGCCTGCGTATCCGCCGTGACATGCCGCAAATCCTCGAAGACCTCGGGCTGACCAAAGACAAAGAAATCATCACCCACTGCCAGACTCACCACCGCTCTGGCTTCACCTACCTGGTGGCCAAGGCGCTCGGTTATCCGCGAGTCAAAGGTTATGCCGGTTCCTGGGGCGAATGGGGCAACCACCCCGACACCCCCGTTGAGATTTAAGGTTTAAGGACAGTTATGAAAAAGCAGTTGTTTATCCTCAGCCAGTACTTGCTGCCGCACCACTTGCTGTCGCGCCTGGCCGGCAGTATCGCCGAGTGCCGCGTGCGCTGGTTCAAGAACGCATTCACTGCCTGGTTCGCCAAGCGCTACCAGGTGGACATGTCCCAGGCCCTGGTGGAAGACCTGACCGCCTACGAGCACTTCAACGCCTTCTTCACCCGCGCGCTGAAAGACGGCGCCCGTCCGTTGGATCCAACCCCAGGCGCAGTGCTGAGCCCTGCCGATGGCGCGGTTAGCCAGCTAGGCCCGATCGAACATGGTCGTATCTTCCAGGCCAAGGGCCACAGCTTCAGCGTGCTGGAACTGCTCGGTGGCGATGCGGCAATGGCTGCGCCGTTCATGGGCGGCGACTTCGCGACTATTTACCTGTCGCCCAAGGACTACCACCGGGTACATATGCCACTGGCCGGTACCCTGCGCGAGATGGTGTATGTGCCAGGGCGGATTTTCTCGGTCAACCAGACCACCGCCGAAAACGTGCCGGAACTGTTTGCCCGTAACGAGCGCGTTGTCTGCTTGTTCGACACCGAACGCGGCCCGATGGCCGTGGTGTTGGTAGGTGCGATGATCGTTGCGTCGATTGAAACCGTGTGGGCCGGTTTGGTAACGCCGCCGAAACGCGAGCTGAAAACCTTCCGCTACGACGAAGCGGCCCGCGCGCCGATTCATCTGGAGAAAGGTGCGGAGCTGGGTCGCTTCAAACTGGGATCGACCGCCATCGTGTTGTTCGGGCCGGACCAGGTGAAGTGGGCTGAAGAACTGGCAGCGGGTACGCCGGTGCAGATGGGCCAGGGTATCGCCGCTGCTAAAGCCTGATATTGCAGTTGATCGTTCCCACGCTCCGCGTGGGAATGCAGCCCGAGGCGCTCTGCGCCCAAAGCGTGACGCAGAGCGTCACTGGAGGCGCTCCCACGCGGAGCGTGGGAACGATCAGTGACAGTGAGATCGGCTTATAGCTGACCGTCGCGGTCACGCAAGCCCAGCAGATACAACACGCCATCCAACCCCAAGGTCGAAATCGCCTGCTTGGCTGACTGCTTGACCAACGGTTTGGCGCGAAAGGCCACGCCCAACCCGGCAATCGCCAGCATCGGCAAGTCATTGGCGCCGTCGCCGACCGCAATGGTCTGCTCCAGGCGCAAGCCTTCCTTATGGGCCAATTCCTTGAGCAGGTCGGCCTTGCGCTGGGCGTCGACAATCGGCTCCACCGCGACGCCAGTCACTTTGCCATCCACCACTTCCAGCTCGTTGGCGAATACATAGTCAATGCCCAGCTTGGCCTGCAACTGCTTGGCAAAGTAAGTGAAGCCGCCGGACAGGATGGCGGTCTTGTAGCCCAGGCGCTTGAGTTCGGCGAACAGGGTTTCGGCGCCTTCAGTCAGGCGCAGCGACGCGCCGATCGAATCCAGCACGCCAACGTCCAAGCCTTTGAGCAGCGCCAGACGCTCCTTGAAGCTGGCACGAAAATCCAGCTCGCCGGCCATCGCGCGCTCGGTAATCTCCGAGACTTGCTCGCCCACACCGGCCGCCTTGGCCAGCTCGTCGATGACTTCGGCTTCGATCAAGGTGGAGTCCATGTCGAACACCGCCAAGCGGCGGTTGCGACGGAACAGGGAGTCTTCCTGGAAGGCGATATCGACATTCAGTTCCTGGGCCACGCTCAGGAAATCAGCGCGTAGCGCTTGCGCATCAGCCGGTTCACCGCGCACGGAGAACTCGATGCAGCCCTTGCCTTTGTCAGCCGGAGTGTCCAAGGGCATGCGACCCGACAGACGGTCGATATGGTCGATATTCAATCCGTATTGCGCGGTGATCGAACTGACGCGCTGCAACTGCTCAGCCGTTACCTTGCGGGTCAACAGGGTGACGATATGGCGCTTTTTACCCTGGCCTTCGACCCAGTGCTGGTAGTCAGCTTCGGACACCGGGGTGAAACGTACCTGTTGATCGAGCTTATACGCCGTAAACAGGATGTCCTTGAGTACCGAGGAGGCCTGTTCGGTGCTGGGGATCTCCACCAGGATGCCGAACGACAAGGTGTCGTGGATCACCGCCTGGCCGATGTCGAGAATGTTCACACCACCCTGGGCCAGGACGCCGGTAATGGCTGCGGTGAGACCCGGCCGGTCTTCACCCGTGATGTTGATCAGGACAATTTCGCGCAAAGCGCACCCCCAGGCTGGAAAAAAACCGCATTCTACCCACTTTCAGTGACCATCGGGCACAGCCAGCGCTTTGCCGGCCATGGGCCTGTCGCTATACTGCGCGTCAACTTCACGGACCAAGAGCCGAGCGCAAGTGAACCGGCCCACGCCAGTAAAAACCGATAACTTCTTCCTGCTGATCTTCCGGGCACTGCGCCATCGCCGTGTACCGATTGCATTGCGCATCGCCAGCCATAACGTGATCCTGGTCGCTCTGGCCCTGGTGATCTACGCCTGCGTGATGGGTTTGCAGTTCAAGCAGGCCATGCACGAGCAAGCTGACGCCCTGGGCGCGAGCCTGACAACCCAGACTGCCACTTCGGCGACTGAGTTGCTGGTATCCAACGACATCCTCAGCCTCAACGTGTTGCTCAACAACCTGACCAAGAACCCGCTCGTGGCCCACGCCGCTATCTATAGCGTGGACAACCGGATCATGGCCGAGGCCGGGCAACGCCCGAAAAACGGTCTGCTCGGTGAGGCCGAAGGCCTGTATCAGAGTAATATTACGTTCCAGGACGTGAAGGCCGGCCAACTGCGTATCAGCCTTGATATGCAACAGTTCCAGCAGCCGATGACCATCAGCCTGCAAAGCATGGGCATTCTGAGCGCGATCCTACTGGCCTTGGCCCTGGCCTTGAGCCTGCGCCTGGGCCGGCATATCTCCACGCCGTTGATGCAACTGCGCATCTGGCTGCGGGATATCGACGAACACACCCCGGCCACTGATCGCCAGGACGAAATCGGCGACCTCGCGCGCCAGCTCCACGCCAGCTTTGCCCCGGAGCCAAAAGCGCCTGAAGTCGAGCCCGAGCCTGAGTACGACGACGCCGAGGACTACGCCGACGAGCCTGAGTTTGAAGTGCGCGACCTGCGCGACCCAGGCTTCGACGAAAGCGCCCCGGTGGCCGGCCTCAAGCCTGCGCCGCGCCATGTGATCAAGGCCGAGGAAGACGAACTGGACGACGAAGACCCGTTCGCCGACCTGCGCGACACCTCGGCAGCCGCCCCAGTCGCTGCGCCCAAACCCGTTGCGGTCAAGAACGCCGAGCCACAGCACAGTGCCGTACTCGCCGTGCAACTGGGCGCCCAGGAGCAACTGCGCCGCCTGCCCCGTGCCCGCCTGACCGAACTGCTCGAACGCTACCGCGACTGCCTCGACCAGGCCGCTTCGCTCTACCAGAGCGAACTGCACACCCTGAACGATGGCAGCACGCTGATGCTGTTCCACAGTGAAGACAGCGGCGAGGACTACCTGACCAATGCCATCTGCTGCGGCGAGCTGTTGCGCGCCCTGGGCCATGCCCTGCAGATCGAAGTGGCCGACAGCGGCATTACCCTGCAACTGCAGTTGGGTCTAACCGTGGGTGACGATCTGTTTGGCATTAGCCAGATCGACCTGCTACTCACCGAAATCGCCCAGGATGCCCTGGCCTTGTCCCAGCACAGCCGTAACCTGCTGTTGGTGGAGCGCAAGATCAGTGAGGACACGTTGATCCGCCAACGCGCACGTATCCGCCCGATTGCCAGCCCTGAAGGGGCCAGCTGTGTGGAGCGCTTGATGGAGCCGTATCCATCGATGCTGGAGCGGCAATTGGCGCGGATGCATGAGACCCGCAACAAGGGTCGACTCCAAGACTAATGCATTGATGATCACAAGCCCGCAGAGAACGAACACCTGCGGGCTTTCGAGTACTATTTGATTTTCTTGCTATCCACGACATTAATGGTTCGGCGTGGAATCCAGCCTGACCTGACCTGGTCCAAAAGCTGATACCCACTCATTTTAAAGTTGGACCCGACGGGTAGCGGCCTTTCTATCTGGACAGACCATTGTCCAAAACCATCGACAACCGCGTACCCAAGTGGAATTCCGGGCCTGTTCTCCTGATTCAACTCAACCACGGCCCCCACAACGCCAGTGCCTTTTACAAGAGGCTGGCGGCCAACGGTCTGGTTTTCGGCAGGGGTTTCGATAACCGGAGCATCGGGAACCTGCACTACCTGGAAGGTCCTATTCGCCAACCAGCGGGCGATTTTACCGTCAAGCTGCTGATAGCCCGTCATGACAAAGGAGTTTGTGACCGGCAGAGGCTGATCAACCTGCACCGACCAGCGTCCATAGCCATCGACAGTGGTGGTCGCCAAGGCGTTATACGGGTCACCCGATTTGAGCAACACGACGGTCGCGCCCGCAATACCACTACCTGACACAACTGGCCGACGTCCTGTTTTCACACCTTGTGCAGGGGTTTCGATAATCGCCAGATCGGGAGCATCGACAACCTGGATAGTTCTATTGGCCAACCAACCGGATCTTTTCCCCTCAATCGACTGATATCCAGTCATGGTAAAGGCTGGTGGGCTTATCGGCAGCGGATTATCAACCTGCGTGGCCCATCGCCCATAACCATCGACGGTAGTAGTGGCTAAAATATTTTCAGGTTTGTACGACTGCATCAACACAACAGTAGCACCTGCTACACCCGTACCTGTCACAAAAGGCCGGCGGCCCGTTCTGACGCTTTGGGCCGGCGTTTGGATAATCGCCGGATCAGGTACATTAACAACCTTGAGTGTCCTGTTCGCCAGCCAACCCGAACGTTTTCCATCAAGGGTTTGATAGCCGGTCATGGTAAAGGCGGGTGGACTTATCGGTAGAGGGCGCTCTATGCGCACTGACCAGCGGCCATAGCCATCGACCCTAGTAGTGGCCAGCGGATTGTAAGGATCGTTGGATTTAAGCAACATCACAGTAGCACCAGGAACACCGGTACCTGACACTTGCGGCAGGCGGCCAACTTCGACATTTTGGGCGGGGGTCTCGATTATTGCCGCAGGCACGCTCAGTTCAGCCACCTTGAAGCTGCGATTGCCAGATAACACCGAGGTTCTTCCCCCAAAAGTTTGTCGGGCAGTATAAGAATAACTGCCAACATCATGCACTGACAGCGAGTACACCGACCAGTTGCCGTTGCCATCAGCAATGGCTGTGCCCACGACTTCCTCGGGCTTGGAAGCATTTACTATTTCAATACGTGCGCCAGGCCAGGCAGTGCCGGCAAATACTGGCTGTTTACCGGTGCTGGCCCCCTCGAGAGGGACCGCAATGACGGGAGCGGGGACCGTGGTTGTACAGTAAGGAAAACCCGCCCCATCAAGCGCGACCGCGACTATCGCCTCGTCCGGCCCGGCGCTGCACACAAGCACTTTAACCTTGCCGGAAGAGTCCTCAAATGTCTGCCCCGTAAGTAAGGTAGGATCGTTGGTTCTTGGCGTCTCTGGCGTGGCATCAATCTGCACATTCTGCACGCCTTGCTCCCTCGCATAACGCATCCACACGCCATTGACCCGGTTGTCATTCTCCGGAAAGTTATCAAAGACCGTAGGTTTCCTGTATTCGAGCGACAACAACGGGTAGTAGGCCCCACCGGGCGAATGGGTTTCAGGGATCTTGATCAGGTACAGCTGCGGGCCTTCGCGTCCCAACACCTTCAAACTGTAAAGGCCGGTGCGCGTGATAGTCGTCGCCTGGCCATCATCCAGCCAGCCGGCATAGCGGCGGCTGACCGCAGGATAAAGCGTGCCACCACCTGACACTGAGTCACCAGTGTCTCCATACTCAACGTAAGTGCAATCAACAGGCGCACTCACAGACGCGCCATTGCGGGGGCAGCCTATGAGGCTTCCCCCATGACGAAAGCCTAAATTATGACCAAGCTCGTGCTTGTAAACATGCGGTGAGCCTGCCTTGCCAAACACTCCAACATGCCTACCGGGGGTAAAGGCCAAGGCGCCACCGCCACAGTTAACGATGTTAATTTCATAGTCGAAATCATCGGGATTAAGGCCATTCTTTTCGGCAGTCTTGCGACCCTCCGCGATAGACGTGGACATAGAGCATCCCTCAGGCTTCGGTCCAGACGTCGCCTCCACTACCCGCCCCTCCAACTTCAGCTTTCCACCGGACGCAGCCAGAATATAAGAGCGTAATGAATTAGGATCAGTAGACAGCGTATGCAACTCCACCTGATCCCTGTCCAACACTCGCTCTCCCTGCCAATGGGTTACCGTGACCAGCATCCTCTTGGTGCCCGTCACAGGGCGGATTATCTGACTCAAGCTTGACAGTTCACCTTCGGCGGGCGGAAGTTCATCATTTTCAAGGCCGCCAAATTCACGATTAACTTCATGGCTACAGCCCATGAGAGCAACACTTAATGCACTACAAAAAAACCAAGCGAGGAAGATCGATATTTTTTTCATGAGTTCAGTACCTTAAGAGATAGGACTGAAATCACACTAGAGACCTTATGCGCAGCTGGATACTGTCAGAATTAACAGGTACGCAGAATTAGGCGCTGGCGTTTTACAGCAGGCATGAAAAAGCCCGCGGGCTTGGCGGGCTTTTTCAAAAATAAATTTCAGATCAGAACCTGAACACTTCCAGATCCGTACGAATCGGCGTGGCCATCGGCATCTTCGGCTTTTCCGGGGCCGCAGGCTTGGCCTGGGCGGGGGCCTGTTTACGCGGCTGCGCTTCGGCAATCGGCGGCTGGTTGGCCAGTGGTTTGAGCGCCACCGACAACTGCTGTGCCAAGTGCTGCAACAGCACACCCTGGGCCTGGACCTGGGACGCAGTGGTGCCGGCGTGTTCTTCCTGCAGGTGCACAATGCGGTTGTCCCGCACCTGCCCGCGACGGTCGATCAGGCGCCACTGTGCATCCAGGATCGCCGGTTGCGACTTGCCGGAATCCAGCCGCGTAATGGTCAGCAACACCTGTACATCCGGGGTGAACCCGGAGGGTCCCGGCGCCAGGACTACTCGCTGGCTGTCTAACTGGCCGGCGACCTGACGCAACATCAACTGGTTGATATCCGACGACAGGCTACCGGCCCAACGACCATCTGTGGAACCTTGCAGGCTGCCGTCGTTCTGACGTTGAAGCAGGGTTTCGCGTTGCAGGTAATCGGCAACGACTACCGGCCCCAGCAATACTGCCATGCCAGCGGTTTGGGCTGGCTGAGCCGGACTTCCGCTGTCCAGCTGGTACAGCGACACCGGTTGATGTGTGCTGCAACCCGCCAACCCCAAAAGGCCAGCGAGCATCAAAAATAGAGGAAGGCGTGGAGCAGTCATCATCCCATCCAAGTGGCTGCCACAAGGCGAACCACAATGTAATACTAAAAATAACCTGAACACGCTCGGCCACGCCGGCGCTGGAAAGGCCATATCATCCGTGAATATGCGCCATGACTCCAGCGCGAAAGCATCGATCTACGCGTTAAATCGTAGATCGAGGCCTCTAGTACCGCTTAAACCGGCGTTTCGACCAGCAAGGCATCCACTCGCTGGAAGCCTCGTGGCAGTTTGTTACCTCGCCGGCCACGCTCACCCTTGTAGTGTTCAAGGTCGTCAGGGCGCAATGACAACGTGCGCTTGCCGGCCTGGAGCACCAGGGTAGAGCCTTCCGGGACCACGGCGATGTCAGTCACATACTCCTCGCGACTGGCCACCCGGTCACCGGGAATCCCGATGATCTTGTTGCCTTTACCCTTGCCCAACTGCGGCAAGTCGCTGATCTTGAACACCAGCAAGCGCCCTTCGGTGGTCACCGACGCCAGCCAGTTGCTTTCACGATCCTCCACCGGCCTCGGCAGAATCACCTTGGCGTTGTTCGGTAGGCTCAACAGCGCCTTGCCCGCCTTGTTCTTGGCCTGCAGGTCTTCACCCTTGACCACGAAACCGTAACCGGCGTCGGAGGCGATGACATACAGCGAATCATCGTCCGGCAACAGCACGCACTCGAAATTCGCCCCCGGCGGCGGCGTGAGGCGCCCGGTCAACGGCTCGCCCTGCCCCCGTGCAGACGGCAGGGTGTGGGCCGGCACCGAATAACTGCGCCCGGTCGAGTCGATAAACACCGCGAACTGATTGGAACGCCCGGCGGCAGCGGTCTTGAAGCCATCACCGGCTTTGTACGAAAGGCCGGTTGCGTCAATATCATGCCCTTTGGCGGAGCGAACCCAACCCTTTTCCGACAGAACGACGGTAATTTTCTCGTTGGGCAACAGCTCGGTTTCGGTCAGGGCCTTGGCTTCAGCGCGCTCGACGATAGGCGAGCGACGGTCATCGCCATAGGTTTCCGCATCTTTGAGCAGCTCACTGCGCACCAGCTTCTTGAGCTTGGCTTCGCTGCCCAGCAGGGCTTGCAGCTTGGCTTGTTCCTTGAGCAGGGCATCCTGCTCATCGCGCAGTTTCATTTCTTCCAGGCGTGCCAACTGGCGCAAGCGGGTGTCGAGGATGTAGTCCGCCTGGATTTCGCTCAGCTCGAAACGCGCGATCAGCTCGGCCTTCGGATGCTCGGCGGTACGGATGATATGGATCACTTCATCCAGGTTGAGGTAGGCGATCAGCAAACCGTCCAACAGATGCAAGCGGCGCTCGACCTTGTCGAGGCGGAATTGCAGGCGGCGGCGCACGGTTTGTACGCGGAACTCCAGCCATTCCACCAGCAGATTGCGCAGGTTCTTCAACTGCGGCTTGCCGTCCAGGCCGATGATATTGACGTTGACCCGATAGCTGGACTCCAGGTCGGTGCTGGCAAACAAATGCTGCATCAACACTTCATGATCCACCCGGCTGTTGGTCGGGATGATCACGATACGGCACGGGTTCTCATGGTCGGACTCGTCACGCAGGTCGGCCACTTGTGGCAATTTCGACGGCTTGGCCTGCATCAACGCGGCGATCTGCTCCAGCACCTTGGCACCCGATACCTGGTGCGGCAGCGCGGTCACAATAATGTCGCCGTCCTCGATGTGGTACACCGCGCGCATACGCACCGAGCCCTTGCCCGTTTCGTACATCTTCAGCAGGTCCGCGCGCGGCGTGATGATTTCTGCTTCGGTCGGGTAATCCGGGCCCTGGATATGCTCGCAGAGCTGCTCGACCGTAGCTTTGGGCTCATCCAGCAAGCGCACGCAGGCAGTGGCGACTTCGCGCAGGTTGTGCGGCGGCACATCGGTGGCCATGCCGACCGCAATACCGGTGGTGCCGTTGAGCAGGATATTCGGCAAACGCGCCGGCAACACCAGGGGTTCGTCGAGGGTGCCGTCAAAGTTCGGCCCCCAGTCGGCAGTGCCCTGGCCCAGCTCGCTGAGCAGCACTTCGGAATAACGCGACAGCCGCGCCTCGGTGTAACGCATGGCGGCGAAGGATTTGGGGTCATCCGGTGCACCCCAGTTACCCTGGCCGTCCACCAGGGTATAGCGGTAGCTGAACGGCTGGGCCATCAGCACCATGGCTTCATAGCACGCCGAGTCGCCGTGGGGGTGGAATTTACCCAGCACGTCACCGACGGTACGCGCCGACTTCTTGTGCTTGGAATCGGCGTCCAGGCCCAACTCACTCATGGCGTAGATGATGCGCCGTTGCACGGGCTTCAGGCCGTCGCCGATATGCGGCAAGGCACGGTCCATGATCACGTACATGGAGTAGTTGAGGTAGGCATTTTCGGTGAATTCAGCCAGCGACCGGCGTTCTACGCCATCTAAGCTGTCTGCGAGGATGTCACTCATGCGGGCCTCATCATGGGGTAAGGCGCAGCGGAACTGCCGCTGCGCTGATTCAATTCAAAAAAATCTCGACTCATGGCTGGGCACTCCAGCCGCCATCCGGAGCGGCAAAACGATAGACCATCGGACGTTTTTCACCATCGGCACGCGGGCCGAAATTGTTGTCGATCCCAACCCAGGCACCGTCAGCATCCACCAACAGGGCCTCAGCCAGGCCATACGACTGTGGGTAACGTCGCTGTGGCGTCAGGGTGTCGTCGGCAAACGACCAGCACAGCTCAACCTTGGCCGTGAGCGGGTCGCGCCGGCAGATCTGGAACGCATTGCGCTCCAGGGTAAACAGCTTGCCGTTGAACAGCGACAAGTCGGCAAAGTCCTTGGACACGGCCTTGGCGTTGGGGAACTGCGCCGGTTGCACTTCCTGGCCGGCCTCGCTCAACAATACACAACGGCCATCACAATCCCATACGCTCTGCCCACGCTTGATCGAGACCAGGCCACGGCGTTCACGCTCGGCAGCCAGCCAGATCTGATTGCCTTCAGGGTTTACCGCCAAGCCTTCGAACAAGGCATTAAAGTGCAGCAACATGCCACTGGCCCTGGCTTCACGCACCATGCCCGGCGCGATTTTCAACCACTCCGGCGCGCCCGTGGCGGGCACCTGCAACACCGCGGCATGGGCTTCGCTGACAATGTAACGGTTGCCTGCGGCATCACAGCTGATGCCTTCAAAGTCCAGGTCACCACCACGTATGAACGAAGCGGCCTTGGTGCGCGAACGCAAGCCCCAAGGCAGGCCGGACTCGGGCACGGGCGGCACGTCGATCTTCAGCGCTTGCGCGCTCCACGTCGGCGCACGGGTATCCAGGCGGTAAATCTGGTCGTCATCGCGGTCCGAAACCGTCCACAGCTCGTTGCCACACAACGCCAGGCCCGACAGGTTCCCACCGCGCATGCCGTCAACCGGGTGTTCCGAGACCAGCTTGAGCTCTGCCACGCTGGCTGCGGCCACCTGGGTGACCGCCAGCCCGCTCAACATCAGGATCGCCAGGGCGAAGCCTGTGCGCATCAGCCCAGAACCTCGGCCAGGTTGCCTTTGGATTCAAGCCAGGTCTTGCGGTCGCCAGCGCGTTTCTTAGCCAGCAGCATGTCCATCATTTCCGAGGTAGCGGCGAAGTCTTCCAGGGTCAACTGCACCAGGCGCCGGGTGTTCGGGTCCATGGTGGTTTCGCGCAGTTGCGGCGGGTTCATCTCACCCAGGCCCTTGAATCGCGTGACCTGTGGCTTGCCGCGTTTCTTCTCGGCCACCAGGCGGTCGAGGATGCCATCGCGCTCGGCTTCGTCCAGAGCGTAGAAAATCTCCTTGCCCAGGTCGATGCGATACAGCGGCGGCATGGCGACGTAGACGTGACCGGCATCCACTAATGGGCGGAAGTGCTGCACAAACAACGCGCACAGCAAGGTAGCGATGTGCAGGCCGTCGGAGTCGGCGTCGGCGAGGATACAGATCTTGCCATAGCGCAGCTGGCTCATGTCCGCTGCACCCGGGTCGACCCCGATGGCCACGGCGATGTTGTGCACTTCCTGGCTGGCCAGCACTTCGCTGCCGTCGACTTCCCAGGTGTTGAGGATCTTGCCGCGCAGTGGCAGGATCGCCTGGAACTCCTTGTCCCGCGCTTGCTTGGCGGAACCGCCGGCGGAGTCACCTTCGACCAGGAACAGCTCGGAACGCATCGGGTCTTGCCCGGCGCAATCGGCCAGTTTGCCCGGCAGTGCCGGGCCCTGGGTGATGCGCTTGCGCTCGACCTTTTTGCTGGCCTTCAAGCGCCGGCCGGCGTTGTTGATCGCCAGCTCCGCCAGGGCCAGGCCCAGCTCGGGATGCTCGTTGAGCCACAGGCTGAAGGCGTCCTTGACCACGCCAGAGACAAACGCCGCTGCCTCGCGGGACGACAGGCGCTCCTTGGTCTGGCCGGAAAATTGCGGTTCCTGCATCTTCATCGACAGCACGAACGCGATGCGTTCCCACACGTCTTCCGGCGCCAGCTTGACGCCGCGCGGCAACAGGCTGCGATATTCGCAGAACTCACGCATGGCATCCAGCAAGCCTTGGCGCAAACCGTTGACGTGGGTGCCGCCCTGGGCCGTGGGGATCAGGTTGACGTAGCTTTCCTGCACGCTGTCGCCACCTTCGGGCAACCACAGCAGCGCCCAGTCCACCGCTTCTTTATTACCCGACAGGCTGCCGCAGAACGGCTCGTTGGGCAGGCGTTCGAAGTCGCTGACCGAGTCTTCCAGGTAGGAACGCAGGCCGTCTTCGTAGTGCCACTCGACCTTCTCGCCGGTGCCTTTGTCTTCAAAGCTGACCAGCAGCCCCGGGCACAACACAGCCTTGGCCTTGAGCACGTGCTTGAGGCGGCTGATGGAGAATTTGGGCGAATCGAAATACTTGGGGTCCGGCGCAAAGTACACGCTGGTGCCGGTGTTGCGCTTGCCAACGGTACCGATCACTTCCAGGTCGGTGGCTTTGTAGCCATCGGCGAAGGTCATCTGGTACTCGTTGCCGTCGCGCTTGACCTTGACCCGCACCAGGGTCGACAGCGCGTTGACCACGGAAATACCCACACCGTGCAAACCGCCGGAGAACTGGTAGTTCTTGTTGGAGAACTTGCCGCCGGCATGGAGCTTGGTAAGGATCAGCTCGACGCCCGGCACACCCTCTTCGGGGTGAATGTCCACCGGCATGCCACGACCATCGTCGGACACTTCCAGGGAATGGTCGGCGTGAAGGATGACTTGCACCGACTTGGCGTGCCCGGCCAAGGCTTCGTCGACGCTGTTGTCGATGACTTCCTGGGCAAGGTGGTTCGGCCGACTGGTGTCGGTATACATGCCGGGGCGTTTGCGCACCGGGTCGAGGCCCGAGAGGACTTCGATGGCGTCGGCGTTATAAGAGCTAGCGCTGGGAGTGGCCATGGGGTCTCGTCGTGAGTCGTTCGATTAAAAAGTGACCTGCGATTTTCTACAGTGACGAAAAATCGAAGGATTGAAACTGATCTGCGCCAATGCCGGCAAAGCACAACAGTGCCGGCAATTGCTGGGCGAACCCCTGGTAACCATGGTCGCCACCGGCCTGGATGCGCAAGGCGCAGGCCCGGTAATACTGTTGGGCCAGGCGATAATCCAGGGTTTCGTCCCCGGTCTGCAACCACACCTGATAACGCGCGGCATCCTGGGGCGCCGGTACTTCCAGCTCGGCCAGGGCCGTGACGTGGTCCTGTGTCAATTCCCAGGTCTCATCGGTGTAGAGGTTCTTCTGGGTGCCCAGGTAACCGTCGAACATCCGATGGGGACTGACCGCCGGGTTGACCAGCAGCGCCTTGAGGCCATGGCGTTCGGCAAGATGGGTTGCATAGTAGCCGCCGAGTGAGCTGCCGACCAGCAGTGGCCGGCCCAGTTGCGCAATCGCTTGCTCCAATTGAAGAATCGCCTGACGAGGGTGGTGATGCAGCGCCGGTACACGTAGCTGGTCGGAGAGGCCAAGGGTGCCCATCACAGTGGTCAACTGGCTGGCCTTGTTGGAAGCCGGCGCACTGTTGAAACCGTGGATATACAGGATCGAAGCGGACATGCCGGGCTCTCCGTGCAGGGGCCAAAGAGGCGCAGTTTACAGGGAATGCAGGCAGAAGCGGACCCAATGTGGGAGCTGGCTTGCCTGCGATGGCGGCGATTCAGTCAACGAGTCAGCGCCAGGTNCCAGCTCCCACCCTTTGATCAGTGTTTGCAGGTCTTAATAGCCGTTGCTGCCGTAATCGACGGTGAATGCGAAGCCGACCAAACGCTCCACCCCCGTTTCCAACCGTCCGTCGCCATGCAAGCGCAACCAGCGATAACCCGGTGCCTGCTCGCTAACCTGAAAATCCTCACTCCCTGGCGCAAACTGGATACAGGTGGACGGCGAAGCCAGCAGTCGCACACCGTTGCGCTCGCCGTCGATTTCCTGATGCACATGGCCCCAAAGCAATGCCTTGGTCTGCGGGAAGCGCTCAAGCACGGCAAACAGCGCCTCGGGGTTGCGCAGGCCAATCGGCTCCATCCATGCACAGCCGATGGGCACCGGATGATGGTGGAAACACACCAGGTGATGGCGGTCCGGCGCTTCGCTCAAGGCCTGCGCCAGCCGTTGCAGTTGCTCGTCTTGCAAGTAACCCGGTACCGACCCGGGTACCGCCGAATCCAGCAGGGTAATACGCCAGTTGCCGATATCCACCACCGGCTCGAGCAAATCACTGTGCATGGCAGCCTGGGCCATGACCTGCGGTTCGTCGTGGTTGCCGGGAATCCAGCGCGCCGGGGCGCCAAGGGGAGCGGTCAAATCGCGAAACTGTTGATAGGACGCCAGCGTGCCGTCCTGGGACAAGTCGCCGGTCGCCAGTATCAGGTCGATGGCCGGCTGTTGCGCACGCACCAACTCGACCACCCGCTGCAGGCTTTCACGGGTGTTCATGCCCAGCAGCGTGGCGTCAGCGTCGGCAAACAGATGGCTGTCGGACAACTGCACCAGCAACACGGCATCAGGATTCACGGCGGATACGCTCGGCAAGGCGCTCTCCCTGGCAACTACAGGAATGGACATTTGGCGCGATTATGCTGGGGCAGGACACAAAGAGGAAACCCAAGGAAGCAGGCACAGTTCACCTCTACCGCACCACTTCAAACTCATGGCCCAAGGCCAGGCAGTGGCTGAGCCATTCGCCGAGGAACACATTGAGCTGTGCTTTCTCATCGGGCTGGTGCATGAACACATTCGGGTAAGGATAGATGCTGCGAAAGCGTCGTGCGTGCTCGGCGCTGATCACTTCGGCCATACGGGCGTCGTGGTAGACCTGTACTTCCAGTTGCGGCACCGGCAACCACGGCAGGCTGTGTTCCTGGCGCACCCGCAGGGTGGTGGTGTACGGGCAGGTGAGAATGACTTCCAGGGTCAGCACACCGAGCATCTGGTCGCCATGGGTGACAGCAATGCGCCGCGCCTGGGGGGCGTGGCGCATGTCGGGGAGCAGGCGCATCAGCCGCGCATAGTTGGCCTCGCAGGCCGCTTGCAGCCCGATCAGGTCAACTCGATAACGTTCCCGTGCCTTTACTGCCATAACCCCCTCACTTCCGCGCGATTAAGCGCAAGCCATTGCAGGGCGATAATGCTGGCTGCGTTGGAAATCTTGCCATCGCGCACCGCCTGCAAGGCATCTTCGAATGCCCAGACGGTTACGCGGATGTCTTCTGCTTCTTCTTCCAATCCATGGACACCACCCGCGCCCGAGCTGTCGCATCGGCCCAGGTACAGGTGGACAAATTCAGTACTGCCGCCCGGCGACGGGAAATACTTGGTGATCGGCCACAGCGCGGAGAATGTCAGCCCAGCTTCCTCCTCGGCCTCGCGGTGTGCAACCTCCTCGGGTTGCTCATCCTTGTCAATCAGGCCGGCGACCATCTCCACCAGCCAGGGGTTGTCGGCGCGGCCCATGGCGCCGACGCGGAACTGTTCGATCAACACCACCTCATCGCGCAGCGGGTCGTAGGGCAGCACGCACACGGCGTCGTGACGCACGAACACCTCGCGGTTGATCACCCGGCTCATGCCGCCGTCAAATTTTTCGTGGCGCAGTTGCACGCGATCGAGCTTGTAGAAGCCTTTATAGGCATTGTCACGCTGAACAATCTCGATCTTGTTCGGCGTCGACTTCGCGATGTCCGTCATGGTGTCCCTCGTTAAGCTCGTGCAATGGGCGCCATCCTAACGCGCCGACGCCCGTTGATGCAGCCCCTTTGCGGTTGCCGGGAGAGGCGGCGAGCGTCAAACTCGCTGCAATCAGTTTAGTGGCGAACTGGCGGCCACGTTGGCAGTCCAAGCGCTACTCTTTTCGCTTTCCATCGATTTACGAAGGACACACATGTCGCTTTTAAAAATCGCCTCCGTGGCCTGTATTGCCTTGACCCTGGGTGCTTGCCAGAGCCTGTTCCAACCGGCCTATCTCAAGCCGCTGGACGTTACCACCGACAAATCGGAGCAGATCAAGCCCGGCTGTGACAGCCCGGCCTGCCCGCTGGTGAACATCGACACCGTGCATTTCCCCACCGAGCCACAACTCGACAGCCTGGTGGAACAGCGTTTGCTGCAAATGACCCGCACCACGCCTGGCGCCAGCGTACCGGCGAGCCTGAACGCCTACCGGAACACCTTCCTGCGTGAGTCGCCGGACCGCCATGGCATGTACTTGCAAGCCAAGGTACGTGACCAGCATGACGGACTGGTGATCGTTGAAGTGTCCAGTTACCTGGACACCGGCGTCGCCCACGGCGAGCCAGGCCGGGGGTTTATCAACTATTCACGGATTCTGCATAAGGAACTGACCCTGGCCGACATGCTGCTGCCCGGCCAAGAGCAGGCCTTCTGGAATACCGCGAAAGTCGCCCACAACAGTTGGTTGATCGGCACCAAGATGGACCGCGATCCGGAGTTCGTGAAGAGCTGGCCGTTCCAGAAAACCCCGAACGTGGCCCTGACCAGCGGCGGTGTGGTGCTCAAGTACAACGTCAGCACCATCGCCCCTTACGCACAGGGGCTGATCGAAATCACCCTGCCCTATACGCGCCTCACCGGCGTGATCAAGCCTGAGCTGATGCCGGCACGCCGCTGATCGGTTGTTATTGCAGGGGGAGATTGGGTGTTTGTCAGATCGCTATCGCGGGCAAGCCCGACTCCCACAGGGGACCGGCTGTGAACACAAAATCTGTGTCCACTTAGGCCAACTGTGGGAGCCGGGCTTGCCTGCGATGACGGCGGTGCAGGCACCGCCGCCTATGGATCAGACCTTTTTGTAGAGCTGGCTACCTTCCTGCTTGAACCGCTCAGCCTGCTCGGCCAAGCCCTTGGCCACATCCACATCCACCGCATCGATGCGCTGGTTGGCCGCGTACTCACGCACCTCATGGGTGACCTTCATCGAGCAGAATTTAGGCCCACACATGGAGCAGAAATGCGCGACCTTGGCCGATTCCTTGGGCAACGTCTCGTCGTGGAATGCCCGTGCGGTATCCGGGTCCAGGCCGAGGTTGAACTGGTCTTCCCAGCGGAATTCGAAGCGCGCCTTGCTCAGGGCGTTATCGCGAATCTGCGCGCCAGGGTGGCCTTTGGCAAGGTCGGCCGCGTGGGCCGCAATCTTGTAGGTGATGATCCCGGTCTTCACGTCATCCTTGTTCGGCAGCCCCAAGTGCTCCTTGGGCGTGACGTAGCAGAGCATGGCGCAACCGAACCAGCCGATCATCGCCGCACCGATACCCGAGGTGATGTGGTCGTAGCCCGGCGCAATATCAGTGGTCAGCGGGCCGAGGGTGTAGAACGGCGCCTCGTCGCAGCACTCCAGCTGCTTGTCCATGTTCTCTTTGATCAGTTGCATCGGCACATGGCCGGGGCCTTCGATCATGGTTTGTACGTCGTGCTTCCAGGCGATCTTGGTCAGCTCGCCCAGAGTCTCCAGTTCACCGAATTGCGCAGCGTCGTTGGCATCGGCCACCGACCCCGGGCGCAGGCCATCCCCCAGGGAGAAGCTGACGTCATAGGCCTTCATGATTTCGCAGATCTCTTCGAAGTGCGTGTAGGCGAAGTTTTCCTTGTGATGGGCCAAGCACCACTTGGCCATGATCGCGCCGCCACGGCTGACAATGCCGGTGACGCGATTGGCGGTCAGCGGCACGTAGCGCAGCAGTACGCCGGCGTGAATGGTGAAGTAGTCCACGCCTTGCTCGGCCTGTTCGATCAGGGTGTCGCGGAACAGCTCCCAGGTCAGGTCTTCGGCAACGCCGTCGACTTTTTCCAGGGCCTGGTAGATAGGCACGGTGCCGATCGGCACGGGCGAATTACGGATAATCCACTCGCGGGTTTCATGAATATGCTTGCCAGTGGACAGGTCCATGATGTTGTCCGAGCCCCAGCGAATGCCCCAGGTCATCTTCGCCACTTCTTCTTCAATGGACGAACCCAGGGCGCTGTTGCCGATGTTGCCGTTGATCTTCACCAGGAAGTTACGGCCGATAATCATCGGTTCCAGCTCGGTGTGGTTGATGTTGGCCGGGATGATTGCGCGGCCGCGAGCGATTTCTTCGCGCACGAACTCGGGCGTGATGATTTTCGGAATACTGGCGCCGAAGCTGTGCCCGGCATGTTGTTGCTTGAGCAGGCCGCTGGCGCGAGCTTCCTCAAGCTTCATGTTTTCGCGGATGGCCACGTATTCCATTTCTGGCGTGATGATGCCTTTGCGCGCGTAGTGCATCTGGCTGACGTTGGCGCCGGCCTTGGCCCGACGCGGGTTTTGCAGGTGGGCAAAGCGCAGGTAGGCCAGGTCGGGGTTATCCAGACGTTCCTGGCCGTAGCGTGAACTCAAGCAGGCCAGCCGCTCGGTGTCACCACGCTCTTCGATCCACGGCGAGCGCACATCGGCCAAGCCTTTGCGCACGTCGATGATGACATTGGGGTCGGTATAGGGGCCGGAGGTATCGTAGACCACTACAGGGGCGTTGATTTCGCCACCAAACTCAGTGGGGGTCACATCCAGGCTGATTTCACGCATCGGCACGCGAATATCCGGGCGGGAGCCCTGCACGTAGATTTTTTGCGAGCGGGTAAATGGCTGCACGGAGCCGGAGTCGACCTTGGCCGATTCACTCAGGTGCACGGTATTTTTTAGTTTTGTACTCATCACAGGCTCTCCAACTTATCCAGGCGGTGGATTTTTGTCGGAGCGAACCTGTGACGGACGGACGCACTGTAACCAGTGCTGTGCTTGGCGCACGAGGGCTGTTCGATTGTCGAACAACATCCCGGACGAAGCACAAGAGGACTCGCCGGGTGACGAGAAATCTTGTTCCCTACGCAGGCGCTAACCTGATCAGGTTCAACGGGATCCGGTATTTACCGATCTCAGCCTTCCAACAAGGCACCCCGACAAGAACGCGGCCAGTCTAGACCATGGCGTGGGCAAATTGCCAATAGCGGTGCATTCAGCGTGATGAATGGCGTGATCGTGGGATTGTTGTGTGACGGTACGGCCACTACACTCGGGCACGGCCTCAAGGCTTGACGCCAGGCATGGCCAGCCTTAGCCTTGGGCGCTGAATTATCACCGTAATATTCTTACTAGGGATCGCCTCATGCTGCGCAAACTCTCACTGGCTGTTGCCGTGTCTTGTGCGACCAACGGACTGGTCTGGGCAGCTGAAGCGCCCTTGTCCGCCAATACCGACCTGGTCAGCGTCTATCAGGAAGCGGCGCACAACAACGCCGACCTGGCCGCTGCCCGTGCGCAGTACGGCGCGCAAAAAGAAGTGGTGCCCCAGGCCCGCGCAGGTTTGCTGCCGAATCTGTCGGCCGGCGCCGACAGCAATAACGTACGTACCCAGATCGACCAACCGGCCGCCACGGCCAACCGTGACGCCCACTCCTGGCGGGCCACCCTGAGCCAGCCGCTGTTCCGTGCCGACCGCTGGTTCCAGCTGCAAGCCGCCCAAGCCGTTAACGAGCAAGCCTCGCTGCAACTGTCGGCTTCCGAGCAGAACCTGATTTTGCAAAGTGCCGAGAGCTACTTCGCCGTGCTGCGCGCCCAGGACAACCTGGCGTCGACCAAGGCCGAAGAAAATGCCTTCAAGCGCCAGCTCGACCAGTCCAACGAACGCTTCGATGTGGGCCTATCGGACAAGACCGATGTGCTGCAATCACAAGCCAGCTACGACACTGCACGGGCCAACCGTATCCTGGCTCAGCGCCAGGTGGACGACGCTTTCGAAGCGCTGATCACCCTGACCAACCGCCAATACAACTCGATCCAGGGTATCGTCCACACGCTGCCGGTGCTGCCGCCGGCACCGAACGACGCCAAGGCCTGGGTCGAAACTGCCGGGCGCCAGAACCTTAACCTGCTCGCCAGCAATTACGCGGTAACCGCCGCTGAAGAAACCCTTCGGCAGCGCAAAGCCGGCCACTTGCCGACGCTCGATGCGGTTGCGCAATACGAAAAAGGCGACAACGACGCCCTGGGCTTCAGCAACCCGAATCAGTTGCCCATCCCGTACGGTGGCGATGTGTCGCAACGCACCGTCGGCCTGCGCTTGAACATCCCGATCTACAGCGGCGGCCTCACCAGTTCGCAAGTGCGCGAATCCTATTCGCGCCTCGACCAGACCGAGCAACAGCGCGAAGGCCTACGCCGCCAGGTAGTGGAAAACACCCGTAACCTGCACCGTGCAGTCAACACCGATGTGGAGCAGGTACAGGCACGCCGTCAGTCGATCATCTCCAACCAGAGCGCGGTGGAAGCCACGGAAATCGGCTATCAGGTGGGCACGCGCAACATCGTCGACGTACTGGATTCACAGCGCCAGTTGTACGCGTCGGTGCGCAACTACAACAACAGCCGCTACGACTACATCCTCGATAACCTGCGCTTGAAGCAGGCGGCAGGCACGCTCAACCCAGGGGATTTGCAGGATCTGGCGCGCTACCTCAAGGCCGACTACAACCCGGACAAAGACTTCCTGCCGCCGGACCTCGCCAAAGCCGCTGCCGAACAGCTCAAGGCCCGCCCCGGCTATTAAGCGCACCGCCGAACCCATGTGGGAGCTGGCTTGCCTGCGATGCAGACACCTCGGTATATCTGGTACACCGAGGTGATGCTATCGCAGGCAAGCCAGCTCCCACATTGGGTTGGTGTGGTCAGTGTTTGATCAGTTTGTCCAAGCCATCCAGTAAACGCTTTAACGC
Source organism: Pseudomonas sp. 22072 (assembly GCF_052046095.1). Taxonomy (NCBI): domain Bacteria; kingdom Pseudomonadati; phylum Pseudomonadota; class Gammaproteobacteria; order Pseudomonadales; family Pseudomonadaceae; genus Pseudomonas; species Pseudomonas sp. 22072. The sequence continues at coordinate 46,272 of NZ_JBQEQE010000006.1, forward strand.
GCCCTGGTTGGCCTGCATCACCTTGAGCCCAGCCTGCGCCATCTTGCGTGCGTCCTGGGGCAACTCAAACAACTGTCGCACCGCTTCGGCCAGCCCATCGGCATCGTCCACCTCTCGCAAAGCCCCGGCGTCGCGCATCATCGCGGTGATGTCAAGGAAGTTGAAGACATGCGGGCCCATGATCAGCGGTTTACCCAGCGCCGCCGGTTCCAGCGGGTTGTGCCCGCCGGTCGGCACCAGGCTGCCACCGACAAATGCGCTGTCGGCCAGGGCGTAAAGAAACAGCAATTCGCCCATGGTGTCGCCAAGCAGCACCGCGGTTTGCTCGGTGACCGGCTCACCGCTGGAGCGACGCACGGTGGCAAACCCTTGCTGCACGCAGCGCTCAAACGTCGGGCCAAAGCGCTCCTGATGACGGGGCACCAGAATCAGCAGTGCATTGGGATAGTTCGCCAGCAACTGGCGATGAGCTGCCAGCACCACGTCGTCTTCACCTTCGTGGGTACTGGCGGCGATCCAGACCGGACGCTCGCTGGCGCCCCATTGTTCACGCAGGGCGGCGGCGCGGGCCGTCAACTGAGAGTCGATGCTCAGGTCGAACTTGATCGAGCCGGTCACTTCCACGGTTTCAGGCCGTGCGCCCAGGCCGCGAAAACGTTCGGCCTCTGTCTCGGTCTGTACCGCGAACAAGCTCATTTCTGCCAGCATCGGCGCCGTCAGCTTGGCAAATCGCGCATACCCCTTGGCCGAACGCGCCGACAGCCGCGCATTGGCCAGCGCCACCGGGATACCGCGCTGGGCGCAGGCATGGATATGGTTGGGCCACAGCTCGGTTTCCATGATCACCGCCAGCGTAGGCTGCACGCGGTCGAGAAAACGCTTGGCGGCGCAGGGCAAGTCGTACGGCAAATAGCAGTGCTGGATGCGCGGTTCGTTGGCAAATAGCGCCTGGATACGCTCGGAACCTGTGGGTGTCATGCAGGTGACAGTCATCGGCAGCTGTGGATAACGCTCCAATAAGCCGCGAATCATCGGGGCGGCGGCAATGCTTTCGCCGACCGACACCGCGTGCACCCAGATCCCGCCGGGCCGCATCACCGGCAAGCCATAGGAAAACCGCTCGCCCACCCGCTTGGCATAGGCCGGCGCTTTGCGCGCACGCAACCACAAGCGTAAAGCCACCAACGGCAGCGCCAGGTAAAACAGACAGCTGTAGAGAGTTCTATTCATGGCGGCGGAGTTTATCGGCTTTTTCAGTCGATCGCCTGCAAGCACTCGGCAAAACGTTTGGCCAAGAAGCGAGCGGCGGGCCCCAGGTGCTCGTCGCGGCGCCACACCAGTTCCACCACCAGGGCGGGCGGGGTCCATTCGCTGGCCAATTCGACCATCTGTTGCTGGTAGGTCGGGTATTGCACGATATGCCGAGGCAGCCAGGCCCAGCCCAGGCCACTCATCAGCCATTCGGCCAATACATAGAAGCTGTCAGCACGCCATACCAAGGGGCTGGCCGCCTCGCTGCCGGGGTAGACGCTGGTCTGGGTCGACATCAGCAACTGCCGAAACTGGGCCAGGTGTTGGCACGTCACGTACTGCTCCTTGGCCAACGGGTGATTGACTCCGCACACCGTGACCATTTCCACACTGCCCACCACCCTTCGCTCCAGGGCTTCGGGAATCTGATCGTGATAGAACAACAGCCCCAGGTCCGCCTTGCGCTCCACCAGCTTGCGCGCCACATCGCCCTGAGCCGCGCTGGACAACTGCACCTCTAAAAGCGGGTAGTGCACCGCCAGCGCCTCCAGGCTGTCGAGCACAGGCTGGAACAACATCGCCTCATCCTGAGCCAGGCGCAGGCAGGCTTCCTCGCCGCGGGTCAACGACAACGCCCGGCCCGTGAGGCGCTCACACTGGCGCAGCACCTCACGCGCTTCCTCCAGCAACACACTGCCGGCCTCGGTCAGGCGCGGTTGCCGGCCGCTGCTACGGTCGAACAGGACAACGCCCAAGTCAGCCTCCAGCAGGGCAATGCCACTGCTGACCGCCGATTGCGCCTTGCGCTGCCCACGGGCCACGGCAGAAAACGAACGCTGCTCGGCGACGCTGACAAACAGCCGCATCTGCTCCAGATCCCATTGCACGCTCATGGCTCAACCCATCTCAATTCCAGATAGGTAATGACTTTACCCCATCTGGCGAACCTCTAGAATGCCGACCTTATCAAATGCGCATCACGTCGAGGATTGCCCCATGAATGCCGCCTACTACTACTTGGCCATCGCCATCTGCTCGGAAGTGATCGCCACCGTTTCCATGAAAGCCATCAAAGGCTGGAGCACCCCTATCCCGTTGCTGCTGGTGATCGTCGGTTACGGCGTGGCGTTCTGGATGCTGACCCTAGTGGTACGCACCGTGCCGGTCGGCGTGGCATACGCGGTATGGGCCGGGATGGGCATCGTGATGGTCAGCATCGCGGCGTTGTTCATCTATGGGCAGAAGCTGGATGTACCGGCGATGCTGGGGATGGGCCTGATTGTGCTGGGCGTGGTGGTGATTCAGCTGTTCTCGAAAACCGCCGGGCACTGACCGCCACTCAACAGCCTGTATACTGCGCCTCTTGTCTTGAACACTGAGGTCGCCGATGCCATCCGTTATTTCCACCGACGTTCTGATTGTCGGCGCCGGGGTTGCCGGCCTCTGGCTCAATGCGCGCCTGCGCGGCCAGGGGTTTTCCACGGTACTGGTGGAAAGCGCCACCCTGGGCGGCGGGCAAAGCCTGAAGTCCCAGGGGATCATTCACGGCGGTGCGAAATACGCCTTGCATGGCGCGCTCACCGGCGCCTCCGAAGCCATTGCCGATATGCCGCGCCGCTGGCGTGAAGCCCTGGCCGGCAGCGGCGAGCTGGACCTGTCCGGTGTGCGCGTGCTGTCCCAGGCGCATTACTTGTGGTCGCCCGGCACGATTGCCGGCAACCTCACCAGCTTTTTTGCCAGCAAGGCCGTGCGTGGCCGCGTCGATCAGGTCAAGGGCGACGAACTGCCCTTGGCGCTGCAGGACCGTCGCTTCAAAGGCAAGGTCTATCGCCTGGCCGAGCTGGTGGTGGACGTGCCCAGCCTGATCAACCGCCTGGCGCAATTGGCCGGTGACGGTCTGCTTGCTGGTCAGCACATCGAACCGTTGCTGGAGGGTGGCACCCTGGTGGGCTTGAAGGTCGATGGCCGTGAAATCCGCGCCCAACGCATAGTCCTGAGCGCTGGCGGCGGCACGGCAGACTTGCTCGCCGCCCTGGGCCATAGCCAGCCGGCCATGCAAAAACGCCCGCTGCACATGATCATCGCCAAAGGCCCCGGCCTCAAGCCGCTGTACGCCCACTGCCTGGGCGGCGGCACCAAGCCGCGGATCACCGTAACCACCCACCCGGCCGCCGACGGCAACTGGGTGTGGTACATGGGCGGCGATATCGCCGAGGCTGACGGTGTGGCGCGTACGCCGCAAGAACAGATCGCCACCGCGCAAAAAGAGCTGGCGCAACTGCTGCCCTGGATCGACATGAGCCAGACTCAGTGGGCCACCCTGCGGGTGGATCGCGCCGAGCCGCTGCAATCGGGGCTGAGCCGTCCCGATAACGCGTTCCTTGCCGAAGACGGCCGTCTGCTGGTGGGCTGGCCCACCAAACTGGCCCTGGCGCCGGACTTCGCCGACCTCGTACTCCACGCTCTGGAGCGCGACGGCATCCGCCCAGGCGCCAATACCCCGCTGCCCGAGCTGCCAGCACCGGCAATCGGCCAACCCGCCTGGGAGCAACTGTTGCCATGAGCCTGCCAACCCTGCACGACCTGCATCGCCCCCTGGGCAGCACCGGCCTGATGGTGTCACCCCTGGGCCTGGGCACCGTCAAGTTGGGCCGCGACCAAGGGGTGAAATACCCCAACGGCTTTCAGATCCCTGGCGACGACGAGGCCCGCATGCTGTTGCGCCAGGCCCGCGAGCTGGGCATCAACCTGATCGACACCGCACCAGCCTATGGCATGAGCGAAGAGCGCCTGGGGCCGCTGCTGCGTGACCAGCGCAAGGACTGGGTCATCGTCAGCAAGGTTGGCGAAGAGTTTGCCAATGGCGTCTCCCATCACGATTTCAGCGCGGCCCATACGCGGATGTCGATCGAACGCAGTCTGAAACGACTTGAAACGGATTTTATCGACCTGGTGCTGGTGCACTCCGACGGCAACGACTTGCATATCCTCAACGATTGCGAGGTTTACCAGACCCTGGAGCAGTTGAAGAAAGACGGCAAGATCCGCGGTTTCGGCTTCTCCGGCAAAACCGTCGAGGGCGGCGTGAAAGCGCTGGAACAGGGCGACTGCGCGATGGTCACCTACAACCTCAACGAACAGGCTGAGAAGGCCGTGATCGACTATGCGGCCGCCCACGGCAAGGGCATCCTGGTGAAAAAAGCGCTGGCCAGCGGCCACGTATGCCTGGAACCGGGAATGGATCCAATTCAGGCCAGTTTCACCTTGTTGTTCGCGCAAACGGGCGTCGCCAGTGCTATTGTCGGGACCATTAATCCGCTGCACCTGGCCCATAACGTAGCAACTGCTGCCCGGGTCATTCGTCAACTCTGATGCCGCCCACGCGGCCGACCCCGTCGCAAGAAGGAGCCGACATGCCGCGTACGCTCATAAGAAAGAACCCCAGCAACTTCAAGACACTGCCGCTGCACGTCGAAGCCACCCCCGAAGGCCTGAGCTACCAGAGCGTCGGCATGCCGCTCAACTTCGCCCAGACCCTGCAACGGCGCAAGCCGGTCGAGGTACCAGATGCCGAACGCTTCGCCCTGGAACTGGCGAACCTCGGCGTCTCGGTACGCCTGACCCTGCACTGGCAAAACAAGGACTACTGGGTGCTGGTGCGCCAACGCCGCCAGGACCGTGGCGATGTTGTGCTCAAGCTGATCTCCGGCTACGTCCCGGCCCATGAACTGAACCTGCCGCTGCACACCGCCATCCAGGAAATTGCCGAAGAGTGCCTGCTCGAAACCCCAGAAGGCTGGCTCGGCGGGCGCTTCAACGACACCTGGCTGCCGGCGCCCTACTCCGCCGCCCTGCATTACCGCGAGGCCCTACCGTTTCGGCTCAGCCCCTTGTCCGGCGCCGCACGCCCGGTACGCTGCGCCACCATGCAACTGATGGAGCGCCCACGGGCCTATGTGCACCTGCCGACCGCCTCGCTGCAATTGATTTATGACCTGCGCCTGGAAGTGCCGAAGGAAGCCAAGTCCCTCAGCTTGTTTCATGTGGATGAGCGTTTGGAGGGTGACCAACTGGTGGCGCGCCTGGACCGTCAGCGCCCGGACCTGTACTTGATGCCGCTCAAAGATGGCGAGCCACTGGCAGAGTTGTACACGGTCAAGAAAGACCAACTGTACCCGGCCAGCACGCGCGGCCTCTATCTGGCGGAAAGTTTTGCCCAGCAAGAAGGCTGGCTGGTGCGCGATGAGCGGATTCGCTGGAAGGATTGGCTCAGGCAGCAGGGCCTGGCAGAACCGGAAAAAGACTCCAAGCTCAAGCGCTTGACCGGCAAGGCACGGCAGATGCTGCGCAAGATCGTGCCGAAGAAAAAAGTCAGAAGCTGATGCGTTAACCCTTTCATTGAGGCGCGAGGCGGACGGTTTTGTCCACCTCGACTCATGCAGGTCCAGCAGTCAGCCGTTCAACAGCTGCTCCAGCCCCACTTTCAACGGGGTAGGCTCGGGCGGCGTGAAACTGGCCAATAACCTTTGGTTGTTCGCCCTGGAGTGCCGAATATCGCCAGAGCGCGCCAGTTCATACGTCACAGCAGGAAGCGAGCCGAGTGCCTCTTCCAACGCCCGCAGAACCTGCCTCAGGGTGGTGGTACGGTTCCAACCGACGTTAATAGCACCCAAGGGTGCATCTGGCACCTCAACGGCCTGTACCAGCAGATCAACCAAATCTCCCACATACATGAAATCGCGGGTCTGCTCACCATCGCCGAACACGGCGATAGGCAAGCCGCGCTGAGCACGCTCGCTAAAGATGCTGATCACGCCAGAGTATGGCGATGACGGATCCTGACGGGGTCCGAAAATATTGAAGAAGCGGAAAATCACCGGTTCCAGGCCATGCTGGCGACGGTAGAAATCAAAATAATATTCGCCAGCCAACTTGTCTGACGCATAGGGCGTCAATGGAGCTTTAGCCGTCTCCTCGTCAATCGAAGCACCTTCACCATTGTTGCCATATACAGCTGCACTGGAGGCATATACCACACGCTTCACGCCAGCCTTGCGCATAGCCTCGCAGAGATTCAAGGTGCCGACGAAATTGCTCTGATGAGTGCCGACGGGATCATCCACCGATGCTTGAACAGAGGCTACTGCCGCCAAGTGCACCACCGCCGTCATACCAACAACGGCTCGCGCCACCTCTTCAGCATTGGCGACGTCACCTTCAAGTAATTCGAATCGCTCGTTATCAAGCGGCAAATTGCTTCGCTTACCGGTGGAGAGGTTATCCAGCACACGGACCCAATAGCCTCCAGCAAGTAGCGCATCGACCAAATGCGAGCCGATGAACCCAGCCCCGCCAGTGATCAGAATCCATTTTTTAGTATCAATCATTATTACGGATCTTCTCCACGATTGCGGTGGTTGAACTGTTTTCCACTAGACCCAACACTTTGACCGTGCCGCCATACGCACTGACGATGTCCGCACCGACTACCTGATCGACGGTGTAGTCACCACCCTTGACCAGCACATCGGGCTTGACCTGGGCCAACAGGTTTTCCGGGGTGCCTTCGGAAAAGCTGATCACCCAGTCCACCGCGCCCAGACCCGCGAGTACCGCCATGCGCCGGTCAACACTGTTGATCGGGCGGCCAGGACCTTTCAAGCGGCTGACCGAAGCGTCGTCGTTGACCGCAACGATCAAGCGATCGCCTTGGGCGCTTGCCTGCTCCAGGTACGTCACATGCCCGGCGTGCAGGATGTCAAAGCAACCGTTGGTGAACACAATGCTTTCGTTGTGAGCTCGAGCATCGTCAATTGCCAGCAGCAACTGCTCCAGGCCCAGCACACCGCGCTCCGAGCCTTCGGAACGCTGGATCGCACGGCGCAACTCAGGTGCGCTGATGGCTGCAGTACCCAGCTTGCCCACCACAATGCCCGCGGCCAGGTTAGCCAAGGCCACGGCGTGGGGCAGTTCCTCGCCAGCCGCGATAGACGCAGCCAGAGTAGAGATTACCGTGTCACCGGCGCCCGTAACGTCAAACACTTCACGGGCACGCGCCGGCAGGTGCATCGCCGGGTGACCCGGACGCAACAGGGTCATACCGTGCTCGCCACGGGTCACCAGCAAGGCGCCCAAGTCGAGATCGGCCATCAGCGCCGCGCCCTTGCTCACCAGTTCGTGCTCATCAGCGCAACCGCCGACGATGGTTTCGAACTCACTGAGGTTGGGCGTGAGCAGGCTGGCGCCTCGGTAAACCGAGAAGTCCTTGCCCTTGGGATCGGCCAACACCGGAATGTTGCGAGCCTTGGCGGCCTGGATCAACACCTGGTGATTCTGCAAGGCGCCTTTGCCGTAGTCGGACAACACCAGCACCTTGATACCGTCGAGCAGCGCGTCGACCTGGTCGCCGAGGGCCAGGGCGTCGGTGGCGAAGGGTTCTTCGAAATCGATACGCAGCAACTGCTGGTGACGGCTCATGACCCGCAGCTTGACGATCGTCGGCTGATGGGCGATGCGCTGGAACAACGCATGCACGCCGGCACCCTGCAGGCTGTTGGCCAGACTTTCGGCCGCTTCGTCGTCGCCGGTCACCCCCACCAGGCAGGCCGGGGCGCCGAGGGCGGCAATATTGAGCGCGACGTTGGCAGCGCCACCTGGGCGGTCTTCGATTTGCTCGACCTTGACGACCGGTACCGGAGCCTCAGGGGAAATCCGTGAGGTACCACCATGCCAGTAACGGTCGAGCATGACATCGCCGACCACCAAGACAGCGGCTTGATTGAATCGCGGCATGGACAACTTCATGGAGCAACCCACATACAAAATGAACAGGGGCGCGATATTAGCACAGGGTTTGCGATGGCTTGCGACCACCGCAGGGCAAATGTGGGAGGGGATTTGCTCTCTGTAGGAGCGAGCTTGCTCGCGAAAAACTCACAGACGCCGCGTTTATTCAGGAAGCGCGGTTTATCGTTGAGGTTTTTCGCGAGCGAGCTCGCTCCTACATTTCCTTTACACCGTGATGCCGGTTGGATCAGGTGATATCAGCCTGCACCGGTGCATCCAGACCCATGGCATGCAGGCGGGCGTAGTAACCGTTCTGCGCCAACAACTCGCCATGGGTACCACGCTCGACAATCCGCCCGTCGTCCATCACCAGGATCAGGTCAGCCTTCTCGATGGTGGACAAACGGTGCGCGATCACCAGGGTCGTGCGGCCTTGCATGACCTTATCGAGTGCCGCCTGGATATGCCGCTCGGACTCGGTATCGAGGGCCGAGGTGGCCTCGTCGAGGATCAGCAACGGCGCATTCTTGAGCAACGCACGCGCAATCGCCAAACGCTGACGCTGGCCGCCGGACAACAGCACACCGTTCTCACCCACCTGGGTATCGAAGCCCTTGGGCAACTGATCGATGAAGTCCTTCGCATTGGCATCCGCCGCCGCCGCTTCCACATCGGCACGAGGTGCACCGGCCAGGTCGCCGTAGGCGATGTTGTTGGTCACGGTGTCGCTGAACAGGGTCACATGTTGGGTGACCTGGGCAATGTGTTTGCGCAGGTTGAGCAACTTGTAGTCTTCAATCTCGATGCCATCGAGCAGGATTTCACCGCTTTCATGATGGTAAAAGCGCGGGATCAGGCTGGCCAGGGTCGACTTGCCACTGCCCGAGCGCCCCACCAGCGCAATCATCTGCCCAGGCTCGGCGGTGAAGCTGATGTCCTTGAGCACGTGGCGATCGGTGCCAGGGTAGGTGAAGTTCAGGTGACGAACTTCCAGGCGACCGCTGACCTTGTCGCGTTCGAGAGTGCCGTGGTCGACCTCCACGTCTTCGTCCAGCTGTTCGAAGATACTTTCGGCGCCCGCCACACCTTTCTGAATAGTCGAGCTGACCTCCGAGAGCTGGCGGATCGGCTTGGGCAACAAGCCCGCCAGAGTGATGTAGGCCACCATGTCACCCGCCGAGGCGTCGCCACGCAGGTACAGCACCAGGAACATCAGCACGGCCATGGCGGAGTAGATCACCAATTGCAGCGCCGGGGTGTAGATCGCCCCGGTGCGGGTCATGCGCAGTTGCTTGTTGGTGTTGCTCTGGCTGGCCTTGAAAAAGCGCTTCTGTTCGTAGATTTCACCGCCGAAGCTGCGCACCACGCGGTAGCCCTGGATGGTCTCCGAGGCCACGTGGGTCACGTCGCCCATGGCCACCTGGATCTTCTTGCTCTGCTTACGGAATTTCTTGCTGGCGGTACTGACCATCACGGCAATCAACGGCAGGATCGCGATCATTACCAATGTGAGGCGCCAGTTCATGTACAGCAAGGAGGCGAACAGGAAGATCACCGTCATGCCTTCGCGGATCACCACCTTGATGGCATCGGTCGCGGCCCCCGTGACCATGGTCACGTTGAAGGTGATGCGGGAAATCAGATGCCCGGAGTTGTGATTATCGAAGTAGCGGTTGGGCAGCGTCAGCAGGTTGTTGAACAGTTGCACCCGCAAGTCGTGGACCAGACCCAGGGAGACCTTGGCCAACAGGTAGTTGCCCAGGAACGAACCAAGGCCCTGCCAGGCCGCGATCAGGATGATCAGCAGCGGCACTGCCTGCAGCAATTGCAGGTCGCGCAAAAAGGGCACGGTCGGGAACAGCACAGCTTCCGGATTGGAGAGACCGTCGACAAAGTACTTGAGGATGTAACCCAGCATCGGTTGGGTCGACGCGAAAATCAGAAATCCAAGGATACTCAACGCGAACAAGCCCATATAGGGCTTAACGTAACTGAGCAGGCGGAAGTATATTTTCAAGCTCGAAGGGCTTGCGCTCGGACTGGAGTCGGTCATATCACGCGGCGTTTTGAAAAAGGAGGCTGACTTTAGCACAGCTTCTCTGTTGTACTTGCACCCGGCGTAAGCCGCGGCCCGGTTGGATCCTACCGGCGACATTACTTAGCCACTAGCTTAAGATGGTTGGCTTTCTATTTCTGGAATGGCTCTACTGTATGCACTCCAAGCGCCTTATCTATGGCTCAAATCGCGTTTTCGACTTCCTGGTCCTGTGGATTTTACCTGTTGGCTTGTTGCTGCTCCTGAGTGCACTGTTCTTCGTCGGCAATCGTAATGTACTGCATCGGATCGTATACATCCTGTTCAGCGTACCGACCTTGTTTCTGCTGCTCATGCGTCCCCGGGAACTCAAGGATCTGTTAAGAGAGCCCCTGGCTATTGCGTTTCTATCCTTCTCCGTTTGGGCTCTGACCAGCCTGCTCTGGAGCCCTGAGCCCAGTTCCGATACCGACCTGTTCAAGCGGCCGCTGAACACCTTCATGCTGTTTGGTGGCTGTGGCCTCCTGCTGCATTATCGCAATGAGCTGTTCAAGCCTATCTTCTTTAGCGCTGCTATCATTGCGCTGGTGGTGAGTCTGGGTAACGTTGTGGCGTTTGCAAAAGTCTTTCAGCCCGGCATGCGCATGATCGGTGGCCTTGGCGCCCTAGATAACCCGCTGCTCAGCTCGCACCTTTTTGGCTTTTTCACTGTGTATTGGCTGTACGTCTGCATGACCACCCAGCGCCTGAAGGTGTTGTGGTTCAGCGTACCAGCGCTGGCAATCATGACTGCGGCCGTGCTGGCAACCGGCTCACGTACGCCTTTGGTGGCGTTGACGCTGTCCATCCTGTGGATGAGTTTTGTCAGCCGCAACCGTCGCTCGGCTTTACTTCTCAGCGGCATGGTCCTGGGTGCTGCCGCGCTCCTGTTGCTATACCCCGAATCGATTACTGAACGAGGCAGCTCATTCCGCCTGGAACTGTGGAGCATGTCGTTGCGGCTTATCTCCGAACATCCGTGGATCGGTCATAGTTACGACTCCGAGCTGTTTCTGACTCTGCCAGATGGAGACCAACTGCGCGAACCTCACAGCTTTGCCCTCGGGGTGCTCTACTACGTCGGTATCATTGGTTTTATCCCGTGGATATTCATGCTCGGTTGGGGCCTGTACAAAGGCCTGAAGCAACGCGCCCAGCCGCTGTTCATCCTGGCTTCGTCACTGCTGGCCTACGGCATCGGTGCGGGCCTGACCGAGGGCGGCGGCATTCTGTCGCGCCCTAAGGAGCACTGGTTCCTGCTGTGGATTCCGTTGGCAATTATCACCGGCCTGAGCCTCGCCCAGCGCCATCGCAGCCTGCTGCGCATGCCGGTGCAGAACCTCAAGCCCGCAGCGTTTGAACAGCTGTGCAGCAACGCCCATGTGATTGAGGCCGATGGCCTGGGTCCCAAAGTCCTGCGCCTGGAGGACGGCAGTTTCCTCAAGCTGTTCCGCCCACGCCGCTGGTACACCTCCGGCAGCTTCAACCCGTACTCCGAGCGCTTTGCCAGCAACAGCGAGCAACTGCGCACCTTGGGCATTCCTACGCCGCACATCCTCGGGCTCTACCGCCTGAGCGACGCCAGCAGCGCGGTGCGCTACACGCCGTTGCCCGGCCTGACGTTGCGCCAAGCGCTGCAAAGCCTGGACAGCAGCCTGCGTGAATCACTGGTTGAGCGCTTTGGACGGTTCATGGCGCAACTGCACGAGCGCGGCGTGTACTTCCGTTCGCTGCACTTGGGTAACGTGTTGTTGATGGACGACGGTGAGTTCGCCCTGATCGACGTGGCTGACCTGCGCATCTACCCGTCTTCACTTCGTTACGCCTTGCGCCAACGTAACCTGCGCCACATGCAACGTTATCCTCAGGATCGCAACTGGCTGTTCGAAACGCACTTCGAACAATTGGTCAAAGGTTACGCCTCGGAGGCGAGCCCAGCGGCCACTGCGAAAATCCGCGAGCAGGTCCAGAGCCTGTAAACACCTGTAGGAGCGAGCTTGCTCGCGAAAAACTCAAAGGCGCCGCGTTTTACTCAGAAAACACGCGTTATCGTTGACGTTTTTCGCGAGCAAGCTCGCTCCTACAGGGGTCGGCGTTGGTTCAGTTCTTGAGCGGCGCCAGATACAACCGCACCAGCCCGCGCAAGGTCTTGCGCCCCCAGAACTTCAAAGGGATCTGCTTGAGCACCTCCCGCGCCAACGGGCGGTCGCGGTCGGCGGTCTTGAGAAACATCGAGTTCAGGAAGTTGTAGCGAACCGCGTCATAGGCCGGGTGCTCGCTGAACTTGGCGTAGGTCTTGAGGATGTTCTGGATCATGTAGCGGTGGTTCTTGTACGTGTTGCTGGCGTGCTGGCGATACTTGGCCATCACCACGTCAAGGGCGTCGATGGTGTAGCCCGCCGCCGTGATCTTCAGTTGGATCAGCAAGTCTTCCAGGGGAATCTGCGGGTCGAAACCACCGACCTCCTCCAGCACTTCGCGACGAATCAGCATGGTCGGCGCCGGTGGAAACGGCTTGCGGTCCAGGAACAGGTCATCGAAGTCCAGACGTCGAAACGGCACGTCGCGACGCTGTTTCTTCTCCGGGTGCAGGTTGCCATCCCCGTCGATCAGCTCGATATTGCCAGCACACATGCCCACCTTCGGCTTGCCGTCCATATACGCCACCTGGGTGGCAATACGGTCCGGCAACATGATGTCATCCGAGCCGAACGGTGCGATCAGGCTACCCTTGGCGCGAGCGATCGCACCGTTCAAGGTCGCGCTGAGCCCTTGGTTCTGCTGCACCTGGAAATCAAAGCCGTGCTCGGCCTGCAAGCGCTGGATGCGTTCGACGCTGTCATCCTTGGAGCCGTCGTCGACTACCAACAGCTCGATATTGGGGTAGGTCTGCCCCAGCACGCTAAGAATGCTTTGCTCGATGTACTGGCCATGGTTGTAGGAAGCGATGATCACCGAGACCAGGGGTTGTTGCTGATTCATGCTCTACCTACTTCACGCAAACCGGTTTCAATCAGGGTCAGGTACTTGTGCTTGAACTCGTCGAGGGTGTGGTTGGCCTCCAGATAGCGGAACACCTCCTCCCCCTTGGCGCGCAATTGTTCATCGCTCAAGGCCAGGTAAGTGTCCAGGGCCGCAGCCAATTGTTCGACATTGCCTGGATCATGGGACAAGCCGCCCGCACCCTGCACCAGTGGCAGCATCGCCGGGCCGTTGGAGGCGATCACCGGAAGGTGGCCGCTCATGCCTTCCAGCAAGGCCAAGCCCAGGCCTTCGAACAGCGACGGCATGGTCCAGATATCGAAGCCGCGCACGTACTTCATGCCGTCTTCGCGAAAGCCCAGCAAGTGCGCACGGCCGGTCAGGCCGAGGCGCTCGATGTCGGCACGCAGGTCCGCTTCGGCACGGCCAGAACCAATAATCCCCACCTGCGCCTCAGGGTATTTGTCCTTGAGCGTGGCGAAGGCCTGCAGCAGATGGGTATGCCCTTTGATCGGCACGAGGCGGCCCAGGGCGCCGATCATCCGTGCATCCATCGGCAGGCCCAGGGCCTTGCGTGCGTCTTCACGGGACAGCTGCAAAGCCTCTGCCTGGGGAATGTCGATCGCGTTGGTGACGTAGGTGGTGTTCTCAGGGGTGAACCCGCAATTGAGGTCTACCAGGTAGTCCTTGACCGCTTCGGACACCCCGACAAAACGCCACGCCGGGCTGACCCAGCGCTGGGTCTGACGCCGACGGTAACCACGGGCGTACTCGCCAAAGCCGTGGGAGATGCCGATGCACAGCGGGATCTTCAACCAGCGGTTGAGCGACAGCATCATGTTCACCGACTTGAAGCGGTTACAGATGACCACGTCGAACTTCTGCTCGCGGCAGTACTTGTAGATCTGCCACATGGCGCCAAAGCGAATGCCCTTGAGGGACTTCTCCGGCAGCTCGAAATAATGGGAGTGCTCGGCCACGCTCAGGGGCTGGCCGGGCAGCGGGCGCCCACTGAGAAATCCGGAGGTCACCTCGAAGCGCTCAGCCGGCAGGGATTTGACGATTTGCTCACCCAAGTCCGCGAAGTCATGGGTCTTGACGTTGTAGTCCGGCTGTAACTGCAAAACCTTGAAACGAGGCTTCATAACTCTCCATGCAGCGATCTGGCTACGGGCATGCAGCCCGGTAAAAAGGGCGACAGGCGCATAACGGCCTGCCTTCAATCGGCTCTCAGTCCTGCTTCAGGACCCACAACAGCTCGTGACGGCGCACGGCCTTGCGGAAGAATTCGTTCTCGCCATAGGGCGATGGACTACGGCCCGCCAGCAGTTGCTGCAACCACCTACGCACTCGACGCTTGAACGGCGCTGGCGGCTGCAGGTCGTGCATCATGCCCAGGGCCATGGCCTTGTCCTGCTGCTGGCTCAAGGCGAGAGCGAAACTGCACGGCACCAGTTCCACAGCACCATCGAAACGTGGCGGCAGCGCCACGCCAGCGCCGGAATCGCCCATTGGCCAGCGGTCGTTATCATGCAGGTGATTGGCGTAGCCGAGCAATGTGTCGGGCTGCCACTCCAGGCCCTGCAAGGCTTCCAGCACTGCCGCGTGGGCGCAGATATGGTCGGCGTGAGGGTCAAGCAACGGCGTGGGCAAGACGATGACCTGGGGCCGCGCCTTGAGCAGCAGCGCCCGCAGGTCGGCGATCAGGTTATGCCAGGTCGGTGCACCATCAGCATCGCCAGGCAGGGCAAAACCATTGAACTGGCGGAACAGCCGCGTATCGGCCAAACCGGCTTCGCGGGAGGCTTGAGGCTGATCTGGCGCGGCCTGCATGGCTTGCAATTGCATGCAGAAGTACCCCAACTGCACGCACTGCGCCTCGGGCACGCCCGCCCAGCGGGGCACGGCGACGCTGTCCCAGGCCCGCAAACGGCCCTTGAGGCGCGCAGCTTCAGCCTTGGGCAGGCCCATGTTCTGATAATGCTCAGCTTCGATTTCACCGGCCGTCAGCGTGACGATCCAGCTTTCAGTCGCCTGGCTGTAAAGGCTGAACGCAGCCAGCTCGGCATCGTCGGCATGGGGCGCGATCACCATCACACGTTGCTGGCGATAGTCCGGCTGGCGAAAGCGCCACAGCGTCGGCTGCCCCTTTATCCGGCAAAAACGCCCGCGCAATTCGAGCTTGCCCGCGGCCAAGGCTTCGGCGGCGCCGGTCAGGTTCAGATAACGCCGCCCAGCGACGCCGCGCTCGAAGGCTTGCCGGTCCGGGCTTTGCAGGCCCAACAGGTCCACTGCAGGGTCGAAGAAACGCCCCAGCCAGGTACTTTTCAACTCAATGCCGACGATCAGGGTTTCATCCGCCGCCAACTGCGCATCCAGCAACAGCCGGCCCGCCTCCAGGCGCAAGCCGGGCTGTTCGCTGCCGGCCGGGAACGCGTACTCATAGCTGTCTTTGGGCGAGTAAAACAGGTGATCGGCAAACCAGGCTTCATGGGCGGCCCACAGCAGCACCGCAAGGATCAGCGGCAACCACCAGGCGACCAGTACGCCGGTGGCGACCAACACCAGCACGCCGATCAATAGCGCAATACGCTTGTTACGCCGATGGCGCTTGAGCAGTTGCTGTTTACGGCTCATACACTGAACACCGGCACCGGGTTGCACCAGCGCTCCTTGTATTCACGGTCGGAACGCCCGAAGGAGAAGCGCAGCGACTTGTTCGCCGCCCGTGCCTGCTCCCAGGCACTTTGGGTATTGAGAAAACTCAGCACGCTGCCGGGGCTGAATGCACGGGTTTCAGGGTCGACGCCGCCATTGACATACTCGGCGCTGAACCACTCGTTGGACTGCACCTGATACACCAATTGCACTGCAATCGGCGCGTCGTTCAGAAACAGCACCGAGCCGAACAGGAATTCCTTGAGCAACTCCAGCACCTCGGCCAGACGCGCCGCGCCCGCCGCCGGGAAGCCCCAACGACGCTGGAACAGGTCGCAATAGATCGCCGCCAGTTCTACGCTGGAAAACTCACTGACCGCCCTTACCACGCCGCCCGCCTCCTCCAACAGGCGCAGTTCACGCCGCTGGTTGTAGCGAAACTTCTTCGACAGGTCTTCGGGAGTACGCGCCATGGCCAATTGCTCGGCCTGGGGCTTGAGGGTGCTCACGCGCCCTTGATTGAGCGTCGACAGGTAGCGCGCACGATGCCGCAACGGCACCTGCGCATCGGCAGCAATCGGCAGGATGATCTCGGCGTTGCCAAGGTCAAACAGGCCTTTCTTGCCGCTGCGCTTGAGCACATCCTTGGACAGCGCCAGGTCGCGCCCCCAGGTGGCGATTGCCCCCTTGAGTTCACCACCGTGCTCCCAGCCCAGGTAGCGCGCAGGTATCTGCGCCAGCCCGGCCAACCGCTCAATCACCTGGGGATGGGTCGCCACACTGCCGCCGTAACGCTGCCAGGCCTGGGCGTAAACCTCGGCCTCGACAGGCGCCCAGCCACGTTCACGCCAGCCCTGGAAGCGGTTCAGCATTTAAACCACGGCGTCATAAGGGTCCACGCCGTCCTTGACCACCAGGATGTCTTCCATGATCAGGTACTGCAGGTCCGAGCCGAAGAACATGTTCAGCGCGTCGGTCGGCGAGCAGATCATCGCTTCGCCACGACGGTTGAGCGAGGTGTTCAGGGACACGCCGTTACCGGTCAGCACTTCCAGCTCTTTCATCATGTCGTAGTAGCGCGGGTTGTACTCGCGCTTGAGCACCTGGGCGCGGGAAGTACCGTCTTCGTGCACCACTTCCGGTACACGGGTCTTCCACTCTTCGGCGACTTCGAAGGTGAAGGTCATGAACGGCGCAGGATGATCGACCTTGATCATCTGCGGGGCAACGGTGTCGAGCATCGACGGGCAGAAAGGCCTCCAACGCTCGCGGAACTTGATCTGGTGGTTGATGCGATCCGCCACGCCGGTCGCACTCGGGCAACCGATGATCGAACGACCGCCCAAGGCACGCGGGCCAAACTCCATGCGGCCCTGGAACCAGGCTACCGGATTGCCGTCGACCATGATCTTGGCAATGCGCTTGGGCATGTTCTCGATCTTGCGCCAGTTCGGCTTGCTCTCGTGCTTGGCGCACGCGGCGATCACGTCTTCGTTGCTGTAGGACGGGCCGAGGTAGACGTGTTCCATCTTCTCGACCGGTACGCCACGAGCATGGGACACGTAGGCCGCCGCACCGACGGCGGTGCCGGCATCGCCGGAAGCCGGCTGTACGAACAGCTCTTTGACGTCGTCACGGGCAATGATTTTCTGGTTCAGCTTGACGTTCAGCGCACAGCCGCCGGCGAAGGCCAGCTTGCCGGTGTCCTTGAGGATGTCGCCCAGGTAGTGGTCGATCATCTGCAAGGCCAGTTTTTCGAACAGCGCCTGCATGCTGGCTGCATAGTGGATGTACGGTTCGTCGGCGATGTCGCCTTCGCGTTTCGGCCCCAGCCACTCGATCAGTTTTGGCGAGAAGTAGAACCCCTTGCCCTTCTCTTTGTAGCGGCGCAGGCCGATGACGTTGGCGTAGTCGGTGTTGATCACCAGTTCGCCGTTTTCAAAGGAGGCCAGGCGCGAGAAGTCGTATTTGCTGGCATCGCCGTACGGCGCCATGCCCATGACCTTGAACTCACCATCGAGCATCTCGAAACCGAGGAACTCGGTGATTGCGCCGTACAGGCCGCCGAGGGAGTCCGGATCGTAGAATTCCTTGATCTTGTGGATCTTGCCGTTTTCGCCGTAGCCAAAGAAGGTAGTGGCGTACTCGCCCTTGCCGTCAATGCCCAGGATCGCGGTTTTTTCCTGGAAGCCCGAGCAGTGGTAGGCGCTGGATGCGTGAGCCAGGTGGTGTTCTACCGGTTCGATCTTGATTTTCTTCGGATCGAAGCCCAGTTGCTCCAGGCACCAGACGATCTTGTTGCGATAGCGCTTGTAGCGACGGTTGCCCATCAGGATCGCGTCAAGGGCGCGGTCCGGGGCGTACCAGTAACGCTTGGCGTAGTGCCAGCGCGCCTCGCCGAACAGGCTGATCGGGGCGAACGGGATCGCCACCACGTCAACGTCCGAAGGCTTGATGCCAGCCTGCTCCAGGCAGAACTTCGCCGACTCGTAGGGCATGCGGTTCTTTGCATGTTTGTCGCGTACGAAGCGCTCTTCTTCGGCGGCCGCAATCAGCTTGCCGTCGATATACAGGGCTGCGGAAGGATCATGGCTAAGGGCGCCGGACAGGCCAAGAATCGTCAATGCCACTGGGGTCTAGCCTCTTTTAGTCTGCATGCAGGCGCATCGCGCCTGAAAAAAGTGTGTTTCCCGCCGGGGCGGGAAACAGCTAAAGGGCGGGATTATAGCTTAAAAGCAGTAGGAAGCTGTTAGCGCAGCTCGATGCTGCCGTCCGCGCTTTGGCGGTAGATCGTGTAGGGCAGGACGAGCGTGTCCAGGACAGCAGAAACGGGCACATCAAGAATGCCCCAGGGAATACCATTCAGCGAGAGATCACTTGCGGAGTTCGGCGGTCCATGCAAGACACACAAGTCATAAACCACGCCGCTATAAACACGCGGAACAGAGTTGCAGTACGTTTTCTTCCTCTTGAGGTTCAGAACAGTGACGTCATCGCCACGCAGTACCGTGGTCGTAGTGCCGCAGCCGCCCATGAGCAACGATATTCCCAGCAATACCAGCAACCTCAGAATAGGAGTCCGCATAGTTGATTCTTCTTGTTTGTTAATAAAGACCGAAAACCTAACACCACAGAACCAAGGCTTCAGGCTTACGCAGTCGACGCTAAGCGTAGGATGCATCCCATTGCGCCCAGCGGTAAGGATTTCGGCAAATCAGAGGGCGAGTCGTTAAACTTGTAACATTTTCGCCTACGCCCCTCACTTGCGCGCTACCAACCGGCCTTTTCATGACTCCTTCTGCCCCAACCTGCCTTGCCTTACTGCTGGGCCTGTGTAACACCGCCCAGGCCGACAATACGCCCCTGATCCTGGACCCCAGCGTGGTCACCGGCTCGCGCAGCGCCAGCCCGACGTTCGATTTGCCCTATTCCGTGGACGGCATCAACCGCGAGCAGATCAGTGACGGCCAGCTCGGCATCAACGCCTCCGAGGCCCTGTCCCGCGTGCCCGGCCTGGTGGTGCAGAACCGTCAGAATTACGCGCAAGACCTGCAGATCTCGTCCCGAGGCTTCGGCGCCCGTTCAGCATTCGGCGTGCGCGGCATCAAGCTGATCGCCGACGGCATCCCCGCCAGTACCCCGGATGGCCAGGGCCAGGCCGCGACGTTCAACCTCGACACGGCCGAGCGCATCGAAGTGCTGCGCGGCCCGGCGGCGACGCTGTATGGCAGCAACGCCGGGGGCGTGATCCAGATGTTCTCCCGCGACGGCGAGGGCCCGCCGCGTATCGGCGCCGAAACCCTGGTGGGCAGCGACGGCCTGAACAAGAACCACCTCAGCGCCGAGGGCGCGGCGAATGGCGCCGGGTTTGTGCTCGACGCCTCGCGCATGGACACCAACGGCTACCGCGATCACAGCAGCGCGCGCCGCGACCAGACCTTCGCCAAGCTCAATGTCGAGCCCGATGACGACAGCAAGCTGGCATTGATCTACAGCAGCCTGGAGCAGAACGGTACGCAAGATCCACTGGGGCAAACCTGGGCAGCGTACAAGGCAGACCCGCGCTCGGTAAGCGCCAATGCGCTGAACTACAACACGCGTAAAAGTATCGATCACCAGCAATTGGGGATGAATTACGAGCGGTATTTCGGTGGCGCGACCTTGCAGGTCAATACCTACACCGGGAGGCGCAGTGTGATTCAGTACCTGTCGATCCCCAAGGGCACGCCCGCCAACGAACGCGGCGGTGGCGTAGTGCAATTTGATCGAAAGTTCTACGGCGGCAGCGTGCGCTGGCTGCAGCCCATCGAAAGCGCGCCTGGCGAGCTGACGATCATTACCGGCCTGGACTTCGACCAAAGCGAAGACAGCCGCCATGGCTATCAGAACTACAGCGGCAACACCCTCGGCGTGAAAGGCCAACTACGCCGCGACGAAATCGACACGGCCCGCAGCCTCGACCCGTATATCCAAGCCAACTGGGCCCTCGACCGCTGGACCCTGCAAGCCGGCGTGCGCCACAGCACGATGCAAATGGACGTTGACGATCAGTTCCTGAGCAATGGCGACGCCAGCGGCAACAAGACCTACCAGAAAAACACCCCTTCGATGAGCGTGATGTACGCGCTCACCCCCGACTTGCACGCCTACATCAGCGCAGGCAAAGGCTTTGAAACCCCGACTCAGGCGGAGCTGGCCTATGCACCGGGCAACGCCGAGGGCTTCAACTTCGGCTTGAAGCCGTCTGAAAGCACGCAATATGAAATGGGCGTGAAAGCGCAACTGAACAACACGCGGATCAACGCCGCCATTTTCCAGATCACCACCGAGGACGAACTGGTGGTGCAGCAATCCATCGGTGGCCGTACCAGCTACCAGAACGCCGGTCGCACGTTGCGCCGCGGCTTCGAACTGGGTGTTGAAAGCCAGCTGAGCGACCACTGGAGCACCAGCCTCGCCTACACCCGCCTGCACGCAACCTACGACAGCGACTTTACCAGCGGCGCCAACACCATCGACAAAGGCAACTACCTCCCCGGCGTGCCACAAACCACCCTGTTCGCCGAACTGAACTGGAAACCACGGGACTGGGTCAGCACCGCCATCGAAGGCCTGTACCGCAGCAAGGTCTACGTAGAAGACACCAACCAACAACACGCCGCGCCGGCCTACAGCGTCTTCAACTGGCGCGCACGGTTTGAGCAGAAGGTAGAGCACTGGACCTTTCACCAGACCCTGCGCCTGGATAATCTGCTGGATCGTCAGTACGTGGGGTCGGTGATTGTGGGGGATGGCAATAACCGCTACTACGAAGCGGCGCCGGGGCGCTCGTGGTATGCGGGGGCTGGGGCGCAGTACCAGTTCTGAATGCAGCGCCTGGACGGGCGCCATCGCGGGCAAGCCCGCTCCCACATTTTGACCNAGCGGGCTTGCCCGCGATAGGTTTAACTGCCGACACCCGCCTCTTTGGGCAACCGCTGATCAATCACGCGATACAACGCACTGCCTTGCGGCCAGTTACGCATAAACCTTGCACGGTCTTTGGCATAGGCCGGCGCAAAGCTGGCAGCGGAAGAGTGCTGACACATCGCATCCAGATCAATCATCGCCCAGTGCCCGTCGCTCCAGAACAGGTTATGGCCTTTGAAATCCCCATGACTGATGCGCTCGCGGATCAAGTCGGCAAACAACTGGTCCAGCGCCTGCAACTCGCTCTCGGGCGCCTCGCCGCTCTCCACATACGGCGCAAAGCGCTCGATGATGTCCGGCCCAGGCAGGTATTCGGTGACCAGGTAGGCGCGGCTGCGCAACCACAGGAATCGTTTCTCCAGCACCGCCAGCGGCTTGGGTGTGGCGAAGCCCAGGAAGGCCAGGCGGTTACCTTCGCGCCAGGAGTGCCAGGCGCGGCTCGGGCGCCAGAAGCGCTTGAGCCAATGGGCAAAACCCTTGATGTTGTAGCGCTTGATCACCAGCGGCCGGCCGGCCACGTCGACCTTGGCCACGCTCGCCGCGCCACCAGTCTTGTACAGGTGACCCTGGTCGAGCAACGCATCGGCCTGCTCAAGCACCGGCACCATGGCGGCTTCTTCTTCGCGGCGGATCGCACGCAAGCCAAAAGCGCCGCGCACCACACTGAACAGCGTGCATTCGCGGCCGGTCTTGTCCAGGTAGTCTCTCAAGCGCCAGGCGCTGACTTTACGCACCTGTTTTTCCAGGGCTTGCATTGGCAAGGCGTGTTCGCCGTTGGCCAGCAAGTAATACACCAGCAACTCCTCGGTAAAGGGCTCGAGGTTTTTCGGCAGTTGGGCGAAGAACACACCGAGGTTCTCCAGCACTCGATTGCGCGATAGCGCCTTGCCCGCCTCTTCGACACGAATGCCGGCGCCATCGATCAGATACAGCTTGCCATCCTTGCGTAGCAAGTTGTCCAGGTGCAGGTCTTCTTGCCACAGGCCCTTGGCATGCATCTGGGCGATCGCGCCCAGCGCTTCGGCGAGCACAGCGGTTTGTTCGTCCGCCAACGGCGGCAGGTTTTCGACGGCGAGCCAAGCGTCGGACAGGCTTTGGGCCCCCTCGATAAATTCAAACAGCAGCCAACCACCCTCGCCGTCCTGTAAGCCATCGGCCAGCAGCAACGGCGTGGTCAGGCCTTGCTCAGCCAACAGACGCACACCCGTGAGCTCACGCTGAAAATGCCGCGCCGCCTTGCTGCCCACCAACAACTTGGCCAACACCGGGCGACCGCGCCACACGGCGGCACCTACGTAGCGCTGCCCCGGCAACACCCGCAGCAGGCTCAGCAATTGCAATTGCCCAGGGCCGGCGGCATCCGCCAGGTCAAGGGTCAGTGGCAGGCTGGGGGTACGCCCAGCCGTTTTCAGCTCGGATAAACGCATCAGCGGTTCTCCTTGTGGCTGCGGCGCGCGGTCAGGCGCTGGTGCCAAGTGGACACCAGGGCACCGTCCTCGGGCTGCTCAAGGTACGCCGCCAGCAGTTGGCGCACCTGCGCATCCGACCATTGCGGCGCGCGGCGCAGCAGCGGTTCCAGGTCCTTGACCCGGTCACGCCAGCCAAACAACAGCGGGCGGGTTTTCTCCAGGTCGATCAACTGTGCGGCATACCCCTCACCGGCAGGCTGCAGGAAAATATGCTTGGGGTAAAAACAGCCATGCACCTGCCCGACGCTGTGCAGATGACGCGCCAGCTTGCCGCAGGCCAACAGGATCGCACTGTGCTGGGCTGCGCTCAATTGCGCCCACTGCTCCAGCAACGAATCCAGGTCATTCCAGCCATCCAGCGCACGGGTGAGCAGCATCGCCCGGCGCTCACCCTTGACCTTGCGCTCACCGAAGAACGCCGCTTGCAGGGCCGGGATGCCGAGCTTTCGATACAGGCTGATGTTGCGAAACTCGCGGGCAAAACTCGGCTCGCCAAAGGGCCGGTGCAAGGTGCGTGTGAGGTAGTTGCTCTGGCGCTTGAGGTAGTAGCCCTGCCCCTCAAGCTCCAGGCGATACACACTGCTCCAACCGTCGCCGCTGGTGTTCGGCTCGTCCACCGCATCCAGTTGCTTGGCCCACAGGGCGTCGAAGGTCGCCAGGCCGTTGCGCTCAAGCAGAGCGCGGTCTTCAGCCGCCAGGAAGTCACTCATTCGCGTCCCTCGAAAAACTTCACCACATGGCGAATTCGCTGTTTGTCCGACGCGGTCAGGTGCGCGCGCTGGCGATATTGCAGGTAGAAACGCAGGCGCTGGGTGGCCGACAAGTGATACTTGGCGACTTTGTCCAGGCAGGCCAAGTCCTTGGTGATGCGGTACTTGAGCCAGAAGCCGCGCCAGAAATCACCGTTGGGGCAGTCGATCAGGTACAGGGTGCGCTGATCGTCCACCAGCAGGTTGCGCCACTTCAAGTCGTTATGGGTGAAGCGGTGATCGTGCATGGTGCGCGTGTATTCGGCGAGCTGGCGGCTGATGCCATCGACCCACCGGGGGTCTTTGAGGCGCTCATCGTGACGTTCGGCCAGCACCGACAGATCTTCGGTCTTGGGCAGTTCACGGGTGATCATGGCGCCACGGTTATAGGCCAGGCCCTTGCGGTCCAGGCCCCAGGCCACCACGTCGGCGGTGGGGATGCCCCACTTGGCGAAACGCTTGAGGTTCTGCCATTCGGACTTCACCCGCGGCCGACCCAGGTAACGACGCAGGCCCTTGCCGGCACCTACGTAGCGCTTGACGTAATAATTGACCCCGTCACGCTCCACCCGAATCACTTCCGACAACGGGTCGCGGGTCAGCCGCTCGCCTTGCAAGGCGAACACCGCGTCCAGGCTTCCAAAGTCATCCGCCAGGGCGGCGTAGGCAGGTTCCAGATTCCAACCCGCCATCAGATCGCATCCCCGTATCGTTGTTTACGCGCATACAGCTTTGCTGCCATGCGTTCCAGCGCAGACAACAGCGCGGTTTGCTCCGCCAGGATCTGGCGCAGCGGCTGCTGGAAATAGGCCTTGAGAAAACGCAGCTTGTCGCGCTGGGTCAAGCCGATCTCCAACGCGGAGTAATACAGGCCGGCCAAGTCTTTGTTGCGCCAGCGCACGGGGATCGTCGCACGCACCTGGGCACGGTGCAGGTCGATCACCGACAGCTTGAGGTTGTCGACACTGATGGGCCGGTCGGTGTGCAGCAGGAAATGGCAGAGGTAGCAGTCACGGTGGTTGACGCCACCGCGGTGCATCGCGCCCACGGTACGCGCCAGTTCAAGGGTCAAGGCATGCTTGATCGCCGGCACGGGCGGTTGCTTGACCCAGTCGAGGGTCAGGTCTTCCAGGCTGATGATGGGGGTCAGTTCCTGGGTGATGATGAACGAGTGCTGGTCGGCCGGGTTGCTGCCTTTTTCACCGAACGCCACGGCGGTCATGGTCGGTACACCAAGCGCCTGCAAGCGCTGGATCGCCACCCACTCCTGGCCCGCGCCCAACACCGGTAATTTGGCAGTAACCAGGTTCTTGAGGATTTCGCCCCAGCCGATCCCACGGTGGATCTTCACAAAATAAGGCTGGCCCTCGACCACCGTACGCAACGTACGGCGAGCGGCCAGCTCGCGGAACACCTGGCCTTCCAGCTTCTCGACCTCGGCGAACGCATCGCGTCCGGCCCACAGGGTCTTGAAGGGTTCGGCTAGAATCAACTTCATCGGTTTGGCTCCGCCAGAATCAGGTCCGCAGCGTACTGCGGCATGCTAAAGAGGTCGGCCGTCTCGGCGAAGGCCAGACCATTGCGACTCCAGGTCGCACGCGCTTGTGGGTCGTCGAGCATATCGACCAGATACTGGTTGAGCTGGGTTTGCTCGAACGGCTCGTCCAACACCCGGCCGCTCTGGGCCTTGTCGATGTAGAACGCATAGCCGCACACCTGGCTCACCAGTACCGGGAGGCCGGCGACCACCGCTTCGACCAGCACCATGCCGGCCGCCTCGTTGTACGCAGGGTGAATCAACAGGTCCGCCCCCAGCAGGAAACGCGGAATATCATTGCGGCCCTTGAAGAACTGCACCTGGTCGCCCAGGCCCAGCGCCGCGCTCTGCAATTGGAATACTTTGGGGTCGTCCTGGCCAATTACAAATAGCCGGGTGCGTTTCTTCAGGCGCGAAGGCAGAGCGGCCAGCGCCTTGAGGCTGCGGTCGACGCCCTTGGTCTTGAACCCCGAACCGATTTGCACCAACAGCAAATCGTCTTCAGCCAAGCGGAATTCAGCGCGGAACTCGGCGCGGATCTCGGCGGCGTTCGGCGGCGCGCGGCGGTCGCGGGCGATCCCCGGTGGCAACAGGTGAAAACGCTCGGCCTGGGTACCGTAATACTGGGTGAACAACTGCTGCTGATGCTCGGACAACACCATGATCTGCGTCTTGGCGTTCTTATCGAACACGGCGCGCTCGTATTCGGCAAAGTGCTTGTAGCGCCCGAACCAGCGATACATCGGGTTGCGCAGGGTCTGGGCCTTGTCCTCGAACACACCGTCGGCGGCAAAGTACAGGTCCAGCCCCGGCATCTTGTTGAAGCCCACCACGCGGTCCACTGGGCGCTTGGCCAGGTCGGCCTGGATCCAGGCGTAGAGCTTTTCGTTGCGACGGTGGTTGACCAAGGCCTTGACCGGCGCCACCAGCACCTCAAAGCCTGGCGGGATATCACCTTCCCAGATCAGGGTGTACACCCGAATGCTGTGGCCGCGCTGCTGGCATTCCAGGGCGATGCGCATGAAGTCGCGCTGCAGGCCACCGAACGGGAAGTACTTGTACAGAACAAAAGCCAGTTGCATCAGTGCTGCTCCTCGGCCAGTAACAACGTGCTCAGCCGGCTTGCGACACGCTCAGGGTTCAAGCGCGTGAAGCACAGGGGCGACTCGCGGGCGATGTCGAACCGCCGCAGGTCGTCGGCAGTGGGTTGATAAGTGCACTGTTTTTGCAGGCAAGGCGCGCACGGCCAGTCGCTGGCCAAGTGAATCTGGCCCTTGCCGTAGGCACCGGTAAGGCCTGGGTTGGTGGGGCCGAACAGGGAAATGGTCGGCACGTCCAATGCCGCCGCCAAGTGGCCAAGGCCGGTGTCGACGGCCACGCAGGCACGGGCGCTCGCCAAGACACGGGCAACGCCCGCCAGGTTGAGCTTGGGCAACACTTCGGCGTTGGGCAGGCCGAGGGCCAGGCGTTCGGCCCGCGCCTTTTCGGCGGCGTTGCCCCACGGCAGCTTTACGTCCACGCCCAGGCGGCCCATGCGTTCGGCCAGCTCGCGCCAATAGGCTTCGGGCCAGTGCTTGGTGTCCCAGGTGGTGCCATGCAACAGCAATACGAACGGTTTTTTCGGCGGCAGGCCGAGCAGCTTTTCAACGCTCAGGCCGTAGTCGCCCAGGCGTTGGGGCAGGTCGTAGCCCAGGGCCACGGCGAACAGCTGGCGCAAGCGCTCCACCGCATGCTGCCCACGGGCCACGGCCAGGCGCCGGGAGTAAAAGCGCGCAGCCAGGGGTTCACGCGCAGAATCTTTGTCGAAGCCAGCGATGGGCGCCCGCACATAGCGCGTCAGCCAGGCGCTTTTGAGCAAGCCCTGGGCGTCGATCACCAGGTCGTATTTAGTCGACTGCACCGCCTGCTTGAAGCGCCGCCATTCACCGCTCTTGATGGTTTGCCAGAGGTTCTTGCGCCAGCGGCGAATCGCTACCGGAATCACCTTATCGACCGCCGGGTGCCAGGTTGGGATTTCGGCAAAGCCTTCTTCCACCACCCAGTCGAACCGAATGCCGGGAATCGCCCGGGCTGCATCAGTGAGGGCCGGCAAGGCATGGATCACGTCGCCCAGGGATGAGGTCTTGATTACCAGAACCCGCAACTCAGTGAACCTCGACCACGTCGCCCTGCAAACGCTGCAAGGCATCGGTTACCGGCTGGGGCAGCAACTGGCGCAGGCAGTTGTAGTGGCCGAAACGGCAGGTACGCTCAAAGCACGGGCTGCAATCCAGGCCCAGGCGCACCACTTCGACCTTGTCGGCCAACGGCGGAGTGAAGCCTGGGGATGTGGAGCCGTACACGGCCACCAGCGGACGGTTCAGCGCCGCCGCCACATGCATCAGGCCGGAATCGTTGGACACCACCGAGTCGGCGCACGACAACAGGTCGATGGCCTCAGCCAGGGACGTGTCGCCACTGAGGTTCACCGCTTCTTCACGCAGGCCGGGGATAAGGCGCTGGCGAATGTCTTCACCCACCGAATGATCGTTCTTGGAACCGAACAACCACACCTGCCAGCCTTCGCGGATCTTGGTTTCAGCGACTTTGGCGTAATGCTCCGACGGCCAGCGCTTGGACTCGCCAAACTCGGCGCCAGGGCACAAGGCCAATACGGGCCGATCCAGGGTGAGGCCGAACTTGGCCAGCGCCGCGTCGCGGGTCACCGGGTCGATCTGCAAGCTGGGGCGTGGGTACGGCTTGGGCAGTTCAGCACCCGGCTCGTAGGCCAAAGCCATAAAGCGTTCGATCATCAACGGGTAACGGGCTTTATCCAGGGTGCGTACGTCATTGAGCAGCACATAGCGAAACTCGCCGCGCCAGCCGGTGCGCTTGGGAATACCGGCAAAGTACGGCACCAGCGCCGACTTCAGCGAGTTAGGCAGCAGGATCGCCTGGTCGTACTGGCCCGCCATGGACTTGCCGATGCGTCGGCGGGTCGCCAACTCCAGGGCACCGTGGCCGAGCGGGAAGCTCAAGGCCTTGCGCACCTCGGGCATGCGCTCAAGGATCGGCCGGCTCCACTCAGGGGCGAGCACGTCGATCTGGCAGTCTGGATAGCGCAGGCGCAGGCACTGAAACAGTGTCTGTGCCATCACCATGTCACCGACCCAACTGGGCCCAACGATCAGAATATTCATGTAGTTTCCACAAACGATGCGGGGAGGCCTATGCCTCCCCGCCTCGATAATGACTGTAGATCGCGGTGCGCCAGGGAGCATCTTTATGTGGGAGCTGGCTTGCCTGCGATCGCATCACCTCGGTATCCCTGATAAACCGAGGCGCCTGCATCGCGGGCAAGCCCGGCTCCCACATCAATCCGCATCCCATATAAAAATCGGCGTCGCCAATCAGTCGAGTTTCAATTTAAGCCCAGCGCCTGCCAGATTCGCATCACCTGTCGCCGCTCGTCGGCGAACTGGTCCCCGGCTACCGTACCGGCCTCGTTCTGCAAAGCCTGGCGGTGCGCGGCTGAGCGGTAAGCCTTGTACACTTCTCGCAGCAAATGGGCATCGGCGGCGGGCATCAGCCCGACCTGCTCCAGGCCCTCCAGAATGCGGATATTGTCGGTGTAGCGCAGCAACGATGGATGTTGCGCAGACCACGCCAAAGCCGCGTATTGCACCATAAATTCAATATCGACGATACCTCCGGCGTCCTGCTTGAGGTCGAACAGCGCCGTGGCCTCGAAGGCATTGGCGCCCCTGCCGGCCGTCGTGGCCTTGGTGCCCAGGTTGTCACGCATCTTGGCACGCATCTCGCTGACCTCCTGGCGCAGCTTCTCCAAGTCCCGCTCACGCCCCAACACGTTAGCCCGTACCTGCTCGAACGCCTGGCCCACATCCTGGCTGCCCACCAGTACCCGCGCACGGATCAGGGCCTGATGTTCCCAGGTCCAGGCTTCATTTTGTTGATAGCGATCAAACGCCCCCAGGGAACTCACCAACAAGCCCGATGCGCCGGAAGGTCGCAGGCGCATGTCCACTTCATACAGCTGGCCGGAGTTGGTCTGGGTGGTCAGCAGGTGAATGATGCGCTGGCCCAGCCGTGTAAAGAATTGCGCGCCATCGATCGGCTTGGCACCGTCCGTCTCGGCCTGGGGGTCGCCGTCATGGATAAACACCAGGTCCAGGTCCGAACCATGCCCCAGTTCGATGCCGCCGACTTTCCCATAACCGACAATGATGAACCCAGGATCGCACAGGGTGCCGTCCAGGCGCTGCGGCGAGCCGTGGCGGGCGACCGTCTGGCGCCAGGCCAGGGCCAGCACTTGTTCAAGAATCGCTTCGGCCAGCCAGGTGAGGTAGTCGCTGACTTTCATCAACGGCAGGCTGCCGGCGATTTCGGAAGCGGCCACCCGCAGGCGGTGCGCCAGTTTGAAATGGCGCAAGGCTTCCATTTGTTGCTCAAGGTCATCTTCGGGAATGCGCGTGAGGCGCTCGCGCAACTCAGCGGCCAGCTCCGGCGCCAGCGGCGGCTTGAACAAGCGGCCTTCGTTGAGCAATTCGTCCAGCAACAGCGGAAAACGGGTGATCTGCTCGGCGATCCACGGGCTGGCCGCGCACAATGTCAGCAGGCGACGCAGGGCGTCGGGGTTCTCAGTCAGCAACACCAGGTAGGCCGAACGCCGGGCAACGGCTTCCACCAGCGGCAACACGCGCTCCAGGACCAGGTCCGGGTTGGCATGTTCAACGGCCTGGGCCAGCAGGCGCGGGATGAACGCATCCAGGCGCTCGCGCCCCAGGCGCTGCATGGCGCGCAACTGCGGGCTGGCGCGCAGGCTGGCCAAGGCCTTGAGGGCCTTGGGGGCATCGGTGAAACCACCTTCACTCAGTTGACGGCACGCCGCGTCGTCATCCTGGGATTCCTCCCACAGTGGCAACCATTCACCACCGACCACCAATTCGCTTTCTTCGCCTTCTTCCTCATCAGGGTCGGCAATCACCTGGCGAAAGTGCCAGTCCACGCGACCACGCCAGTACATCAGGCGCTCGTGGAACGCGGCCCAGTCACTGAAGCCAAGCATAAAGGCAATGCGCGCCTGGTCTTCGGGGCTGTCCGGCAGCATTTGCGTCTGGCGGTCGGCAATCGCCTGGATCGCATGCTCGGTGTAGCGCAGGAACTCGTAACCGCTGCGCAGCTCGCTGATCACCGCTGCGGGCAAATAACCCTGGCCTTCCAGCGTGCCCAGCACGTTCAACAGCGGGCGTTGCTGCAGGCTGAGGTCGCGGCCGCCATGGATCAGCTGGAATGCCTGCGCGATAAATTCCACCTCACGAATGCCGCCTGCGCCCAGCTTGATATTGTCGGCCATGCCCTTGCGCCGTACTTCCTGCTGGATCAGTTGCTTCATGGTGCGCAGCGCTTCGATGGCCGAGAAGTCCAGATAACGGCGGTAGACAAACGGGCGCAGCATGTCGAGCAGTTGCGCGCCAGCCGCCTGGTCGCCGGCCACCACCCGCGCCTTGATCATGGCGTAGCGCTCCCAGTCCCGGCCCTGGTCCTGGTAGTACTGCTCCAGCGCGTTGAAGCTCAGCACCAGGGCGCCGGCCGAACCGTAGGGGCGCAGGCGCATGTCGACGCGGAAGACAAAACCATCGACGGTCATCGGGTCCAGGGCCTTGATCAGTTTTTGACCCAGGCGAATAAAGAACTCCTGATTATCCAGGGCGCGCTTCACGCCCACCGTTTCACCACCTTCGGGATAAGCGAAGATCAAGTCGATATCCGACGACAGGTTCAGCTCCACTGCACCGAGCTTGCCCATGCCGAGGATGACCATGTGCTGTGCCTCGCCGCTGCGTGCGCCGGTCGGCGTGCCGAACTGGGCGCAGTGGCGCTGGTACAGCCATTGATAGGCCTGGTCGATGCAGGCGTCGGCCATGTCGGACAGATCGCGACAGGTTTGCACCAGGTCGGCCTGGCGTGTGAGGTCGCGCCAGATGATGCGCACCTGCTGGCGCGTGCGTTGGCGGCGCAGCACGCGGCCCAGTTCATCTTCTGTTTCGGCCTGTTGCACGGCACCGGCTATCTGGCTGCATAGCTCGCCGGGCGCGAAACCGCGGTCCAGCTCGCCCCAGGCCACCAGCTCCAGCAACATCAAAGGGTCACGAACACTCTGTTCAATGACGAAATCACTGGCGGCGCACACGCGGGCGAAGTCGGCCCACCGTTGCGGCGCCCACGCAGAAAGGCCATGATCGTCATCCAGCGCGGCCACCGCGTCACGAAATGACTGTTCGGCCCGGTTGGCGTAAGGCAACAGAATGGCCGGCAGTTCGGCCAGCGTTGGAAGGCTCATGGTCTATCCTTGATCGGCGTGTAAATGGCGTGTAGTTGTGAAGGCAAGAGCCATGCTCGGTGAAGGACTGTCGAACAAAGGTTAGAAATAGCTGAAATTAAATTAATCTTGGCAGGCAATATCAAAGTTTCACCTTTTCTTGTTCGCAATAGACCAACAATAACGATTATGCTCACCAGCAAGACCGAGCCATACGCTCAGTCTTGTGTAGTTTTACTACTCGTATATACATTCGAAAGGCTGAAATGGCCGACGATTTGTAGTAAAACTACAGGACGCCGAAGCAACCTTCGGCCATCCAAGAATTTATGTCGTCTGCCCACAAGGCCAGTCGCAAACTTCAGGCAACCGATTCTGGTAGCCTTTCCGCCCTGGAGCAAGCCATGCAAGACCTCGATCCCGTCGAAACCCAGGAATGGCTGGACGCCCTGGAATCGGTTCTCGACAAAGAAGGCGAAGACCGTGCTCACTACCTGATGACCCGTATGGGCGAACTCGCGACCCGCAGCGGCTCGCAACTGCCTTACGCCATCACTACGCCATACCGCAACACCATCCCCGTTACCCACGAAGCACGCATGCCTGGCGACCTGTTCATGGAACGCCGCATTCGCTCGCTGGTACGTTGGAACGCCATGGCGATGGTAATGCGCACGAACTTGAAAGATTCGGACCTGGGCGGTCACATCTCCAGCTTCGCTTCCAGCGCAACCCTGTATGACATCGGCTTCAACTACTTCTTCCAGGCCCCGACCGACGAACACGGCGGCGACCTGATCTACTTCCAGGGCCACACCTCGCCAGGCGTCTACGCCCGTGCGTTCATGGAAGGTCGCATCAGCGAAGAACAAATGAACAACTTCCGCCAGGAAGTCGACGGTCAGGGCCTGTCGTCCTACCCTCACCCTTGGCTGATGCCTGACTTCTGGCAGTTCCCGACCGTTTCCATGGGCCTTGGCCCGATCCAGGCGATCTACCAGGCACGCTTCATGAAGTACCTGGAAGCCCGTGGGTTCATCCCGGAAGGCAAGCAGAAAGTCTGGTGCTTCCTGGGCGACGGCGAGTGCGACGAACCGGAATCCCTGGGCGCCATCTCCCTGGCCGGCCGCGAGAAGCTCGACAACCTGATCTTCGTCATCAACTGCAACCTGCAGCGCCTCGACGGCCCGGTTCGCGGCAACGGCAAGATCATCCAGGAACTCGAAGGCGTGTTCCGCGGTGCTCAGTGGAACGTGACCAAAGTCATCTGGGGCCGTTTCTGGGACCCACTGCTGGCCAAGGACGTCGACGGTATCCTGCAACGCCGCATGGACGAAGTCATCGACGGCGAGTACCAGAACTACAAAGCCAAAGACGGCGCTTTCGTCCGTGAGCACTTCTTCAACACGCCTGAACTCAAGGCGATGGTTGCCGACCTGTCCGACGACGAGATCTGGAAGCTCAACCGAGGCGGCCACGACCCGTACAAGGTCTACGCGGCGTACCACGAAGCGGTCAACCACAAAGAACAACCGACCGTCATCCTGGCCAAGACCATCAAGGGTTATGGCACCGGTGCCGGCGAAGCGAAGAACACCGCGCACAACACCAAGAAAGTCGATGTCGACAGCCTGAAATTGTTCCGCGACCGCTTCGACATCCCGGTCAAGGACGAAGAGCTGGAGAACCTGCCGTTCTTCAAGCCGGAGCCAAACAGCGCCGAAGCCCGCTACCTGAGCGAGCGTCGCAGTGCACTGGGCGGTTTCGTGCCACAGCGCCGCGCCAACAGCTTCAGCGTACCGACGCCAGACCTGAGCACCCTCAAGGCTATCCTTGACGGCTCGGGCGACCGTGAAATCTCCACCACCATGGCCTTCGTGCGCATCCTGGCGCAGCTGGTCAAGGACAAGGACATCGGCCCGCGCATCGTCCCGATCATCCCGGACGAAGCCCGTACCTTCGGTATGGAAGGCATGTTCCGTCAGTTGGGCATCTACTCCTCCGTCGGCCAGCTCTACGAGCCAGTCGATAAAGACCAGGTGATGTTCTACAAGGAAGACAAGAAGGGCCAGATCCTCGAAGAAGGCATCAACGAAGCGGGCGCCATGAGCTCCTTCATCGCTGCCGGTACTTCGTACTCCAGCCACAACCAGCCAATGCTGCCGTTCTACATCTTCTACTCGATGTTCGGCTTCCAGCGTATCGGCGACCTGGCCTGGGCCGCTGGCGACAGCCGCACCCGTGGCTTCCTGATCGGCGGCACCGCCGGCCGCACCACGCTGAACGGCGAAGGCCTGCAACACGAAGACGGTCACAGCCACATCCTGGCTGCCACCATCCCGAACTGCCGCACCTTTGATCCAACCTACGGCTATGAGCTGGCGGTGATCATCCAGGACGGCATGAAGAAGATGACCGAAGAGCAGCAGGACGTTTTCTACTACATCACCGTGATGAACGAGTCCTACCAGCAGCCAGCCATGCCGGCCGGTGTGGAAGAAGGCATCATCAAGGGCATGTACCTGCTCGAAGAAGACACCAAGGAAGCGGCGCACCACGTACAGCTGATGGGCTCCGGCACTATCCTGCGTGAAGTACGTGAAGCGGCGAAGATCCTGCGCGACGAGTTCAACGTCGGTGCCGACGTATGGAGCGTCACCAGCTTCAACGAACTGCGTCGCGATGGCCTGGCCGTAGAGCGCAGCAACCGTCTGCACCCTGGCCAGAAGCCAGCCAAGAGCTACGTCGAAGAGTGCCTGGCCGGCCGTAAGGGTCCAGTCATTGCCTCTACCGACTACATGAAACTGTTTGCTGAACAAATTCGCCAGTGGGTCCCGTCCAAGGAATTCAAAGTCCTGGGCACCGATGGTTTCGGCCGCAGTGACAGCCGCAAGAAGCTGCGTCACTTCTTCGAAGTCGACCGTCACTTCGTGGTGTTGGCAGCCCTGGAAGCCTTGGCTGACCGTGGTGAGATCGAACCCAAGGTGGTGGCTGACGCCATCGTCAAGTTCGGGATCAACCCGGAAAAACGCAACCCACTGGACTGCTGAGGAGATTTTTTGTGAGCGAACTCATTCGCGTACCTGACATCGGCAGCGGTGAAGGTGAAGTAATCGAGCTGTTTGTGAAGGTCGGCGACACCGTCGAAGCCGACCAGAGCATCCTGACCCTGGAGTCGGACAAGGCGAGCATGGAAATCCCTGCTCCCAAGGCCGGCGTGGTCAAAAGCCTGAAAGTGAAGCTGGGCGACCGCCTGAAGGAAGGCGACGAACTGCTGGAGCTGGAAATCGAAGGCGCTGCTGATGCAGCCCCTGCGGCCGCGGCTCCGGCCGCCGCTGCACCTGCACCTGCTGCTGAAAAGCCTGCCGCTGCCGAGGCTGCTCCAGCCCCGGTCGCTGCACCGGCCGCCGCGACCGTCCAGGACATTCACGTCCCGGACATCGGTTCGTCGGGCAAGGCCAAGATCATCGAGCTGCTGGTCAAGGTCGGCGACACCGTCGAAGCCGACCAGTCGCTGATCACCCTGGAGTCCGACAAGGCTTCCATGGAAATCCCATCGCCGGCAGCCGGCGTGGTGGAAAGCATCGCGGTCAAGCTGGAAGACGAAGTCGGCACCGGTGACTTCATCCTCAAGCTCAAAGTACAAGGTGCTGCGCCAGCCGCCGCACCAGCACCGGCTGCTGCTCCGGCTGCCAAGGCTGAAGCGGCACCTGCCGCTGCTGCCCCTGCTCCGGCCGCAAAAGCCGAAGCTGCGCCAGCCCCTGCGGCTGCTGCGCCTGCGCCAAGCGGTGCCAAGGTTCACGCCGGCCCAGCCGTGCGTCAACTGGCCCGTGAATTTGGCGTCGAGCTGAGCGCTGTTGCAGCCAGCGGCCCTCACGGCCGTGTGCTGAAGGAAGACGTGCAGGTTTACGTCAAAGCCATGATGCAAAAAGCCAAGGAAGCTCCGGCTGCCGGCGGCGCTACCGGTGGTTCGGGCATTCCGCCGATCCGCACCGTGGATTTCAGCCGTTTCGGCGAAATCGAAGAAGTGCCGATGACCCGCCTGATGCAAATCGGCGCGGCAGGCCTGCACGCCAGCTGGCTGAACATCCCGCACGTGACTCAGTTCGACCAGGCCGATATCACCGACCTGGAAGCGTTCCGCGTTGCGCAGAAAGCCGTGGCCGAGAAGGCCGGCGTGAAGCTGACCGTGCTGCCACTGCTGCTCAAGGCCTGTGCACACCTGCTCAAGGAACTGCCGGACTTCAACAGCTCGCTGGCGCCAAGCGGCAAGGCGATCATTCGCAAGAAGTACGTGCACATCGGCTTTGCGGTCGACACCCCGGATGGCCTGCTGGTACCGGTCATCAAGAACGTCGACCAGAAGAGCCTGCTGCAACTCGCTGGCGAAGCGGCTGCGCTGGCTGCCAAGGCCCGCGACAAGAAGCTCACCCCGGACGACATGCAGGGCGCTTGCTTCACCATCTCCAGCCTCGGCCACATTGGCGGCACTGGCTTCACGCCAATCGTCAACGCGCCGGAAGTGGCGATCCTGGGTGTGTCCAAGGCCACCATCCAGCCTGTGTGGGACGGTAAAGCGTTCCAACCCAAGCTGATGCTGCCACTGTCGCTGTCCTACGATCACCGTGTGATCAACGGCGCCGCGGCTGCGCGCTTCACCCAGCGCCTGAGCCAGTTGCTGAACGACATCCGCACCATCCTGCTGTAAGTCGCAGGGCCTTCCTGTTGCCGGGAAGGCCCTTGCCACACCGATTTCCGAGCGCCACGCTCGTACCTCAACCCCGCCACTTGGCGGGGCTTTTTTTGCCTGTATTTTGTAGGAGCGAGCTTGCTGTGGCGAGGGAGCTTGCTCCCGCTGGAGTGCGAAGCGCTCCCAAGATTTTGGGGCCGCTGCGCAGCCCAGCGCAAGCAAGCTTGCTCGCCACACGCAAGCACCCTACCTGCGTCAACGCACCACCGATCACCCCAATTACAGAAATCCCTTGCGCGGCCGATAACAGGCTTATAGCACTTAGCCTTCATCCTCTCTTGTCACTGCGTCCTGCATGATGCAACCTTGCCGCAGTCGACAGTCAAGAGGGCGTGAGCCCAGCGCAGTGCGCATTTTCCCAAGCGAGTTTCCCCATGAAAAGCCAACCCGATGTCGCCCGTATGGCGGCCGAGGTAGTGACGCAATTACCGGTGCCTTCGCGCCTCGGTATGCTGCGTTTCGAGCGGCTTAATGAGGCAAGCTGGGCCCTGCTCTACCTCGATCCCAACTGCGAACGCCAGTTCGGCCTGCCGGCGGTTGAACTCTGCGCCTTGATCGGCACGCCCTACGCCAGCCTGATGGAACCCCAGGCGCGCTACCAGTTGCACGATGCGATCCAGCAGCAACTGGCCCACAGCCCCCATTATCTGGTGCGCTACAACCTGCACACCCATGACGGCCCGCTGAGCGTGCTGGAGATGGGCGAGGCCTACAAACAACATAACCGCCACCTGGTGCGCGGCTACCTGATGGTGGTCGAGGGGCTGTTCAGCGAGACCAGCGCACCCGCCCCGACGGTCGACCTGGAAAACCAGAACAGCCGCCTGCAAATCGCCCTGGAGCTCAACCAGCGAGCGCAGCAGGAGCAGTTGCAACACCTGGAGCGAGTGCGCGCCCAGCAAGAACTGATCCTGCTGCTGGCGCGCCAACGCTACACAACGCCAAATTCCCTGCAAGAAGCCGCTGAACTCATCACGCGCAGCGCCTGCGACATTTACCAGATCGACTGCGCCAGCATCTGGAACCTCGAAGGCCATCATCTGGTACCGATCTCCGCCTATCACCGCGCCGATCAACAACACCATCTGCCTGAAGCCATCGATGCCAGCGGCTTCCCGGATTACCTGGAAGCCCTGCACTCCAGCCGCGCGATCGACGCCACCCACGCCCTGCGCGACCCACGCACCCGGGAAATGGCTGAAAGCCTGCGCGCCAAGGACATCCACGCGATGCTCGACGCCAGCATCCGCGTCGACGGCCAGGTCGTCGGCGTGCTGTGCCTGGAGCAAGGTGGCAGCCCACGCGCCTGGCAGTCCGATGAAATCGCGTTCGCCGGCGAGCTGGCAGACCAGTTCGCCCAGGTCATCAACAACCACAACCGCCGCACTGCCACCAGCGCCCTGCACTTGTTCCAGCGCGCCGTGGAGCAAAGCGCCAACGCGTTTTTGCTGGTCAATTGCGACGGCGTGGTGGAGTACGTCAACCCCAGCTTCACCGCGATTACCCAATACAGCGCCGAAGAAGTCCACGGCCATCGCCTGGCCCAACTGCCAGCTCTGGAGAACCTCAGCGAATTGCTGTTCGACGCGCCTTCGGCCCTGGCCAAAAGCAACAGCTGGCAAGGCGAGTTCAAGAGCCGCCGCAAGAACCTGGAACCGTACTGGGGCCAGCTGTCGATTTCCAAGGTGTATGGCGACAACCGCGAGCTGACCCACTACATCGGCATCTACGAAGACATCACCCAGACCAAGCTGGCGCAACAGCGCATCGAACGCCTGGCCTACACCGACAACCTGACCAACCTGGGCAATCGCCCCGCGTTCATTCGCAACCTCGACGAGCGCTTTGCCCGCGACAGCGACAGCCCGATCAGCCTGCTGTTGGTGGACATCGACAACTTCAAGCGCATCAACGACAGCCTCGGCCACCAGACTGGCGACAAGTTGTTGATCAGCCTGGCGCGCCGCCTGCGCAACAGCTTGAGCAGCGGCGGCAGCCTGGCGCGTTTTGCCAGTAACGAATTCGCGGTGCTGTTGGACGATGCCGACCTTGAGACCGGCCAGCAGGTGGCCAGCCAGTTGCTGACCACCCTCGACAAGCCGATGTTCGTCGACAACCAGTTGATCAGCGTAACCGGTTCCGTGGGCCTGGCCTGCGCGCCGCTGCATGGCCGCGACCCGCAGACCCTGATGCGCAACGCCGGCCTGGCCCTGCACAAGGCCAAAGCCAACGGTAAGCACCAGGTGCAAGTGTTTACCGAAGCGCTGAATGCCGAGGCCAGCTACAAGCTGTTCGTGGAAAACAACCTGCGCCGTGCCCTGACCCAGAACGAGCTGGACGTGTTCTACCAGCCCAAGCTATGCCTGCGCAGCGGTCGCCTGCTGGGCATGGAAGCGCTGTTGCGCTGGAACCACCCGGAAAAAGGTATGATCCGCCCCGACCAGTTCATCAGCGTGGCTGAAGAAACCGGGCTGATTATCCCCATCGGCAAATGGATCGCGCGCCAGGCCTGCCGCATGAGCCGGCAATTGACGGCCGCAGGCCTGGGCAACTTGCAGGTGGCCATCAACCTGTCGCCCAAGCAATTTTCCGACCCGGACCTGGTGGCCTCGATTGCCACCATCCTCAAGGAGGAACAGCTGCCGGCCAACCTGCTGGAGCTGGAGCTGACCGAAGGCTTGCTGCTGGAAGCCACTGAAGATACGCGCCTGCAACTGGACCAGCTCAAGAGCTTTGGCCTGACCCTGGCGATGGACGACTTCGGCACCGGTTACTCGTCGCTGAGCTACTTGAAAAAATTCCCCATCGACATCATTAAGATTGATCGCAGCTTTATCCATGAAATCCCGGACAACCAGGACGACATGGAAATCACCTCGGCGGTGATCGCCATGGCCCACAACCTCAAACTCAAGGTCGTGGCCGAAGGCATCGAAACCGCTGAGCAGTTGGCGTTCCTGCGCCGGCACCGTTGCGACGTGGGCCAGGGCTACCTGTTCGACCGCCCGATCCCGGGTGCCGAGCTGATGCAGAGGCTTAAACGCTACCCGCGCGGGCCAATCGCCTGACAGCGCTGTAACACTCGGGCACACTGGCTGTCTGACAATTTACTGTTACTCAACCTGACGAGAGGACTGATCATGGTCTTGCGCTCGGAAATTCTGGTGAACAAAAACGTGCTGCCTACTCAAGAACAAGCGTTGCCTGGTCGTGAAACCCCGATGAAGTTACCGGAAACGCACTTCGTCAACGGCAACCCACTGCTGGGCCCGTTCCTGGATGACGTCGGCTTTGCGATCTTCGGCCTGGGCTGCTTCTGGGGCGCAGAACGCAAGTTCTGGCAGCGCGACGGCGTGGTCAGCACCGTGGTCGGCTACGCCGGCGGCTTCACGCCTAACCCGACTTACGAAGAAGTCTGCTCGGGCCTGACCGGCCACAGCGAAGTGGTGCTGGTGGTGTATGACCAGGCCAAGGTGAAATACGAAGACCTGTTGAAGATGTTCTGGGAACTGCACAACCCGACCCAGGGCATGCGCCAGGGCAACGACATCGGCAGCCAGTACCGCTCGGTGATCTACGCCACCACGCCGGAGCAATTGGCGGCGGCCAAAGCCAGTGCCGAGGCTTATCAGCAAGAGCTGAGCAAGGCCGGCCTGGGTGAGATCACCACAGAAATCGAAGAGGCCCCGACGGTGTACTTCGCCGAGGCGTATCACCAGCAGTACCTGGCGAAGAACCCCCAGGGTTACTGTGGGATCGGCGGCACAGGCGTGACCTGCCCGATCTGACCCTTGTGCCATGATCATTCCCACGCTCCGCGTGGGAATGCCGCCCTGGACGCTCCGCGTCCGCTTTTAACATCGTGACGCGGAGCGTCACAGGCTGCGTTACCACGCGGAGCGCGGGAACGATCGGTTACTCGGCGATCAGCCAATCCATCTGCCAGCCACCCTGGGTCTGGCCCAGTTGCTTGGACAACCATGGCAGCAATTCACGCAATTCCTCTTCCAGGCCCCACGGCGGGTTGGCAATCGCCAGGCCCGAGCCGGTGAGGGTGTTGGGCGTGTCCAGCGGATGCACCAGCAACTCCACACGCAGCAGCTTCGGCGCACCGGTACCGGCCAGGTCCTGGTAGAAACGGCGCAACATGCGCTGGTCTTTCACCGGGTACCAGATCGCCGCGACCGTCTGGCGCATACGGCTGACGGCTTCCTTGAGGGACGCTGCGCAACGCTGCATTTCGTCGAGTTTTTCAAACGGCGGGTCGATCAGCATCAGCCCGCGCTTTTCCGGCACCGGCAGCAAGGCCCGTGGTACATGCCAGCCCTCGCCCAGGTGCACTTTGACGCGGCGATCACCCTTCATGTTGTCCTTGAGCAGCACGCCATCTTCCGGGTGCTTCTCATTGAGCAGCACACGGTCCTGGGGCCGTGTGAGGCGGCGCGCCAGTTCCGGCGAGCCCGGGTAGTAGCGTAACTGGCCATCCGGGTTCATCTCGTGCAACACGCGCATGTAGTCGGCGGTCAGCGGCGGCAGGTCGCTTGCGCCCCACAGGCGGGCGATGCCTTCCAGGTACTCACCGGTGCGGTTGGCCTGGTCGCCCTGCAAGTCATACAAGCCAATGCCTGCGTGAGTGTCGAGGTAGGCGAACGGCTGTTCCTTGCGCGACATCAGGGCGATGAGGCGGGTCAAGGTCAGGTGTTTGAAGACATCGGCATGGTTGCCGGCGTGAAAGGCGTGACGATAATTCATGGTTGCTCCTGCGCAGGGGGCGAAGTTTACCTTCTACCGGTGCAAAGGTGCAGGGCCGCATGGCGGGCGGCACGGAAGTGACTCTATCGCCAGGGGCTCAACTGAGCTGCGAGGCAAGGTAATCAGCCAGTGCACCATGGCTGATTTGCGGCCTGCGTGCGAAGTAGGCGACTTTATGCTGCAAGGTTGCTGGCGTAAACGCGGTGTAGAGGTCAGGGCGCTGTTCCTGGAGCCATTGCAGCAGGTTGTCGACCAGCACCTGTGGAGACTGTTGAGCCATATGCTTGAGCAACGATGCCGGTACCTGCCACCAGGGGCTGACTGGGGCCGCAGTGACTGGTTTGGCCGCCACCGACAGCGGCTGGCCGTTGATCAAGTAGCGCTGGAACACCGGTAGCACGCCCCCGGCCCCGTCGCCTAATGACTGCAACATCGGCAAAAGGTGCGCGCCGTCCCAGAAACGCAAAAACACCGGTTGGCTTTCCGGCAGGTACACCTGGGTCAAACCCTTCAAATGCGCGATCACCACCTCCAGCGGGCTGGACGAGACCGCCAGCCAGCCCCAATCCGGCGCTTGGGTGGTGGCTATCCAATCGAGAAAGGCACTGCTCGGCTCAACGACGCCAACGTAGGGCATGACCTCATCCCAGTCAGCGTAGGCCGTGTCCGCCCAGATCGGTCGCGGCATCTTTGCAGCGG
This sequence comes from Pseudomonas sp. 22072, assembly GCF_052046095.1. Lineage (NCBI taxonomy): Bacteria > Pseudomonadati > Pseudomonadota > Gammaproteobacteria > Pseudomonadales > Pseudomonadaceae > Pseudomonas > Pseudomonas sp. 22072. The sequence goes on from NZ_JBQEQE010000006.1 coordinate 87,767, forward strand.
CCGTGGCTTGCCAGGCGGCGAGCGGCTTGGCGTCGCTGGCATTGCCCAGCACGGCGTACAGCTGTTCATCAGGCTGCAACGGGTATTGCGCCAGCCAGGCATTGGGCGTCAAGAGCGCGGGCATCAGGACGCACTCCGTGTATGGGCGTCGATGTCGCATTGGCCGTTCTTGCAGCGCTCGCATTCTTCGCAGAACGGCGCGCTGCGTTTGAGGCTGAACACTTGTGCACGGCTTAACGGCGCGGGAACCGCTGCCAATACAGCCTCTTTCAACCCAGGCATTAACGGCGCCGGCGTCGGGGCAGGCGCGCTGCCGAGCTGGATCGGCACACTGCTGAAAATCCCGCCCGCTGACAATGTGATCGACTGCCCGCCCGCCTGGATCGTCACGCTGGCACCCGCATCAATGATGATGCTTTGCCCGGCCCCCAGCGCAATGATTTGCCCGGCACGCATGTGCTGCGAACCGCCAACCACCAGATGGTCATCCTGCTTGAGCTCGGTCAAACGGTTGCCGTGGGTGATGCGCTGCTCCTGGCCCTGCAACTCATGGCGCGACTCGCCGCCCACCTGCACGCGACGCTGGTTATCGACCTGTACCTGTTGGTCGTGCAACACATGCTGGGTCCAGTCCCGCTGGGCGCGCAGGTAGATTTCCTCGGCACCCTTGCGGTCCTCGATACGCAGTTCGTTGTAGCCACCACCGCCAGGGCTGCTCTGGCTACGCCAGAGACTACGGGTCTTGTCCGCGGGCAGGTCGAGGGGCACAGGCGTGGCGGCGTTGGGCAGGCACCCCACCACCAGCGGCATATCCATGTCGCCATTGACGAACCCCACCAGCACTTCCATGCCAACCCGGGGTATCAGCACCACGCCATAACGGTCATGGGCCCAGCCACTGGCGACCCGCAGCCAGCAACTGGAATGGTCGTTGTGCTCGCCGACACGATCCCAGGCCAGTTGCACCTTGACCCGGCCGTATTCGTCACAGTGAACCTCACTGTCAACCGGGCCGGTGACCACTGCACTTTGATATCCCGATACCGTCGGGCGCGGCTGCTCCGGCAAGGGCGGACGAAACACCGCATCCCATGGCGCGGCGACAAATGCGTTGCGATACCCTTGGCGCAGTTCCCCTCCGTCCTCCTCGGTGACCGCTTCCTCCAGCACCTGAGGCTGCTTGCCTTCATGGCGCACCTGCGTCACCAGCCACAGGTCGTTCCAGTCCTCACGGGGGTGCTCACGCAACTGCAGAAACCGGCCACTGGCCAACGCCGGCTCATCGCCCTGGCCATGGGCACTACGATAGTCGCTGCGGTACCGCTCCAGGCCACGCTGGGCGAGGCATCTGCCTTGGGCTCGGTCGGAAAACTTGCCGGGGTAGTGCTGCGCTTCAAGCTTGGGCAATGACTTGTCGACGGCTGCGCTTTCCAGCTCGACATGGGGTTTGCGAAAGTCGTAATCGCGAAGATTCAACGCCGTGGTGCAGGTCGCCAATTGCAAGGTGAAGCGCTTGATCGCAGGGTTAGCGGCGACCATTCCCGAACCAGGCCGGTACGGCGTGGGCTGATCTGCCTGGGCAAATACGGTCTGGTCATCGCCAAACACCAGCAGATGCCCTGCGGGGGAATGCTGGAAGTGATAGTGAATACCCAGCTCGGCACACAGGCGCTGGATGAACGCCAGGTCGCTCTCGCCGAACTGCACGCAATATTCACGCTCCGGGTAATCACCGCTCAACCGGAACTCAAAGCGATCACTGTGAATCCCCTGCCCTGCCAGCACCTGAGCAACAATCTGCGGCACCGTCTTATGCTGAAAAATGCGCTGGTGGCTGCTGTGTGCCAGGTACGCCAGATGCGGCGCAAGGCTGAGCTGGTAACGCGTCAGGCGCCGGCCCGAGTCGCCCTGGGCAACCCGATACACCAGGCCGTGAACGCCATGCCCCTGATCGTCGAAGCCCAAGTACACCTGGCGATGCAGCAAGCCCTCCAGGTCGATATCCGGCTGCTCGCTGACCAGCTCAAGTTCAAAACGATAGGGCTGGCTGATGGCCTCGGTGCCGTCGAACGCGAACACCTCGAAATCACTCGGCGCCCCATCCAGGGCCAGGGTAAATGCAGGTTGGTTGGCAGGAGCGAACATCCGGTGTTTCTCTGCGAAGGGTGGGCGGTCGATTCTGCACCAGCCGTTCGCCTTGCCGAGCGCTGCCTCGGCAAATAAGTAAGGTCCTACGTGAGCACCGCTGGAACCCACGAGCATCGACGGCAATTGCACCAATCAGCCCACACAAAAAAAGGCCCAGTGTCCTTCGGACGTGGGCCTTTCTTGTTCGTTCAGCAGGCGTTAAACGCCCAGCGAATTACTTGTTCAAGTTGTAATCTTTTTCCGCAGCATCAAAACGCTCGACCATGCCCACCGTCGGTGCGCCCATCTTGCTCACGAAGTAGATCGCCAGGCTGGCGAAGATGAAGCCTGGGATGATTTCGTACAGGCCCAGCAATTCGAAGTGCTTCCACACGATCACGGTGATCGCGCCGACCAGGATGCCGGCCAGGGCGCCGTTGCGGGTCATGTGTTTCCAGATGACCGAGATCAGTACCACGGGGCCGAAGGCTGCACCGAAACCGGCCCAGGCGTAGCTGACCAGGCCCAGTACGCGGTTTTCCGGGTTGGCGGCCATGGCGATGGCGATCAAGGCCACTACCAGCACCATGATGCGACCGACCCATACCAGCTCAAGCTGGGAAGCGCCTTTGCGCAGGAACGCCTTGTAGAAGTCTTCCGTCAGGGCGCTGGAGCACACCAGCAGTTGGCAGCTCAGGGTGCTCATCACAGCCGCCAGAATGGCCGACAGCAACACACCGGCAACCCATGGGTTGAACAGGATTTTGGCCAGCTCGATAAACACACGCTCTGGGTTTTCAGTCACCGGGCCCGCCACTTCCGGGTGCGCCGAGAAGTAAGCGATACCGAAGAAGCCCACCGCCACGGTGCCGCCCAAGCACAGGATCATCCAGGTCATGGAGATGCGACGCGCCTTGGCGATCGACTTAACCGAGTCCGCCGCCATGAAGCGCGCGAGGATGTGCGGCTGGCCGAAGTAGCCCAGGCCCCAGCCCATCAACGAGATAACGCCGATGAAGGTGGTGTTTTTCAGCATGTCGAAGCTGGTCGGGTCCTTGGCTTCAATGGCCAGGAAGGTGGTGTCTACGCCGCCGGTGGCCAGCAGCACGATAATCGGCGTGAGGATCAGCGCGAAGATCATCAGCGTGGCTTGCACGGTGTCGGTCCAGCTGACTGCCAGGAAACCACCGATGAAGGTGTAGGCAATAGTCGCCGCAGCACCGGCCCACAGCGCGGTCTCGTAGGACATGCCGAAGGTGCTTTCGAACAGGCGGGCGCCGGCGACGATGCCGGAGGCGCAGTAGATGGTGAAGAACACCAGGATCACCACGGCGGAGATGATCCGCAGCAGGCCGCTTTTATCTTCGAAGCGGCTGGAGAAGTAATCCGGCAGGGTCAGGGCGTCGCCGTTGTGTTCGGTCTGCACGCGCAGGCGGCCGGCCACGAACAACCAGTTGAGGTAGGCACCGACGATCAGGCCGATGGCAATCCAGCTTTCCGACAGACCGGACATGTAGATCGCGCCCGGCAAGCCCATCAACAGCCAGCCGCTCATGTCGGAAGCACCGGCGGACAAGGCTGTCACCACGCTACCGAGGCTGCGACCGCCCAGGATGTAATCGGAAAGGTTGTTGGTGGAGCGATAGGCCATCAGGCCGATCAGCACCATTGCTGCGATGTAGATCACGAACGTGATCAGGGTTGGATTACTAACGCTCATAGGAGTGACGCCCTGGCTTTGTTTTTATGTAGCGACGGTCATGGGGACGGCCACCCGTGGATAACCGGATAGACGAACCTGCATGCCGCGCATTTATGACTGGCGTTTCCCCAGGAAAGCCGCCAGCCGATGAACCCACCCAGAGGGTTGGTTGCACCTTGGTGCGCGAATGCTATTCAACAAAGCAAATAAGGTGCAACCAGTTTCTGCCGATTAAGTTGCACCCAAGTGTGTTTTAGGACAAACGCGCTTTTTTTGCTCCTTTTCGGAGCAAGAACAGCCGATCTCAGAAGCAAATGCACCAGCGCGAAGCGGATTCGGTCGTGTGTTTATTTTTTTCCGATCAAGCGTCGAATATTTAACCAACAAAAGGGTTGCACCCGGTTGCACCTCAGGATGGGCAAAGCTAATCTTGCCGCCAGCAGATGCCACTCGGTAGTGGCACCCATGAGGATAAAAAAATGGCAACGACCACCCTTGGGGTCAAACTCGACGACCCGACCCGCGAACGCCTGAAGGCCGCCGCGACCTCCATTGATCGCACGCCGCACTGGCTGATCAAGCAGGCGATTTTCAATTACCTGGAGAAACTCGAGGGTGGTGCAACCCTGTCCGAGCTCAATGGCTTGAGCACCAAGGAGGCCGATGATGCCGGCGAGGTCCAGGCCGACCACGCCCACCAGTGCTTCCTTGAGTTCGCCGAGAGCATCCTGCCGCAATCGGTATTGCGTGCCGCAATCACCGCCGCTTACCGCCGCCCCGAGCCGGAAGTGGTACCGATGCTGATCGAACAGGCGCGCCTGCCGGCACCGATGGCCGAAGCCACCAACAAGCTGGCCGCGAGCATTGCCGAAAAACTGCGCAATCAGAAGAGTGCCGGCGGCCGTGCCGGTATTGTTCAGGGCCTGCTGCAAGAATTCTCCCTGTCGTCCCAGGAAGGCGTGGCGCTGATGTGCCTGGCCGAAGCGCTGCTGCGCATCCCGGACAAAGGCACCCGCGATGCACTGATCCGCGACAAGATCAGCACCGGCAACTGGCAGCCGCATTTGGGCAACAGCCCATCGCTGTTCGTCAACGCCGCTACCTGGGGCCTGCTGCTGACTGGCAAGCTGGTGTCCACCCACAACGAAGCAGGGCTGACCTCGTCCCTGAGCCGCATCATCGGCAAGAGCGGCGAGCCGATGATCCGCAAGGGCGTCGACATGGCCATGCGCCTGATGGGCGAGCAGTTCGTCACCGGCGAAACCATCGCCGAAGCCTTGGCCAATGCGAGCAAATTCGAAGCCAAGGGCTTCCGCTATTCCTACGACATGCTCGGTGAAGCCGCACTCACCGAACACGACGCCCAGAAGTACCTGGCCTCGTACGAACAAGCCATTCATTCCATCGGCAAAGCCTCCCATGGCCGTGGGATCTATGAAGGCCCGGGCATCTCCATCAAACTCTCCGCCCTGCACCCGCGCTACAGCCGTGCGCAGTACGAGCGTGTGATGGATGAGCTGTACCCGCGCCTGCTGTCGCTGACTTTGCTGGCCAAGCAGTACGACATCGGCCTGAACATCGACGCCGAAGAAGCCGACCGCCTGGAGCTGTCCCTGGACCTGCTCGAGCGCCTGTGCTTCGAGCCGCAATTGACTGGCTGGAACGGCATCGGCTTTGTGATCCAGGCGTACCAGAAGCGTTGCCCGTATGTGATCGACTACGTCATCGACCTGGCCCGCCGCAGCCGCCATCGCCTGATGATCCGCCTGGTAAAAGGCGCGTACTGGGACAGCGAAATCAAGCGCGCCCAGGGCGAAGGCCTGGAAGGCTACCCGGTCTACACCCGCAAGGTGTACACCGACGTTTCCTACATTGCCTGCGCACGAAAACTGCTGTCGGTGCCGGAAGTCATCTACCCGCAGTTCGCCACGCACAACGCCCACACCCTGTCGGCTATCTACCACATCGCCGGTCAGAACTATTACCCCGGCCAGTACGAGTTCCAGTGTTTGCACGGCATGGGTGAACCGCTGTACGAACAGGTTGTAGGCAAGGTTTCCGAAGGCAAGCTGAACCGTCCGTGCCGTGTATACGCGCCGGTTGGTACCCACGAAACACTGCTGGCCTATCTGGTACGCCGCCTACTGGAAAACGGCGCCAACACCTCGTTCGTCAACCGTATCGCTGACCAGTCCATCTCGATCCAGGAACTGGTAGCCGACCCGGTGGCCAGCATCGAGCAAATGGCAACCCAGGAAGGCGGTTTCGGCCTGCCACACCCGCGCATCCCTTTGCCGCGTGACCTGTACGGCAGCGACCGCGCCAACTCGGCCGGTATCGACCTGGCCAACGAACATCGTCTGGCCTCGCTGTCCTGCGCCCTGCTCGCCACTGCTCACAACAACTGGAAAGCCGCACCGATGCTCGGTTGCGCCGCCAGCAATGAAACGGCTCAACCGGTGCTGAACCCGTCCGACCTGCGTGATGTGGTCGGCCAGGTACAGGAAGCCACCGTCGAAGACGTCGACAACGCCATCCAGTGCGCCATCAGCGCCGCACCGATCTGGCAGGCCACCCCGCCCGCCGAACGCGCTGCCATCCTGGAACGCGCCGCCGACCTGATGGAAGGCGAGATCCAGCCGCTGATGGGCCTGCTGGCCCGTGAAGCCGGCAAGACCTTCGCCAACGCCATCGCGGAAGTGCGTGAAGCCGTGGACTTCCTGCGCTACTACGCAGTGCAGGCGCGCAACGACTTCACCAATGACGCCCACCGCCCATTGGGCCCAGTGGTGTGCATCAGCCCGTGGAACTTCCCGCTCGCCATCTTCAGCGGCCAGGTAGCTGCAGCGCTGGCTGCCGGTAACCCGGTGCTGGCCAAGCCTGCCGAGCAGACGCCGCTGGTGGCTGCCCAGGCCGTACGCATCCTGCTTGAAGCCGGCATTCCGGAAGGTGTGCTGCAATTGCTGCCAGGCCAGGGCGAAAGCGTCGGTGCCCGTCTGGTGGGTGATGATCGCGTCAAAGGCGTGATGTTCACCGGTTCCACCGAAGTGGCGCGCCTGCTGCAACGCAATGTCGCCGGTCGCCTGGATGCCCAGGGTCGCCCGATTCCGCTGATCGCCGAAACCGGTGGCCAGAACGCGATGATCGTCGATTCCTCGGCGCTGACCGAACAAGTGGTGATCGACGTCGTATCGTCGGCCTTCGACAGCGCCGGTCAACGTTGCTCGGCCCTGCGCGTACTGTGCCTGCAGGAAGATTCGGCAGACCGTGTGGTCGAAATGCTCAAGGGTGCCATGGCTGAATGCCGCCTGGGTAACCCGGAACGCCTGTCGGTCGACATTGGCCCGGTGATCGACGCCGAAGCCAAGGCCGGTATCGAGAAACACATCCAGGCCATGCGTGACAAAGGCCGCAACGTTTACCAGGTGGCGATTGCCGACGGTGAAGAGATCAAGCGCGGCACCTTCGTGATGCCGACCCTGATCGAGCTGGAAAGCTTCGACGAACTGCAACGCGAGATCTTCGGCCCGGTATTGCACGTAGTGCGCTACAAGCGCAAAGAGATCGACCAGCTCATCGGCCAGATCAACGCTTCCGGCTACGGCCTGACCCTGGGCGTGCACACCCGCATCGACGAGACCATCGCCAAGGTGATCGACAACGTCAATGCCGGTAACGTCTACGTCAACCGCAACATTGTTGGCGCCGTGGTCGGCGTGCAGCCGTTCGGCGGTGAAGGCCTGTCCGGCACTGGCCCCAAAGCCGGTGGCCCGCTGTACCTGTACCGCTTGCTGTCGACTCGTCCTACCGATGCGATCGAGCAATCCTTCGTACGGGGCGACAAGCTGGCCGCGCCGGACGTGCGCCTGCGTGATGCCATGAGCCAATCGCTGACCGCCCTGAAAACCTGGGCCGACGGCAATAAGTTCAGCGAACTGAGCGCGTTGTGCGCGCAGTTCGCCGCCCAATCGCAGAGCGGTATCACCCGCCAACTGGCCGGCCCGACCGGCGAGCGCAACAGCTACGCCATCCTGCCGCGCGAGCACGTGCTGTGCCTGGCCGAAGTGGAAGGCGACCTGCTGACCCAACTGGCGGCGGTATTGGCCGTCGGTGGTTCGGCGGTATGGCCGGAAACCGAGCTGACCAAGGCCTTGTTCCCACGCCTGCCTAAAGAGATTCAGGCGAAGATCAAGCGCGTGGCCGACTGGTCCAAGGACGACGTGGTGTTTGACGCTGTGCTGCATCACGGTGATTCCGACCAACTGCGTGCGGTGTGCCAGCAAGTGGCGCAGCGCGGTGGGGCGATTGTTGGGGTGCATGGCATGTCGCAAGGCGAAACGGCGATTGCGCTGGAGCGTCTGGTGATCGAGCGCGCGTTGAGCGTTAACACTGCTGCAGCGGGTGGTAACGCCAGCCTGATGACCATCGGCTAACTGACACAACGCGGCTGATCGCGGCTGATCGTTCCCACGCTCCGCGTGGGAATGCAGCTCAAGGACGCTCTGCGTCCAGAAGCGTGACGCGGAGCGTCAAAAGAGGCGTTCCCACGCAGAGCGTGGGAACGATCTCGATGCCTCGCCAGCGTTCTGCCCTTCTATCACTTAAATCAATCTTGCTATCCACCCTCCATTCGCGGACTTAGACTCAGGCCAATTCCTTCAAAGGTACGCCGCCATGTCCGAGACGCTGCTCAGTTCCCGCAATCTGGCTTTCGAGCTGTACGAAGTCCTCGATGCCGAGGGCCTGACCCAGCGCGAGCGGTTTGCCGAACACAACCGCGAAACCTTCGATGCCGCGATCAGCACGGCGCGCAACATCGCAGAAAAGTACTTCGCCCCTCACAACCGCAAGAACGACGAAAACGAACCGCGCTATGAAAACGGCCAGGCGATCCTGATCCCGGAGGTCAAACCCGCCGTGGACGCCTTCCTTGAAGCCGGCTTCCTCAACGCAGCACGTAGCTTTGAAGCAGGCGGCATGCAACTGCCGACCCTGTTGTCCCAGGCTTGTTTCGCGCACTTCCAATCGGCCAACGCCGCCTCGACGTCCTACCCGTTCCTGACCATGGGCGCCGCCAACCTCATTGAGAGCTTCGGCACCGAGGAGCAGAAACAACGCTTCCTGCAGCCAATGATCGACGGGCGCTTCTTCGGCACCATGGCCCTGACCGAGCCCCATGCCGGTTCCTCCCTGTCGGACATTCGGACCCGTGCAGAACCCGCGGCTGACGGCAGTTATCGGCTCAAGGGCAACAAGATCTTTATCTCCGGTGGCGACCATTCGCTGTCGGAAAACATCGTGCACATGGTGCTGGCCAAATTGCCGGACGCTCCCGCAGGCGTGAAGGGCATTTCGCTGTTTATCGTGCCCAAGTTCCTGGTCAACGATGACGGCAGCCTGGGCGCTCGCAACGATGTGCTGCTGGCGGGGCTGTTCCACAAGATGGGCTGGCGCGGCACCACGTCCACGGCGCTTAACTTTGGCGATAACGGCAACTGTGTCGGCTACCTGGTGGGCAAGCCGCACCAGGGGCTGAGCTGCATGTTCCAGATGATGAACGAGGCACGCATCGGCGTAGGCATGGGCGCGGTAATGCTCGGTTACGCCGGCTACCTTTACTCGCTGGACTACGCCCGCGAACGGCCCCAGGGGCGCCTGCCTGATAGCAAAGATCCGAGCACCGCACCGGTGGCGATCATCCAGCATGCCGACATCAAGCGCATGCTGCTGACCCAGAAAGCCTATGTGGAAGGCGCCTTTGACCTCGGCCTCTACGCGGCGCGGCTATTCGACGACACCACCACCCTGCAAACCGACACCGAACGCAAGCAAGCCCACGAATTGCTCGACCTGCTCACGCCCATCGTCAAATCCTGGCCGTCGGAGTTCTGCCTCAAGGCCAACGAGCTGGCGATCCAGATTCTCGGCGGCCACGGCTACACCCGCGAATACCCGGTGGAGCAGTACTACCGCGACAACCGCCTGAACCCCATCCATGAAGGCACCCACGGCATCCAGTCCCTGGACCTGCTCGGGCGCAAATTGGCGCAGAATGGTGGTGCCGGCTTGAAGCAATTGATTCGCCTGATCGCTGAAACCGGAGCCCGGGCGCAAAAGCACCCTTCACTCACGGCACTGCGAGAGCCTCTGGAGCAACTGGTAAACCGGCTGCAAAGCGTCACGATTGGCCTGCTGACCGATCTCGCCCAAGGCAAGGTCAACAGCAGCCTGGCGAACTCGGCGCTGTACTTGAAAGTGTTCGGGCACACGGTGATTGGCTGGCGCTGGCTGGAACAGGCGATCCGCGCCGAAGAAGGGCTGGCCAAGGGTGACGCGGCTGACGCGGCCTTTTATAAGGGCAAGCTCCAGGCCGCCCGGTACTTCCTGACCTGGGAAATACCGAGCTGCCATCATGAACTGGCGATTCTTGAGGCACGCGACGATACGTGCCTGGGCATGCAAGACGAGTGGTTCTAAGGCTGACCGATCACCTTGGAGATCACATCGACCGTGGCGCTGACTTGCTCTTGGTAACGGTCGAGTTCCTGCTGGTGAGCCTGTTGCATTTCAATCTGCTCGGCGCACAGGTTCAGCGCGGCCAGTACCAATAGCTTGTCACCGATCAGGGTCGGGTACTTTTTCTTGGTAACCGCCAGGGAGGCCTTGAGCATGGTCACGGCATGCATCAGGGTCTGATCTTCGCCGGCCGGTGCCTTGATCGAGTAATCCTCTCCGAGAATCGAAACGACCTTTATGCCCTCACTCATGCGCTGACAGGCCCTGCACTTACACGCTCAACCAGCGCCTGAATGCGGGCGGCGGTGGCGCCGTGCTTTTCTTCCTGTTCCATCAGGTTCAGTTGCAGGCTGTCGTTTTCGTCCTTGGCGCGGGCCAGCTCGGCCTTGAGGGATTCGTTGCTGCCCAGCAATTCTTGATTCTGCTGTACGAGGTCGCTGACCAGTTGTTCCAATTGGCTGAGGGATGCTTCTAACATTTTGATTTCTCGGGCTTTTAAAAAGGGCGGTGACGATAAAGAAAATTCACCTCGGATGCCAGGGTTATCCCTGGCCGCGCAGCCCGATGATGCAAGGCCGGGCCGCACTTTCGAGCCTTAGTGACTGCATTTACCCGATCTGGTTCCTGAACTCACCCAACCCCTGGTCCGATGCGACAAAAGCGCGCGCCCCCTTAAGACTTTAGTCGCATGGCCGATAAGGCGGGCACACCTCGTCTCATGGCCGCATGGATAGCGCCTCCCCCAGGACTCCAGCATGTCTCTTCGTAATATGAATATCGCCCCGAGGGCCTTCCTCGGCTTCGCGTTTATTGGCGCCTTGATGTTGTTGCTCGGTGTGTTCGCCCTGAACCAGATGAGCAAAATTCGTGCAGCCACCGAAGACATCACCTCGGCCAGCGTGCCCAGCATTCGCGCCCTGGATGAATTCACCCAACTGACCCTGCGCCTGCGCGTGCTGTCGTACCGCTTGCTGACCAACCGCGAGCCGGATGTACAGCAAAAGACCCTGGAAGCCTTTGAACTGCGCAATCAGCAGATTCGCACAGCCCAGGACATCTACGAAAAACTGATCACCAGCACCGAAGAGCGCAACGCTTACAACGAGTACGTGCGCTTGCTGGGTCAGTACCGTCAGATTGAAGAGCGCATGAAGAGCCTGTCTCGGGCCAATCAGGTCAACGAGCTGCGCAGCCTGCTCAACACCGAGTTGCTGGACAACTCCGAGCAGGTCAATGCGGTCTTGACCCGCTTGCTGGATATCAATAACGACGACGCCAACGCCACCAACCAGCGCGCCAAAGACCAATACGACATGGCCTTTGACCTGGTGGTAGGCCTGCTGGTGATTGCCACGGCGCTGACCTTGCTGTTCGCCTGGTTGCTGACCCGCAGCATCACCCTGCCCATCGCCCAGGCGCTAGAAGCCGCCGAAGAAGTGGCCGAAGGCAACCTGACGCGCCCGATCACCGTGGACGGCAACGACGAAGCCGGACGCCTGCTCGCGGCCATGGCCAAGATGCAACACAAACTGCGCGACACCCTGCAACGTATCGCCGGCTCCGCTACCCAGCTAGCGTCTGCCGCTGAAGAGCTGAATGCGGTCACCGACGAAAGCGCCCGTGGCCTGACCCAGCAGAACAACGAAATCGAACAGGCCGCCACTGCCGTCAACGAGATGACCAGTGCGGTGGAAGAAGTCGCACGCAACGCGGTGAGCACCTCCGAAGCTTCGCGCAACGCCACCACGTCTGCCGGTGACGGCCGCGACCTGGTGCAGGAAACCGTTAGCGCTATCGAACGCATGAGTACCGATGTGCAGGCCACCGCCTCCCTGATTGGCGACCTGGCCAATGAATCGAGGGATATCGGCAAAGTGCTGGACGTGATCCGTGGCCTGGCCGACCAGACCAACCTGCTGGCCCTGAACGCCGCGATCGAAGCAGCGCGAGCCGGGGAAGCCGGGCGTGGTTTCGCCGTGGTGGCCGATGAAGTGCGGGCGCTGGCCCATCGCACCCAGCAGTCCACCAGCGAAATCGAGCGCATGATCGGCAGCATCCAGACAGGCACTGAACACGCGGTGGATTCGATGCGCAACAGCACCGAGCGCGCCGAATCGACACTCAACATCGCCCGAGGCGCGGGCCTGTCGCTGGACACTATCAACACGGCGATTGTGGAGATCAACGAGCGCAACCTGGTGATCGCCAGTGCGGCGGAAGAACAGGCCCAGGTGGCGCGGGAAGTGGACCGCAACCTGGTGAATATCCGTGACCTGTCGGTGCAATCGGCCACGGGCGCCAGCCAGACCAGTGCGGCGAGCGGCGAGTTGTCGCGCTTGGCGGTGGATCTGAATGGGATGGTCGGAAGGTTCCGCCTCTGAAATAAGCCTTTGCTCACACCCCATACCTTGTGGGAGCTGGCTTGCCTGCGATAGCAATCTGTCAGCTGACGCCCATGGCGCCTGGCACACCGCAATCGCAGGCAAGCCAGCTCCCACATTTGAGCGATGTGCAGCCACAAAAGCTTTTTGACAGCGCAGCAATTCAACAGGTTAGAATCCCTGGCACGCAGACTGCATGGTCAGTTTGCGCCCTGTCTTCCCCCTGCCCTGGAGTACTGCCTTTGAATGCGACGACCATCAACAGCCTGTTCTTGATCGGCGCGTTGCTGGTGACTGCGAGCATTCTGGTGAGTTCGCTTTCGTCACGCCTGGGTATCCCTATCCTGGTGATTATCCTGGCCGTGGGCATGACCGCCGGGGTCGATGGCGGTGGCATCATTTTCGATAACTACCCGACCGCCTATCTGGTGGGCAACCTCGCCCTCGCCGTGATCCTGCTCGACGGCGGTTTGCGCACCCGGGTGGCGAGTTTCCGCGTGGCGCTGTGGCCGGCCTTGTCCCTGGCCACGGTGGGGGTGTTGATTACCACCGGCCTCACGGGCATGGCGGCGGCCTGGCTGTTCGACCTCAACATCATCCAAGGCTTGCTGATCGGCGCCATCGTCGGCTCCACGGACGCCGCGGCGGTATTCTCGCTACTGGGCGGCAAGGGCCTCAACGAACGGGTCAGCGCCAGCCTGGAGATCGAATCCGGCAGCAACGATCCGATGGCGGTGTTCCTCACCGTCACCCTGATCGACATGCTCGCCAGCGGCCAGACCGGCCTGCACTGGAGCCTGCTCACGCACCTGATCCGCGAATTCGGCATCGGTGGCCTGGTAGGCCTGGGCGGCGGCTGGCTGATGTTGCAGCTGGTCAACCGCATCAACCTGGCCAACGGCCTGTACCCGATCCTGGTGATTGCCGGCGGCCTGTTCGTGTTTGCCCTGACCAACGCCCTGCACGGCAGCGGCTTCCTCGCCGTGTACCTGTGCGGGCTGGTGATCGGCAACCGCCCGGTGCGCAGCCGCCATGGCATTTTGCACATGCTCGACGGCATGGCCTGGCTGGCGCAGATCGGGATGTTCTTGGTGCTGGGCCTGCTGGTCACGCCTCACGATTTGCTGCCCATCGCCCTGCCCGCCCTAGGCCTGGCGCTGTGGATGATCCTGTTTGCCCGGCCGCTGTCGGTGATGGTTGGCCTGCTGCCATTCAAGGCGTTCCACGGGCGCGAAAAGGCCTTTATCGCCTGGGTCGGCCTGCGCGGCGCGGTACCGATCATCCTCGCGGTGTTCCCGCTGATGGCCGGCCTGCCCCATGCGCAGCTGTACTTCAACCTGGCGTTCTTTATCGTGCTGGTCTCGCTGTTGGTGCAGGGCACCAGCCTGCCGTGGGTGGCCAAGTTGCTTAAAGTCACCGTACCGCCAGACCCGGCGCCGATTTCCCGGGCAGCGCTGGAAGTGCACGTCACCAGCGAGTGGGAGCTGTTCGTCTACCGCCTCGGCGCCGAGAAATGGTGCATCGGCGCGGCCCTGCGCGAGCTGAAAATGCCCGAAGGCACGCGCATCGCCGCGCTGTTTCGTGGCCAACAACTGCTCCATCCGTCGGGTAGTACGGTGCTGGAAGTCGACGATCTGCTCTGTGTGATCGGCCACGAACACAACCTGCCGGCTCTGGGCAAACTGTTCAGCCAGGCACCGCAACGGGGCCTCGATTTGCGCTTCTTCGGCGACTTCGTACTGGAAGGCGACGCCCAGCTGGGCGCGGTTTCGGCCTTGTACGGGCTCAAGCTTGAGGGTATCGACCCGGACATGCCGCTGAGCCGTTTCATCACCCAGAAGGTTGGCGGTGCACCGGTAGTCGGCGACCAGGTGGAGTGGAACAACACCATCTGGACCGTCGCGGTCATGGACGGGAACAAGATTGGCAAAGTCGGCGTCAGATTCCCCGAAGGAAGTCGCCCGGGCCCCGGACTCTTCCTCTAAACTGCGGGACAACGACGCCCCGATTCTTCACTTTGCAAGACCGGTCTCTATGCCAACCCTGCGTACTTTTCTCGCCACTGCCCTGCTGGGCCTGACCCTTTGTGTTGGCAGCGTATACGCCGCCGACCCGCCCAGCGCCGAAGCCGTCCAGCAAAGCCTGGATAAACTGCCCGACCGCAAGCTGCCTGACGCCGACATGAAGGCGCTGCAGGCGACCCTGCAACAGACCCTGACCTACCTGGGCAATCAGCAGGACTACGAGCAGCGCCTGGCCGACCTCAAGCGCCAGCTGGAAGAGGCCCCGCGCCAGACCAATGAGAACCAGCGTGAGCTGGCGCGCCTCAAGGCCACCAAAATCATTCCGGTGGCCCAACGCTACGCCAGCCTGCCGGTGCCGCAGCTTGAGCAGTTATTGGTGCAACGCAGCACCCAGCAAGGCGACCTGCAAAAAGAACTGGCCGACGCCAACAGCCTGACCATCGCCGCCCAGACCCGCCCCGAACGCGCCCAGACCGAAATCAGCAGCAGCCAGACGCGCATCCAGCAAATCAACGCGACGCTCAAGCTTGGCAAAGACAATGGCAAACCTCTCAGCGGCGACCAGCGCAACCAGCTCAACGCCGAACTGGCGGCCCTGAATGCCTTGATTCCCCTGCGCCGCCAGGAATTGGCCGGCAACAGCCAGCTGCAAGATTTGGGCAACAGCCAGCATGACCTGATCCAGGAAAAAACCGCACGCCTGGAGCAGGAAATCCAGGACCTGCAAACCCTGATCAACCAGAAACGCCTGGCCCAGTCCCAGCAGACGGTGACCCAACAGTCCATCGAAGCGCAGAAAGCCGGCGGCAGTAGCATCCTGGCCAAGGAAAGCGCAGACAACCTGAAGCTGTCCGACTACCTGCTCAAAAGCACCGACCGCCTCAACGACCTGACCCAGAAAAACCTGCAGACCAAGCAGCAACTGGACACCGTGACCCAAAGCGATTCGGCCCTGGACGAGCAGATCAACGTGCTCAAGGGCAGCCTGCTGCTGTCCAAGATTCTCTATAAACAAAAGCAGGCCCTGCCGCGGCTGACCGTGGACAAAGACCTGGCCGACGACATCGCCAACATTCGCCTGTACCAGTTCGAGGTCAACCAACAGCGAGAGCTGATCACCTCCCCCAGCGCCTATGTGGACAACCTGCTGGCCAACCAGCCGCCAGATGAAGTCACTCCGCAACTGCGCCGCACCCTGCTGGAAGTGGCGATCACCCGCAGCGACCTGCTGGAACGCCTGAGCCGCGAACTGAGCGCACTGCTCAACGAATCCATCACCCTGCAACTGAACCAGAAACAACTGCTCAGCACCGCCAGCACCCTGCGCGCCACGCTCGACGAGCAAATGTTCTGGATCCCCAGCAACAAGCCGCTGGACACTGAATGGCTGGAAACCGTACCGGCGCATCTGAGCAAACAGGTCACCACCCTGCCCTGGGCGTCCAGCGTCAGTGAGCTGTATGACGGCCTGACCCAACGCCCCCTGCTGTTCCTTCCGTTGCTGTTGCTGATCGGCGCGCTGTTGTGGCGACGCAATGCGCTGTATGTGCGCCTGAAAAAGGTTCACCAGGACATCGGCCACTTCAAGCGCGACAGCCAGTGGCATACGCCGCAGGCCATCCTGATCAACATCCTGCTGGCGATGCCCGTGGCCCTGGGCCTGGCGCTGTGCGGCTACGCGTTGCAGATCGACGCCCGCGGGCAAAACGCCAACCTGGGCGCGGCCTTGCTGCAGATCGCCCAAGCCTGGCTGGTGTTCTACACCGCCTACCGCATCCTCGCGCCGGGCGGCGTGGCGGAGCTGCACTTTCGCTGGGAAAGGCCGCAGGTCGAATTCCTGCAAGGCTGGATACGCAAGCTCGGGCTGGTGGTACTGGCGTTGGTGGCCGTGGTCGCGATTGCCGAACATCAACCGGCCGCGCTGGCTGACGACGTGCTGGGTATCGCCGTGGTACTGACCTGCTACGGGCTGATGGCCTGGCTGCTGGGCCGCCTGCTGCTGAACAGCCCGACCCACGAAAAGGCCTCGTTGTTTCGCAAAGCTATCGGGGTGGTGTTCACCGCGCTGCCCATCGCTCTGTTTATTGCCGTGTGCTTTGGCTATTACTACACCGCGCTGAAACTCAGCGACCGGCTGATCAATACCCTGTACCTGCTGATGTTCTGGCTGGTGATCGAAGCCACCTTCGTGCGCGGCCTGGGTGTTGCCGCAAGGCGCCTGGCCTACGCCCGGGCCCTGGCCAAACGCCAGGCAGCCAAGGAGGCCGGTGACGGCGAAGCGGTGATCGAAGAGCCGACCCTGGACATCGAGCAGGTCAACGAACAGTCCATGCGCCTGATCCGCCTGGCCCTGCTCGGCGGCTTTATCGCGGCGCTGTACTGGGTGTGGTCGGACCTGATCTCGGTATTTTCCTACCTGGACAACGTCACCCTGTACGAATACACCAGCGGCACAGGTGCGAATATCAGCATGGTGCCCATCAGCATCGGCGACCTGCTGGGCGCGTCGATTATCATCGGTATCACCTTCGCCCTGGCGCGCAACCTGCCCGGCCTGCTCGAAGTCCTGGTGCTGTCCAAGCTCGACCTGGCCCAAGGCAGCGCCTACGCCACCACCACCTTGCTGTCCTATATCATTGCCGGCGTGGGCTTTGTCACCACCCTTTCCACCCTCGGTGTGAGCTGGGACAAGCTGCAATGGCTGGTGGCCGCGCTGTCGGTGGGCCTGGGTTTCGGCATGCAGGAGATCTTCGCCAACTTCATCTCCGGCATCATGATTTTGTTCGAACGCCCGGTGCGCATCGGCGACACCATTACCATCGGCAACCTGTCGGGTACGGTAAGCAAGATCCGCATTCGCGCCACCACCATCACCGACTTCGACAACAAGGACATCATCGTCCCCAACAAGACCTTCATCACCGGGCAACTGATCAACTGGTCGCTGACCGACACCATCACCCGTGTCACCCTGAAACTGGGCGTGGACTATGGCTCCGACCTGGACCTGGTGAAGGAATTGCTGCTCAAGGCGGCGCGAGAAAACCCACGGGTACTCAAAGAGCCGGAACCCCACGTGTACTTCCTCAACTTCGGCGAAAGCACCCTCGACCACGAGCTGCGCATGCATGTTCGCGACCTGGGCGACCGCAACCCGGTGTTGGACGAGGTCAACCGCTATATCAATCGTGAATTCAAGAAACAGCACATCAACATCTCGTTCCGGCAGATGGAAATCTACCTGAAGAATCTTCACGGCCAGGAATACAAATTGGTGCCGGCCGAAGACGAGCGCAAGACCATCGCCGAGCCCCTCGACAAGCCCGACGCCCCCGAGCCTCCTGCAGGCAAAGTCGTGGATGCGCCGGAGCCGCCACCCAGCAAACTCGACTAAACGCCCTATCCCCAGCAGAATGCTCGGACATTCTGCTGGAGATGGCCGGTGAAAGCCCTCGACGAACTGACCTTCGACAACCGCTTCGCACGCCTGGGCGACGCATTCTCGACCCACGTACTGCCAGAGCCCCTCGATGAGCCGCGCCTGGTCGTCGCGAGCAAGGCCGCCATGGCCCTGCTTGACCTCGACCCGGCCGTGGCCGAAACCCCGGTATTTGCCGAGCTGTTCGGCGGCCACAAGCTGTGGGCCGAGGCAGAACCACGGGCGATGGTGTATTCCGGGCATCAATTCGGCGGCTACACCCCGCAGTTGGGCGATGGCCGCGGGTTATTGCTGGGCGAGGTCTATAACGAGGCCGGCGAGCATTGGGATTTACACCTCAAGGGCGCCGGGATGACGCCTTACTCGCGCATGGGCGACGGGCGTGCCGTGTTGCGCTCTTCGATTCGTGAATTCCTCGCCTCCGAGGCCCTGCATGCGCTAGGCATCCCCACCAGCCGCGCCCTGTGCGTGATCGGTTCCAGCACGCCGGTATGGCGGGAGAAACAGGAACGCGGGGCGATGGTTTTACGCCTGGCCCACAGCCATATTCGCTTCGGACACTTCGAATATTTCTACTACACCAAGAAGCCTGAGCAGCAGGCCGAACTCGCCGAGCACGTGCTGAACCTGCACTACCCCGAATGCCGCGAGCAACCCGAGCCTTACCTGGCGATGTTCCGCGAGATCGTCGAGCGCAACGCCGAAATGATCGCCAAATGGCAGGCTTATGGTTTTTGCCACGGCGTGATGAACACCGACAACATGTCGATCCTGGGCATTACCTTCGACTTCGGGCCCTTCGCGTTTCTCGATGATTTTGACGCGCACTTCATCTGCAATCATTCCGACCATGAAGGGCGCTACTCCTTCAGCAACCAGGTGCCGATCGGGCAGTGGAACCTCAGCGCCTTGGCCCAGGCGCTTACACCGTTCATCAGCGTTGACGCACTGAAAGAAGCCCTCGGCCTGTACCTGCCGCTGTATCAAGCGCACTACCTGGACCTGATGCGCCGCCGGCTGGGGCTGACCACCGCCGAAGAGGACGACCAGACGCTGGTGGAGGGTTTGCTCAAGCTGATGCAGAACAGCGGTGTGGACTACACGCTGTTCTTCCGCCGCCTGGGCGACGAATCGGCGACGTTAGCCGTGGCGCGGTTGCGTGATGACTTTGTCGACATGGCCGGGTTTGATGCCTGGGCCGAGCGGTACAAGGCCCGTGTTGCACGGGATGGGGATTACACCCAGGAACAGCGCCGTGAGCGCATGCACGCGGTCAACCCGCTGTACATCCTGCGCAACTACCTGGCCCAAAACGCCATCACCGCCGCCGAATCAGGCGACTACAGCGAAGTGCGGCGGCTGCATGACGTGCTGACCAGGCCGTTTGAGGAACAAGCTGGCATGGAGCAGTACGCGCAACGGCCGCCGGATTGGGGCAAGCATTTGGAGATTAGTTGTTCGTCGTGACCCCTTAGATAAAGGTCTCCACCGACACCCCGAAACGCTCGGCCAGCCAACGAATCTGGCGCACGTTGAGCTGGCGTTTTCCGCTCAGTATCTCCGAGACAACCGATTGCGCCCCAACGCCAGGAAGGTCACTCTGGGTAAGATTGTGCTCGCGCATCATGTAGCGCAGCACATCGACCCCGCTGGCGACGGGCATTGGGCGATGCTCACGATCATAAGCTTCGATCCAGTCGCTCAGAATGTCGACCAGGCTCATCAGCGGGCTGTCCTCGTCTTCACCCACCAGACTCAATAGCTCATCCAAACCGCATACCAATGCGTCGTAGTCTGCCTCGTTTTCCGGCTTGCGCAGCACAGGCGAAACGAACTGCCAGTGCTCTGCCGCCACTCGCATAAGTGCGCTCATCTGATTTTTTCCTTCCATTTGTTTTTCTCATAATCACGGTGGTCAAGCAGGTGTTTGATGTAAACGCGCTGCATTCGATACTGCACCGACGCAATCAACCTCAGCTTGTTACCGCCAATATCAAATACATGAAATTCACCTACCTTGTCGGTGGCGGGAAACATGGCTTTCATTGCGGCAAAGTCCTTGGGGGCGTTGCGCTTGATCACGCGATACCACTGATCCAGAGCTGTTGCAGAGCGCGGCCATTTTCCTTTTGCTTCCCAGATCCTGCTTTCACTGATGACTCGCATGCAACGTCCTTATCGCATCTTGCTATGAAGGTTAAACCTGAATTCGAACTATCGCAATTTGCTATAGACGCAAACAGACCGGTGGTGCACAACAAAAAGCCTAGCCACACCGTTCACGCTGGCGAGGACGAAAATGTGAGCGAATAAGTATCTATATCCTTGATAAACCTCTGTCTCGACACCAAATACCCAACTGGCCAAACCCCAGGAGCCTCCGATGTCCGAACCTCTTGTCATCCCCTGCCCTCATTGCAACGGCCTCAACCGCATCCCCGGCGAACGCCTGGGTGATGCGCCCAAGTGCGGGCGCTGCAAGCAGTCGGTGTTGCTGAACAAACCCTTTGATTTGAAACAGGGTGACTATGCCAACCAGATCAAGGGCGACCTGCCGCTCCTGGTCGATGTGTGGGCCGACTGGTGCGGGCCGTGCAAGTCGTTTGCGCCGGTATTCGAACAGGCCGCCGGGCAGTTGGAAGGCAAGTGCCGGCTGGCGAAGCTGGACAGCGAGGCTAACCAGCAGCTGTCGGCGCAATTGGGGATTCGCTCGATTCCCAGTTTGATTCTGTTCAAGAACGGCCGCGAAGTGGCGCGCCAGAGCGGGGCATTCCCGTTGCCGCAGTTGATGAGTTGGTTGAGCAGCCAGGGGGTGTAAACATCCCCCTCAATCAACTCGGTCAATGTGGGAGCTGGCTTGCCTGCGATGCAGTCAACTCGGTGATTCAGGCACACCGAGTCGATATCTTCGCAGGCAAGCCAGCTCCCACATTTGGATCGCGGTGCCTCATCTCGATCAGCGTGGGCTGTCAGGCCGTAACCGGCAAGCCCGGCTCCCACCGTGTTCGGTGTTGCCTGTTGGGTCAGGCGTTTTCCAGCAGGTTGTGCAGGTCTACGAACTGCTGCGTCAGCTTATGCCGTGGGTCCAGGTGGATCAGCGGCTTGCTCTCCTGGTGCGACTCGCGCATACGCACGGAGCTGGCCAGGTACACCGGCAGTACCGGCAGCCCTTCGGCAATCAATTCATCGAGAATCTGTTGCGGCAGGCTCGCCCGTGCCTGGAATTGGTTGACCACGATGCCTTCCACTTCCAGGCCTTCGTTATGGTCGTCCTTCAATTCTTCGATCTCAGCCAGCAGGCCATACAGGGCCTGGCGGGAAAAGCTGTCGCAATCGAAGGGGATCAGTACGCGATCGGCGGCAATCAGCGCCGAAACCGCGTAAAAATTCAGCGCTGGAGGCGTATCCAGGTAGATTCGGTCGTAATCTTCGCTCAGTTCATCCAGCAGCTTTCGCAGCTTGTTGATTTTGTGCTTGGCCTCAAGCTTGGGCTGCAGGTCGGCCAGTTCCGGGGTGGCGGTGATCACATGCAGATTATCGAACGGGGTTTCGTAGATATCTACCCTGTTTTTCTTCGAAAACGGCCCCGTCGACAGGGTTTGCTTGAAAAAATCCGCGATTCCCATGGGGATGTCGTCGCCCGTCAGCCCGGTGAGGTACTGGGTTGAGTTGGCTTGTGCATCGAGGTCCACCAACAGGGTTCGATAACCTTCGCTGGCGCTGACCGCCGCCAGGTTGCAGGCGATGCTGGACTTGCCCACACCGCCTTTTTGATTGAACACCACGCGCCGCATGGAAAAACCTCCGTGTATCAATGAATCCCCCGAGTGTAGAGCGCAAAAGCGCCGGTTAGCTACCTCGTTCATCCTTACGCGCTGCCTGGCTCACAAATGAATGGAAACCGCGCACCGATCGAGTCCGGCCTTCGCTCGCCGATAATCTGTAAATTCTTCCAACTTATTTGTGATCAATAGTGAACAAACTTTCACCACTATTTGCTAGAACCCCACGGCACCGGGATAATGCGCGCCATACGGCCATTGCTCCCTGTCCCGGAATCCGGGGCCATTGGCCGCACATGGAAGCCCGCAGGGGCGGGATAACTTCTCAGTGATCAACTTCAACATCGCCCAATGGCGCGCCTGGGCTCCTGGCCTTGCGAGTGCGGACGACTGGTACGCCTGGTGCCGGGACCCGGTGTTGCCGCCTGTCAGCGAAGCGTCCCCCGATGTGTCATTTTTGCCAGCCATGCAGCGCCGTCGTCTGAGCCGGCTGGCGCGCATGGCATTCAGCGTCGGCTGGCCGCTGGCCGAGGGCCTTGAAGACCTGCCGCTGGTGTTTATTTCCCGCCACGGCGAAACCCCGCGCACCCTGGACATCCTCAGTGACCTGGCCAACGAGCAGCCGCTGTCGCCTACTCAGTTCAGCCTGTCGGTGCATAACGCGGTGATTGGCCTGTGGTCAATCCTGCGCAATGAAACCAGCGAGATGACCGCCCTCGCCGCCGCCGGCGATGGCCTCGAACACGGCCTGCTCGAAGCCGCCGCGTTGCTCAACGAAGGCGCCGCCGCCGTATTGCTGGTGATCACCGAAGAACAACCGCCCCACGCCTACGCCAGCTGGATTAGGGATGTGCCCTTCCCCTACGCCCTCGGCCTGTTGCTCACGCCGGGCGACGAGTGGCAACTGGAACTCACCACCGGCACTGTCCAACTCACTCAAACCCAGTGGCCCCACGCCCTGAACCTGCTGCGCACCCTGCTGACCGAACAGGGCGCCTGCCAACATGCCTGGAAGAACCGAGTATGGAACTGGCAACGCAAGCCCTGACCCACAAGCCACGGCAGGCCTATTATTGGCGCCTGTTCGCCACGGCCCTCAGCTTTTGCCTGTTTGGCATCGGCGGGCTGTGCCTGCGTTTGCTGGTATTTCCGTTGCTCAGTTGCCTGCCGGGCGACGCCAGCCAGCATCAACGGCGCGCACGCCACACCATCAGTTGCCTGTTCTGGTTTTTCATTCGCCTGATGAAGGGCCTGGGCATTCTCACCTACAGCGTCGAGGGTGCCGAAAAGCTTGGCCGCCCTGGCCAGATGATCGTCGCCAACCACCCGTCGCTGATCGACGTGGTGTTCCTGATCGGCCTGATGCGCCAGACCAACTGCGTGGTCAAGCAGAGCCTGTTCCAGAACCCGTTCACCCGCAGCCCGGTGCGCGATGCCGGCTATATCAGCAATGACGGCAGTGCCGACATGCTCGATGCCGCAGCCGACGCCCTGCGCGCCGGCCAGACGCTGATCATCTTTCCCGAAGGCACCCGCACCACGCCGGGCGCGGCGCCGGCCTTTCATCGCGGCGGTGCGGCCATTGCGCTGCGTGGTGCGACAATCATCACGCCAGTGGTGATCAAGGTCAGCCCCACCACCCTGACCAAGGCCGAACCCTGGTATCGCATCCCCCACCGTCGATTTCACTTCAGTTTGCGCGTGGGCGCCGATATAGAGCCACAAGCGTTTGCCGCAGTCGGGCCCGCGCCCCAGGCTTCACGCAAGCTCAACGATCACCTGCATCACTATTTCATTAAGGAGCTCGCCGAAGATGAGCGACCAACACCGCCTTGAGCACGACATAAAGACGCTGATCATCGAGGCCCTGGGCCTGGAAGACATCAGCCCCGACGATATTGGCAGCGACCAGACCCTGTTTGGCGAAGGCCTGGGCCTGGATTCGGTCGATGCGCTGGAATTGGGCCTGGCGATCCAGAAAAAATACGGCATCAAAATCGATGCCGACGCCAAGGACACCCGCAATCACTTCACCAACGTGGCCAGCCTTGCGGCGTTCGTCACGGCCCGACAGGCAGCTTGAGACCGTACCATGCAAACTCGTGACGATATCTTCAACACCCTGCGCGACGCCTTGGTGGAACTGTTTGAACTGCCCCCGGAACGCGTCACCCTCGACGCCAACCTTTACCAGGACCTGGAAATCGACAGCATCGACGCCGTGGACCTGATCGACCACATCAAGCGCCAGACCGGCAAGAAAATCGCCGCCGAAGAGTTCAAGGCGGTACGCACGGTGAACGACGTGGTAGAGGCGGTGTACCGTCTGGTCCAGCCCGCCGCATGAGCCGGCTGATCGGCCTTGGCCTGTTATTGGCGGGGCTGCTGTACCCCTTCGCCGTGTATTACGGCACCGAGCATTTTGCACCCTGGCAGTTCGGCTTGCTGCTGGGCAGCCTGTGGCTGTTGCGCGCGCTCACCGCTGCGCGGCGCCCGGGCAGCCGTTGGATGGCGGTGGTGGTGATCGTGTTTTGCCTGGCACTGGCATGGTTCGATAACCCGCAGTGGCTGCGCTGGTACCCGAGCCTGGTCAGCGGGTTCATGCTGGCGCTGTTCGGCCTGAGCCTGAAATACGGCCCGCCGATGGTCGAGCGCCTGGCACGCATGACCGACCCGCACCTGCCGCCCCACGCGGTGGTGTATACCCGCCGGGTCACCCTGGTGTGGAGTGTGTTTTTTCTCTGTAATGGCCTGCTCGCCGCCGCGCTCACCCTGTGGGCGCCGCTGAGCTGGTGGACGTTGTACAACGGCCTGATCGCCTACGGGCTGATGGGGCTGTTGTTTGCCGTGGAATGGCTGGTACGACAAAGGGTTCGAGGCCGCGTATGAAAGGGTTGAAACTTGAGCATTTGCTGCTTGAGCCACTGCAAGATCGCGGGGTGACCACCGAGCCCCTCATGAACCACGCGCAACTGTGGGAGCAGTCGCTGAGCCTGGCGGCGGGCCTGCAAGCCCGGGGTATCCGGCGCCTGGCCGTGCACCTGGAAGACGCCGGGCTGCTGGCGATTGCGCTGCTGGGCGCCTGGCGCGCAGGCGCGAGCGTGCTGCTGCCCGCCGACCTGCAACCCCAGACGCGCCAACGCTGGACCGACGCCGTGGATGCCTGGCTGGTCGAAGCCAGCGACCTGGACGCGCTGTATCAAGTGCCCTTGAGCGCCGCCGCCCTCGACCTGGACACTTGCCAACTGAGCCTGTGCACCTCCGGCTCCAGCGGCGAGCCCAAGCGCATCGACAAGTCCCTGCGCCAGTTGGCCAATGAAGTAGAGGCGCTGGAGGCCCTGTGGGGCAAAGACCTCAAGGACGCCTGCATCATCGGCAGTGTCGCCACCCAGCATATCTACGGCTTGCTGTTTCGCGTGCTGTGGCCGCTGTGCGCAGGTCGCACCTTTGTGCGCAAACAACTGGCGTTCCCCGAAGACATGCAGCGCGCCAGCCGTGAGCACCCGCAATTTGCCTGGGTGGCCAGCCCGGCGCTGCTCAAGCGCATGGGCGACAACCTCGACTGGCCGGCACTGAGCCAGGTTGCAAGGGTATTTTCCTCCGGTGGCGCGTTGCCGGTTGATGCGGCCGGCAGCCTCTACGACCGTTTACAGCAATGGCCCACAGAAATCCTCGGCAGCTCGGAAACCGGCGGCATCGCCTGGCGCCAGGGTGCGCAACCCTGGCAGCCGTTTGCCGACGTGCAACTGAGCCAGGATGCCGACGGCGCTTTACGCATCGCCTCAAAGTACTTGCCCGAAGGGCATGTCGAACAGACAGCCGACGCCGTTCGCCTGCATGCCGATGGGCGCTTCGAACTGCTGGGCCGCCTGGACCGTATCGTCAAGCTGGAAGAAAAACGCATCTCCCTGCCGATGTTGGAACAAGCGCTGATCGCCCATGAATGGGTGTGCGACACCCGCCTGGGCGTGGTGCAGGAAAACCGTGCGTCCCTGGGTGCCGTGGTGGTGCTCACCGACGCGGGGCTGCATGCCCTGCGCAACCAGGGACGCCGCACGCTCACCCAGACCCTGCGCCAGCACCTGAGCCAACATTGCGAAGCCCTGGCCTTGCCACGCCGCTGGCGCTTGTTGCGCCAACTGCCGCTGAACAGCCAGGGCAAATTGCCCCAGGCCGATATCGAAGCCTTGTTGCTGGCGCCTCGCCCCAAGGGGCCTGAGGTGTTGGCACAAGTCGAAACCGAAGGTGAATGGACCTTGCAACTGAGCATCCCACCGGACCTGGCCTATTTCAGCGGGCACTTCCCGGTCACCCCGGTATTGCCGGGGGTGGTGCAGGTGGAATGGGCGTTCAACCTGGGCCAACAATTGCTCGACCTGCCAACCCGGTTCGCCGGCATGGAAGTGCTCAAGTTCCAGCAACTGGTGCGCCCGGGCGATCACATCGAATTGCATCTGCGCTTTGATCGGGAGCGTAGCAAACTGTACTTCGCCTATCGCAATGGGGTTGCAGCGTGCTCAAGCGGGCGGATCGTGCTGGATGCCGCGCATGCATAACCTGTTCTTGTGGCAAGGGAGCTTGCTCCCGCTGGAGTGCGAAGCGCTCCCAACCCAGGCATCACCCACTCCCAGGATGATCTCGGTCGCCTCCATTGGGGCTGCTTCGCAGCCCAGCGGGAGCAAGCTCCCTCGCCACGGGGTTTGCGCAGGCTTTGAATATGCATAACCCCTGCGCTTTGATCCCGGTATACAACCACGAAGCCGCCGTGCCGGCCGTGGTCCACAGTGTGCTGAAGAGCGGTCTGCCCTGCCTCTTGGTGGACGATGGCAGCAGCGCCGCGTGCGCAGCCGTGCTGGCGCAATTGGCGACGCTGGATAACGTCACCCTGCTGACCCTGCCCAGCAACCAGGGCAAGGGCGCCGCCGTGATGGCCGGTTTTCGCGAAGCAGCGCGGCTGGGCTATACCCACACCCTGCAAGTGGACGCCGATGGCCAGCACGACCTGCGCGAAGTCCAGACCTTTATCCACACCTCACGCCAGCACCCCGAGGCCGTCATCTGCGGCTACCCCGAATACGACGACAGCGTGCCCAAGGGTCGCCTGTACGCACGTTACCTGACCCACGTGTGGGTCTGGATTAACACCTTGTCGCTTGAGATTCGCGACTCGATGTGCGGCTTTCGCGTGTACCCGCTGGCGCCGACCCTGGCGCTGATGGACTCGGCCTACATCGGCACGCACATGGATTTCGACTCGGACATCCTGGTGCGCCTGGCCTGGCGCAACCAGCCGATGCGCTGGCTGCCCACCCAGGTGCACTACCCCGCCGACGGCCTGTCGCACTTTCGCTTGTTGCGCGACAACCTGCGCATCAGCGCCATGCACACGCGGTTGTTCTTCGGCATGCTCGTGCGCGCGCCGATGATCCTGTGGCGACGGTGGCAAGCATGAACGACAGCACCAAGCATTGGGCCGACCGCGAGGAACGCGGCAGCTTCTGGCTGATGAAATTCACCGCGGTCGCGGTCAAAGTCCTCGGCCGTCGCCTATTGAGCCCGTTGCTCTACAGCATCGTCTTTTACTTCTTCCTGTTCGGCCGCACCGCACGCCACAGCGCCTGGCAATACCAGCAGCGGCTGGCGCAATGGAGCGGGCGCAATGACTTGCTGCCGAGCCACCGCACAGTCTTTGCCCAGTTCATGGCCTTCGCCGATTCGCTGCTCGACAAGCTGGACGTGTGGAACGGCAAGCTGCGCCTGGAGCAAATCGAGATCAACGACCCGGCGCAGTTGCGCAGTCAACTGCGTGGCGAGCGCGGGCAGATGTTGGTGGGTGCGCACCTGGGTAACCTGGAAGTGTGCCGCGCCCTCGCGGAGATTGGTGAACAGGTCACCATGAATGTGCTGGTGCACACCAAGCACGCCGAGCGTTTCAACCGTCTGCTGGGCGAGGCCGGCGCGACCCATTTGCGCCTGATCCAGGTCAGCGAATTGGACCCGGCCACCATGCTGCTGCTCAGCCAGCGCCTGGACGATGGCGAGTGGCTGGCGATTGCCGGCGACCGCATCCCGCTGCACGGCGGGCGCACGGTGCGCGTGGACTTCCTCGGACACACGGCGGCATTTCCCCAAGGCCCATGGCTGCTGGCGGGCTTGCTCAAGTGCCCGGTCAATCTGCTGATGTGTCTCAAGCACCAGGGTCGCTATCGCCTGACTATCGAGCCCTTTGCCGATTTGATCGAATGGAAGCGCAGCACCCGTGAGCAAGTCATTGCCGAATGGACCACCCGCTACGCCGCACGCCTGGGCCAGTTCTGCCTGCAAGCGCCCCAACAATGGTTCAACTTTTACCCTTTCTGGAAGACCGATGACGACGCCTCTTGAGCCCATCACCTTTGGTGAACGCCCCCTGCGCATCGAAGACGTGCTGGCCCTGGCCAACCGCCAGGTGCCCACTCGCCTGCAGGACGATGCCGCGTACCGCCAACGCATCGCCAAGGGCGCGCAGTTCCTCCACTCGCTGCTGGACAAGGAAGGCGTGATCTACGGCGTGACCACCGGCTACGGCGACTCCTGCGTAGTGGCGGTGCCGCTGGAGCACGTCGAAGCCTTGCCGCGTCATCTGTACACCTTTCACGGTTGCGGCCTGGGCAAATTGCTTGATGCCCAGGCTACTCGCGCCGTACTGGCGGCGCGTTTGCAGTCGCTGTGCCATGGCGTGTCCGGGGTGCGTGTGGAACTGCTGGAACGCCTGCATGCCTTCCTCGAAAACGATGTGTTGCCACTGATCCCGGAAGAAGGCTCGGTCGGCGCCAGTGGTGATCTGACGCCGCTGTCCTATGTGGCTGCGACCTTGTCCGGCGAACGTGAAGTGCTATTCCGTGGCGAACGCCGCCCGGCGGCCGACGTGCACCGCGAGCTGGGTTGGGAGCCGCTGGTACTGCGGCCCAAGGAAGCCCTGGCACTGATGAATGGCACCGCGGTGATGACCGGCCTGGCCTGCCTGGCCTTTGCCCGCGCCGACTATCTGTTGCAACTGGCCACGCGCATCACCGCACTCAATGTGGTGGCGCTGCAAGGCAACCCGGAACACTTCGACGAGCGCCTGTTCGCCGCCAAGCCGCACCCTGGGCAGATGCAAGTCGCCGCGTGGCTGCGCAAGGACCTGGCCATCGACGCGCCCACCGCCCCCCTGCATCGCCTGCAAGACCGTTATTCGTTGCGCTGCGCGCCCCACGTGCTCGGCGTATTGGCGGACAGCCTGAACTGGCTGCGCTCGTTCATCGAGATCGAACTGAACAGCGCCAACGACAACCCGATCATCGACGCCGAAGAAGAACGTGTGCTGCATGGCGGGCACTTCTACGGCGGGCATATCGCCTTCGCCATGGACAGCCTCAAGACCCTGGTCGCCAACGTTGCCGACCTGCTCGACCGCCAGCTCGCACTGTTGGTGGACGTGCGCTACAACCATGGCCTGCCGAGCAACCTCTCAGGCGCCCCGACTGACCGCGCCATGATCAACCACGGCTTCAAGGCCGTGCAGATCGGCACCAGCGCCTGGACCGCCGAAGCGCTGAAAAACACCATGCCGGCCAGCGTGTTCTCGCGCTCCACCGAGTGCCACAACCAGGACAAGGTGAGCATGGGCACCATCGCTGCCCGCGATGCGATCCGCGTGCTGGAGTTGACCGAACAGGTCGCCGCCGCGACCCTGCTCGCCGCCCACCAGGGCGTGTGGCTGCGCGCCCGGGCCGAGGATGCCCGCCCACTGCCACCAGCACTGGCCGCGATGCACGCCGAACTGGCCCAGGACTTTGCGCCGGTCATCGAAGACCGCGCCCTGGAAGGCGAACTGCGCCTGTGCCTGCAACGTATCGCCGCGCAACACTGGAGGCTGCATGCGTAGCCCCGGCGTGTTGCACAGCGACACTGAAATCCTTGTGCCTTTTTTCGACATCGACACCATGAACGTGGTGTGGCACGGGCATTACGTGAAGTACCTGGAAGTGGCGCGCTGTGCGTTGCTGGACAAGATCGGCCATAACTATACGGCGATGCTCGAAGCCGGCTACGCCTGGCCGGTGATCGACATGCAGCTACGCTATGTACGCGGCGCGACCTTCGGCCAGACCATCAACGTGCGCGCCAGCCTGGTGGAATGGGAGAACCGTTTGAAGGTCAATTATTTGATCACCGACCTGGCCAGCGGCGAGCGTTTGACCCGCGCCAGCACCGTGCAAGTGGCGGTGCAAATCGCCAGCCGCGAGATGCAGCTGGCCTCGCCCAAAGTCTTTACCGACGCCGTAGAGAGAGCCCTGGAATGAGACCCCCTGTAGGAGCGAGCTTGCTCGCGAAGATCGCCAACGATAACGCGGGGCGCCTGACACCCCGTGGGGCCCTCAGGTTTTTCGCGAGCAAGCTCGCTCCTACGGTGGCTGCGTTGTTGCTGAGCTTCAGCGCCCAGGCTTTTGACTTGCAGCAGTTGAGCGATCAGCTTGCCAAACCCTTAGTGATCCACGGCAACTTCACCCAGGAAAAGCACCTGCGCGCCCTGCCCCAGCCATTGGTGAGCAAAGGCACCTTCGTGCTCGCCAAGGATCACGGCCTGCTGTGGCTGTTGAAAACTCCGCTGCAACAGGACTACCGCATCACCTCCCGAGGCATTGCCCGCCGTGACGCCAATGGCTGGCAACTACTGCCAAACAAGAGTGCCGGCGCCGAACAGAATCGTTTGTTCCTGGCGGTACTGCAGGGCGACAGCAGTGGCCTGCAGCGCGACTTCGACCTGCAACTGCAAGGCGAGGCCCAACAATGGAAGCTCACGCTGACCCCGCGTTCGCTGCTGCTCAAGCAAGTGTTCACCCAGATCAATATCGACGGTGGCGCACTGGTGCGCACCATTGAACTGCTGGAAACCCAAGGCGACAGCACGCTGTTGCGCATGCAGGACAGTACCGCCGACCAGCCGTTGAGCAATGCGGAGCAACACGACTTTGCCCAGTGAGCGCCTGCTGCCGCGCCTGTTCCTGACCTTGCTGGTGGCCGTGCTGGCCCTGGCAGGCTGGCAGTGGCGTGACGGCGCGCCGTTGTCGGCCAACCTGATGGAACTGGTGCCCGGCAGCACGCCGGACGCCTTGGAACTGCAAGCCGAACAGCGCATGCAAGAGCCGCTCAACCGCGAAATGCTGGTACTGGTGGGGCATGCCGACCGCCAGCAAGCGGTGGCCGTGGCGCAGCAACTGGGTGAGCGTTGGCAGGCCAGCGGCCTGTTTGAAAAGGTGCAGTGGAACCTGCAAGCCGACTTGCCAGCGTTGCGCGAACAACTGCTGCGTGGGCGTTTGTCGATGCTCTCGTCCAAGGACCGCGAACAACTGATCCAGCAGCCTGAGGCGTTCATCCAGCAACGCGTGCAATCGCTGTTCGACCCCTTCACCGGTTTCAGCCTGGTGCCAAGCCAGGACGATTGGCTCGGCCTCACCGGGCGCATCCAGAACAGCCAACCGCAACACGGTG
Organism: Pseudomonas sp. 22072; assembly: GCF_052046095.1. NCBI lineage: Bacteria > Pseudomonadati > Pseudomonadota > Gammaproteobacteria > Pseudomonadales > Pseudomonadaceae > Pseudomonas > Pseudomonas sp. 22072. Next base: position 119,254 of record NZ_JBQEQE010000006.1, read on the forward strand.
CGGTGCAAATGGACATCGGCAGCGGCGCCTTGATCGCCGATGCCGACGGCAAAAGCTGGGTGCTGCTGCGGGCCCGCACTACCGGCAACGCCTTCGACATGAAGTTGCCGCTGCAAGTGGCGGACTTGCTGAAGGCCAGCCGCGAGCAAGCCAGCGCACACGGCGCGCAGCTGCTCGCCGCCAGCGGTTTGCTCTATGCGGCCAACGGGCAACAGCAGGCCACTCGGGAAATGACCTGGGTCGGCGGCGGCGCCACCCTGGGCATCCTGTTATTACTGCTGCTGGCGTTCCGACGCTGGCGGGTGTTGCTGGCATTCGTGCCGGTACTGGTGGGCATGCTGTTTGGCGCGGTGGCATGTGTGGCGCTGTTTGGGCATATGCATGTGATGACCCTGGTGCTGGGTTCCAGCCTGATCGGCGTGGCAGTGGATTACCCGCTGCATTACCTGTCCAAAAGCTGGAGCCTGCAGCCGTGGCGCAGTTGGCCGGCGTTGCGCCTGACCCTGCCAGGGCTAAGCCTGAGCCTGGCCACCAGCGCTATCGGCTACCTGGCGCTGGCCTGGACGCCTTTCCCGGCGCTGACCCAGATTGCGGTGTTCTCGGCTGCCGGTTTGGTCGGTGCCTATTTGTGCGCCGTGTGCCTGTTGCCCGCGCTGCTCAAGGGCGTGGAACTGCGCCCGGCGCAATGGCCGCTGCGTGTCGCCCAAAGCCTATGGCAACTGCGCACGGCACTGCTCAAACGCGTACCCAGTTCGGTACTGCTGGTGTGGGTGCTGCTGTTCTGCGCTGCGGGCCTGTGGCAACTGAACACTAAAAACGATATCCGCCAATGGATCGGTGCGCCGCCGCAGTTGCTGCAGGAAGCCCAGGCCGTGGCGCGCATCACCGGGTTCCAGCCCACCAGCCAGTTTTTCCTGGTGCGAGCGGACAATCAGCAGCAGTTGCTGGAGCGCCAGGCCGCCTTGGGCAAACGCTTGGACCAGTTGGTGCAGATGGACAAGCTCCAGGGCTACCTGGCGCTCAATCAACTGGTCAACCTTCCCGGCGAGCAACAACAGCTGCGCGAGGCGCTGAACAACCTGGCGCCACACTGGAAACCGCTACTGGACCTCGGCGTGCCCCTCAGCGCCCTGCAAGCCGAAGTGGCGCAGTTGCAGGCGCTGCCCACCGCAGACATCGACGCCGCAATGCAAGGCCCGCTGGCCGAGCCTTGGCGCACGCTGTGGCTGGGCCCGGTGGATGGCGGCGTGGTGGCCATGGTCAGCCTGCAAGGCTTGAACAACCCGGCGCTGCTGCGGGTGCAGGCGCTGAACTTGCCCGGCGTGCAGTTGGTGGACCGCTTGGGTGACTTGAACCGGGTGTTTGCCGACACGCAGATCAGTGCTGCCGAATTGAAGTTGCTGTCTTGCGTGCTGATCGTGCTATTGCTGATTGCGCCCTTCGGCTTTGGCGGCGCCTTGCGTATCGTCGCCCTGCCGCTGCTGGCTGCGTTGTGCAGCCTGGCCAGCCTCGGTTGGCTGGGCCAGCCGCTGACTTTGTTCAGCCTGTTTGGCCTGCTGCTGGTCACGGCCATCAGCGTCGACTATGCGATTTTGATGCGCGAGCAGATCGGCGGCCCTGCCGTCAGCCTGTTGGGAACACTGCTGGCGGCACTGACGACTTGGTTGTCGTTCGGCCTGCTGGCGGTCTCCAGTACACCGGCCGTGAGCAATTTCGGCTTGTCGGTCAGCCTGGGCCTGGCGTTCAGCTTTATGCTGGCACCCTGGGCCAGCCGCCAGAAACACGCCTTATGAATGTGATTAGCGCCCATGCGGCAAGGAGCCCTCGTGCCCACAGTTGAAATGGAACGTCGCCAGGTGGTGGTGATCGGTGCCGGGCCTTCCGGTGCCATCGCGGCCGCGCTGTTAAAGCGCAAAGGGCATGATGTATTGATCATCGAGCGCGAGCATTTCCCGCGTTTCTCGATTGGCGAAAGCCTGCTGTCGCACTGCATCGACTTTATCGAAGAAGCCGGCATGCTCGACGCTGTGCAAGCTGCAGGCTTCCAGGTAAAAACCGGCGCGGCCTTCGCCTGGGGCGAGCGCTACAGTGCCTTTGATTTCAGCGACACCTTCAGCAACGGCAAGCCCACCACCTTTCAGGTGCAGCGCGGCGAGTTCGACAAATTGCTGGCCGACCAGGCGGCGTTGCAAGGCGTGGAAATCCGCTACGGCCAAACCATTGTCGGCGTGGATTTTTCTGCCGAGAGCCGGTATTTGCATGTGCGCCGCCAGAATGGCAGCGAGTACCACCTCAAGGCCAGGTTCGTGCTCGATGCCAGCGGCTACGGCCGTGTGTTGCCACGCCTGCTTGACCTGGAAGCACCGTCGAATTTCCCGCTGCGCCAGGCCGTATTCACCCACGTCGAAGACCGTATCGAACACCCAGGCTTTGACCGCAGCAAAATCCTGGTGACCACTCACCCGACCAAGCGCGATATCTGGTTCTGGACCATCCCGTTCAGTAACGGCCGTTGCTCGGTAGGCGTGGTCGCAGCCAAAGAGCATTTCGAGGGTGCCGACAGCGACCTCGACGCCTGCCTGCGCGGCTTTGTCGAGCAAACCCCAAGCCTGTCCGGCGTGCTGCAAAACGCCGTCTGGGATACCCCGGCGCGCACCATCGGCGGCTACTCGGCCAACGTCAAAACCCTGCACGGCCCAGGCTTTGCGCTACTGGGCAATGCGGCGGAATTCCTCGACCCGGTGTTCTCTTCCGGCGTGACCATTGCCATGCGTTCGGCCAGCATGGCCGCAGGAGTACTGCACCGCCAATTGAGCGGCGAAACGGTGGACTGGCAAACCGAGTTCGCCGAACCGCTCAAGCGCGGTGTCGATACCTTCCGTTGCTACGTCGAGGGCTGGTACGCGGGCACGTTCCAGGACGTGATTTTCCATCCTGGCAGTTCACCGGAGATTCGCCGCATGATCAGCTCTATCCTGGCCGGTTACGCCTGGGATGAACGCAACCCGTTTGTCAGCGAGCCGAAACGGCGCTTGCGGATGTTGTCGGATATTTGTGCGAGTGAAGCGGTATGAGCAGCCCTGGCGTTGAAAAAAACTACCTGAGTCAAAACTACGTCGAAGAAACCAAGTTCGGCTTCTGGTTCCTGCGCAGCCATACCTGGCAGCATCACGTATTGCGCGTGGCGATCAATGACCTGCGCAGCTTGTTCAGCGAGCCGCTGCCGGTGGCGCCGGTGTTGCTGGATGCCGGTTGCGGCCAGGGCAAATCCTTCCAGTTGCTGCATCAGGTGTTCGCGCCTTCGCGCCTGATCGGCCTGGATGCCGACCCTCACAGCCTGGCACTGAGCCGCGAAGAAGCCGCGCGCCTGGGCCTGGACGTCGAGCTGATCGGCAGCGACTGCGCGACCCTCAACCTAGCGGATGCCAGCGTCGATATCCTGTTCTGCCACCAGACCTTCCATCATCTGGTGGAACAACATCGCGCACTCAAGGAGTTCTATCGGGTGCTCAAGCCGGGCGGCTATCTGCTGTTTGCCGAATCCACCGAAGCCTACATCGACACCTGGGTGATTCGCTGGCTGTTCCGTCACCCGATGCATGTGCAAAAGAGCGCCGACGAGTACTTGGAGATGCTGCGCGAGCAGGGCTTTGAGTTCGCTGCTCAGAACATTTCGTACCCTTACTTGTGGTGGAGCCGTTCCAGTGACTTCGGCCTGCTGGAACGTTGGGGCCTGCGCAAGGCACCGCCCGTGGGCCAGCGCGAGGAAACCCTGGTCAACTGCGTGGCCCGTAAACCTGTGGAGAATGCGGCCCCATGATGCGCCTGCTGTTGATAAGTTGCCTGTTGCTGCTCAGCGCCTGTGCCAGCCAGGCGCCGCTGCCGGAAAAAATGCCGGCCCTGGCCTTGCCGATGCAATTGCATGTGCAGCGCCTGGCAGACGGCCAGAGCCAGGACTGGCTGCTGGTGATCCAGCGCGAAGGCCGCGCGATTCGCTGGTCGATGATGGACCCGCTGGGCATTCCCCTGGCCCGGCAAAAACTGCTTGATGGGCAGTGGCAGGCAGACGGCTTGCTGCCGCCCAACCCCCAGGCGCGCACGCTATTTGCCGCGCTGCTGTTTGCCCTGACCGCGCCCGGTGACGTACCGGCGTTGTATCCCACTGCCCAGGCCATGGACCTGACGCGCACGCTGCCGGGCCACTGGCAGATCGTCTATCAGTCTTCCGAGGTGTTCAGCGTGAACATGGCCGACCCGCCGCTGAGTTACCGCATCAGCCCGCTGGGTGTGAGCCGATGACCGCCTACCTCAACGCCCTTGGCGTGATCTGCGCCCTTGGCCGTGGCCAGGCGCAAGTCAGCCGCAAGCTGTTTGCCGGCGACTGTTCGGGCATGCGTGCCGAAAGCGGCTGGGTGCCGGAACGCGTAGTGCCGGTGGCCGCCGTACACGGCGAACTGGCGAGCCTGCCCCCGGAACTGGCCCAGCAAAGCAGTCGCAATAACCAGTTGCTGCTGGAAGCGGCGCTGCAGATCGAAGATCAGATTCGTCAGGCCATCCAAACCTACGGCGCTGACCGGGTCGGGGTTGTGCTGGGCACCAGCACCTCGGGCATTGACGAAGCCAGCCGTGGCATTGCCCATTACCTGCAGAACACGCAGTTCCCCGCTGACTACGATTACCAGCAACAGGAACTCAGCGCTCCGGCCAACTTCCTCGCCGACTGGTTGAAAGTAAGCGGCCCGGCCTATGTGATTTCCACCGCCTGCACCTCCAGCGCCCGTGCATTGATGAGTGCCCAGCGCCTGTTGGACCTGGGGGTGTGCGATGCGGTGATTTGCGGCGGCGTGGACAGCCTGTGCAAGCTGACGCTGAACGGGTTTACCGCGCTGGAAGCGGTGTCTGCCGAGCGCTGTAATCCGTTCTCGGTGAACCGCAACGGCATCAATATCGGTGAAGCGGCGGTGCTGTTCCTGATGAGCCGCGAGCCGGCCCCCATCGCCTTGCTGGGCAGCGGCGCCAGTTGCGACGCGCACCATATCTCTGCGCCCGAGCCCAGCGGCAAGGGCGCGTTGCTGGCCATGCGCAAGGCCCTGGCCAGTGCAAAGCTTTCGCCCGAGCAGATCGGCTACCTGAACCTGCACGGCACCGCGACCCAACACAACGACGCCATGGAAAGCCTGGCGGTCGCCAGCCTGTTTCCCGGCGGCGTCGCCTGCTCATCGACCAAGCCCATGACCGGCCACACCCTCGGCGCTGCCGGGGCACTGGAAGCCGCGTTCTGCTGGCTGAGCCTGACCCATCGCCTGCTGCCACCCCACGTATGGGACGGCCATCCCGACCCGGCGCTGCCCGCCTTGCAATGGGTGCGCAGCGGCGACAGCTTGAAAAAACCCTGCCTGATGAGCAACTCGTTTGCCTTCGGCGGTAACAATGTCAGCCTGATAATCGCAGAGGCCCCATGATCGATTGGCCACTCGCCGAACTGCTGCCCCATGCGGGCGACATGATCCTGATCGACCAGGTGCTGTCGTTCGATGAAGAGCAGATCCACACCCGCGTCACCGTCAAGCCCGGCGGCCTGTTCAACCGTGCTGACGGTAGCCTGCCAGCCTGGGTCGGCATCGAGCTGATGGCGCAAAGCGTAGCCGCCTATGCCGGTTGCCATGCACGCCAGCAAGGCAAGGCCGTGGAACTCGGTTTCCTGTTGGGCACACGTAAGTTCGAGTGCAACGTGGAGCACTTCCCGGCCGGTGCCGAGCTGAATATCCACGGCCTGCGCTCCCTGGAAGACGACAACGGCATGGGTGTGTTCGAATGCCACCTCACCGGCGACGGTATCCAGGCCAGCGCGCGCCTAAACGTATTTCGACCGCCCCAGGCGGCCAACTATTTAGATGAATCGAAGGACGATACGCCATGACTGAATCCGTACTGGTCACCGGCTCCAGCCGTGGTATCGGCCGCGCCATTGCCCTGCGCCTGGCCCAGGCCGGCCATGACATTGTGCTGCATTGCCGCAGCGGTCGTGCCGAAGCCGACGCGGTACAGCTCGAGGTCCAAGCCCTGGGGCGCGAGGCACGCGTGCTGCAGTTCGACGTGGCCGATCGCGCTGCGTGCAAAGAGATCCTTGAGGCCGATGTGGAGCAGCATGGCGCCTACTACGGCGTGGTGCTCAATGCCGGCCTGACCCGCGACGGCGCCTTTCCTGCGCTGTCGGAAGACGATTGGGATGTGGTGATGCGCACCAACCTGGATGGCTTCTACAACGTGCTGCACCCGGTGATGATGCCGATGATTCGGCGCCGCGCCGCCGGGCGTATCGTGTGCATTACCTCGGTGTCCGGATTGATCGGCAACCGCGGCCAGGTCAACTACAGCGCCTCCAAAGCCGGCTTGATCGGCGCGGCCAAGGCGCTGGCCATCGAATTGGGCAAGCGCAAGATCACCGTCAACTGCGTGGCGCCGGGCCTGATCGACACCGCGATGCTGGATGAAAACGTGCCGGTAGAAGAACTGATGAAAATGATCCCGGCCCAACGCATGGGCACGCCGGAAGAAGTCGCCGGCGCCGTGAACTTCCTGATGTCGGCCGAAGCCGGCTATATCACGCGCCAGGTGCTGGCCGTGAACGGGGGCCTGTGCTGATGAAGCGCGTTGTCGTCACCGGCATGGCCGGCGTGACCTCCCTGGGCAGCGACTGGGACACCATCGCCGCCAATTTTCGCGCCAACCGCAGCGGCATTCGGCGCATGGATGAGTGGGACCGTTTCACCGAACTGAACACGCGCCTGGCCGGCCCTATCGACGATTTCGTCGTGCCCGCTCACTGGACGCGCAAACAACTGCGCAGCATGGGCCGCGTCTCGCGCCTGGCCGTGTGGGCGGCGGAGCAGGCCTTGCAAGACGCCGGCCTGCTCGGTGACGAGTCGATCAAGGACGGACGCATGGGCGTGGCCTGTGGCTCGTCCACCGGCAGCACCGATGAGATCAAGGCGTTCGGCAATATGCTGCTCAATTCGGTGGCCGAGGGGCTCAATGCCAATTCCTATGTACGCATGATGCCCCACACCACGGCGGCAAATATCAGTATCTTCTTTGGCCTCACGGGCCGGCTGATTCCTACCTCCAGCGCCTGCACCAGCGGCAGCCAGGGCATCGGCTACGCCTATGAGGCAATCAAGTTCGGGCGCCTGCCGTTGATGCTCGCGGGCGGCGCAGAAGAACTGTGCCCCACCGAAGCCATGGTGTTCGATGCGTTGTACGCCACCAGCCTGAAAAACGATGCGCCGCAAACCAGCCCGCGCCCCTACGACAGCGGCCGCGATGGCCTGGTGATCGGTGAAGGTGGCGGCATGTTGGTGCTCGAAGAGTTGGAACACGCACTCGCGCGAGGCGCGCATATTCATGCGGAGCTGGTCGGCTTCGGCAGCAACGCCGACGGCCAGCACACCACCCGCCCGGAACAGAAAACCATGCGCCGCGCCATGGAGCTGGCCCTGGAAGACGCAGGTCTTGAACCGTCCGCCATTGGCTACGTGAACGGCCACGGCACGGCTACCGATCAGGGCGACATCGCTGAAACCCTGGCCACCAGCAGCCTGTTTGGCAGCCGCATGCCGATCAGTTCACAGAAGAGTTTCCTCGGCCACACCCTGGGTGCCTGCGGCGCGCTGGAATCGTGGTTCAGCATCGAGATGATGAACCGCGACCAGTACGTGCACACCTTCAACCTGGACGCGGTCGACCCGCAATGCGGCGAGCTGGACTACCTGCAAGGTGGCTTTCGCCAGATGCACAACGACTACGTGATGAACAACAACTTTGCCTTCGGCGGCGTCAACACCTCGTTGATCTTCCGCCGCTGGAGCTGACTTTTTAATCGACTGGAGAAAACGGAATGTCTTCCCTGCTACGCGCTACCCTGATCACGCTGGCCCTGCTGACCACGGCTGGCTGCACCAGCAAACCGGTGCTCAACACCCAGCACGAGTTGCCGGCCACGAGCCAGGTCAGCGAAGAAAAAATGAAACAGGTGATCGTCGCCGCCCTGCAAAAACGCGAGTGGACGGTACAACGCCTGAGCCCGCAACTGGTGCAGGCCGAGATCACCGTGCGCGGCCAGTTCTACGCCGCAATCGACATCCGCTACACCCGCAACAGCTACGCCATCACCTACCGCGACAGCCGCGACCTGGGCTACAAGGACGGTAAGATCCATCGCAACTACAACCGTTGGGTGAGCATGCTGGATCGGGATATTCTGGCGGGGTTGCGTACTTACAGCGTGAATGAAGCAAATACTTCGCCCCAAAACTGACCCCCTTGTGGCGAGGGAGCTTGCTCCCGCTGGACTGCGCAGCAGGCCCATTTTTTAGGGCCGCTACGCGACCCAGCGGGAGCAAGCTCCCTCGCCACAGGTTATTGAGCGGCCTTACGCGTCAACAACTCCACAAACCCTTTCGCCATTGGCGTTTGCGCGCCCTTGCGCTGCACCAGCCACACCGCCGTCACTGCCTGCGGGTCGAGCAAGGTGCGATAGACCACGCCATCAATGCGGATGCGCTGGTAAGACGCCGGCAGCACCGACACCCCCAACCCCGCCGCCACAAGGCCGATGATGGTCATTGCTTCCCCTGCTTCCTGAGCAAAGTGCGGGCTGAACCCGGCGTCGCGAGCGAGGTTGAGCAACTGCGCGTACAAGCCGCTGCCGTAACTGCGCGGGAAGAATACGAAAGGCTCCTCGGCCAATTGCTCCAGATGCAAGCCGCGCTCACTGCCTTGCGCCAACGGGTGGCCGGCGCTCAATACCGCGACCAAGGGTTCGCGCATCAACTCGATCACGTTCAGTGAGTCGGGCAAGGGCAAAGGCCGCATCAACCCAACCTGAATCGACTCGTCCACCAGCGACTCGGCTACTTGGGTGCTGCTCATTTCTTGCAGGTTCAGATGCACCGCCGGGAATGCCTGGCGGAAGGCGAAGATCGCCTGGGGAATGCTGGCGTTGAACGGCGCAGACGAGGTGAAGCCGATCTTCAATTCACCCAGTTCCCCCAACTGCGCACGCCGCGCCACATCTGCCGCCTTGTCGACCTGGGCCAGCACCAACCGTGCCTCTTGCAAGAACAAACGCCCGGCCTCGCTCAGCTCGACCCGACGATTGGTACGCTCGAACAAGCGTGCGCCCAGCTCGTGTTCCAGCGCCTGGATCTGCTGGCTCAGGGGCGGCTGCGAGATGCCCAGCACCTGCGCGGCGCGGCCGAAGTGCAGTTCTTCGGCAACGGCGATGAAGTAGCGCAAATGGCGAAATTCCATGCAAGCCTCATTAGGTCGTAAAAGCTATCAAACAGGTCGAACAATATATTGGAAAGAATCATTAGCCAGCTATATGCTTTTTCGTATTGTCAGTCCTGGCAGACTTTCCTCCCCGAGGTCCCTCGTGAATCCTGCTGTTGCTCCACTTGCCCAACACACCCCGCCCTCAGCCCTTGATGACGTGGTGGCGCAGCTCAACGACGCGTACATCGAAAAAGGCACGCCGATGTTCATGCGCACCGTGCTGGCGCTGTTCTCCGGCGGCTTCGCCACCTTTGCGCTGTTGTATTGCGTGCAGCCGATGATGCCGGCGCTGTCCCACGAGTTTTCCATCAATGCGGCGCAAAGCAGCCTGATTTTGTCCGTCGCGACCGCCATGCTCGCCTGCGGCCTGCTGATCACCGGGCCGATATCCGACAGGCTGGGGCGCAAGCCGGTGATGGTCGCTGCGTTGTTCTGTGCGGCGCTGGCCACCATCGCCAGCGGCTTGATGCCGAGCTGGGAGGGCATCCTGTTGATGCGTGCACTGGTGGGCTTGTCCTTGAGCGGCCTGGCCGCCGTGGCCATGACCTACCTCAGCGAAGAGATCCACCCGCAGCACATCGGCCTGGCCATGGGCCTGTACATCGGCGGCAACGCGATTGGGGGCATGAGCGGGCGCCTGATCATCGGCGTGTTGATCGACTTCGTCAGCTGGCACACCGCAATGCTGATCATCGGCGCCCTGGCGTTGATCGCTGCCACGGTGTTCTGGAAGATCCTCCCCGAATCGCGCAACTTCCGCGCCAGCAGCCTCAAGCCACGCAGCCTGGTGGACGGCTTTGTCATGCACTTCAAGGACGCCGGCCTGCCGTGGCTGTTCCTTGAAGCCTTCCTGCTGATGGGCGCGTTCGTGACGATGTTCAACTACATCGGCTATCGCCTGCTGGCCTCCCCCTACGAGCTGAGCCAGGCGGTGGTCGGTTTGCTGTCAGTGGTGTACCTCTCGGGCATCTACAGCTCGGCGAAAATCGGCTCCCTGGCCGACCGCCTCGGCCGCCGCCGCGTACTATGGGGCACCATTGTGCTGATGCTCGCCGGCATGGCCCTGACGCTGTTCACGCCTTTGTGGCTGGTGGTACCGGGCATGCTGGTGTTCACCTTCGGCTTCTTCGGCGCCCACTCGGTCGCCAGCAGCTGGATCGGCCGCCGCGCAGTGAAAGCCAAGGGGCAGGCGTCGTCGCTGTACCTGTTCTGCTATTACGTGGGGTCGAGCATTGCCGGGACTGCGGGTGGGTTTTTCTGGCACTTTGCCGGGTGGAACGGGATTGGCGGGTTTATCGTCGCGCTGCTGATTGGCGCGTTGCTGGTGGCGTTGAAGCTGGCGAAGTTGCCGCCACTGGGCCATGTGAAAGCCTGAGGCGACTGGCTTTATGTGGGAGCTGGCTTGCCTGCGATAGCGGTGTTGAATTCGCCGCCGCCATCGCAGCGATGCGGCGACCCGACAAGCCAGATCCCACATTTTGTTTTGCGTTTTACTCGTGGTATTGCGCCGATAGTTCGTGCACTGCGCGCAAGAACGCACCCGCGTGCTCCGGGTTCACTTCCGGTGTGATGCCGTGGCCAAGGTTGAACACGTGGCCACTGCCCTTGCCATAGCTGGCCAGGATGCGTCCGACTTCGGCGCGGATCGCTTCTGGCTTGGCGTACAGCACGGTCGGGTCCATGTTGCCTTGCAGGGCAACCTGGTTGCCGACGCGACGGCGCGCTTCGCCGAGGTCGCAGGTCCAGTCCAGGCCCAATGCATCGGCGCCCGCGTCAGCGATGCTTTCCAGCCACAGGCCGCCGCCTTTGGTGAACATGATCACCGGAACCTTGCGGCCTTCGTGCTCACGGATCAGGCCGCTGACGATCTTGCGCATGTAGGCCAGGGAGAACTCCTGGTACGCCGCCGCCGACAGGTTGCCACCCCAGGTGTCGAAAATCTGTACCACTTGGGCACCCGCCATGATCTGGCCGTTGAGGTAGGACGTGACCGACTGCGCCAGCTTGTCCAGCAACAGGTGCATGGCTTGCGGGTTGTCGTAGAGCATGGCTTTGGTCTTGCGGAAGTCTTTCGACGAGCCGCCTTCAACCATGTAGGTGGCCAGGGTCCAGGGGCTGCCGGAGAAACCGATCAGCGGCACGCGGCCGTTGAGCTCGCGGCGGATGGTGCTCACAGCATCCATCACGTAGCCCAGGTCTTTGTGTGGGTCAGGGATCGGCAGGGCTTCGATATCGGCCAGGGTGCTGACGACTTTCTTGAAGCGCGGGCCTTCGCCGGTTTCGAAGTACAGGCCTTGGCCCATGGCGTCCGGGATGGTGAGGATATCGGAGAAGAGGATGGCCGCATCCAGTTGTGGGTAGCGGTCCAGCGGCTGCATCGTGACTTCGCAGGCGAACTCCGGGTTCATGCACAGGCTCATGAAATCACCGGCGTTGGCGCGACTGGCGCGGTATTCCGGCAGATAGCGACCGGCTTGACGCATCATCCACACCGGGGTGACGTCTACGGGTTGCTTGAGCAGGGCACGAAGGAAACGGTCGTTCTTGAGGGCAGTCATGTCGGCATCCGCAAAAAAAGTGCGGGCATTTTCTCAGAGCGCGACGCAAAAGGCACGGAATGCACCGTGCCTTTTGTCTATCGGGTCAATTTGTCGCGGCAATGCCGCCGCAGGATCGCTCCCACGCTCCGCGTCATGCTGTTCGGGACGCGGAGCGTCCTGGCGGCATTCCCACGCAGAGCGTGGGAACGATCATCAGACTTGCAGGTAGTCCAGGATGCCTTCGGCGGCGTTACGGCCTTCGAAGATCGCGGTGACCACAAGGTCCGACCCACGCACCATGTCGCCACCGGCGAAGATCTTCGGGTTGCTGGTCTGGTGCTTGTACTGGCCTTGTTCCGGGGCCACGACGCGGCCCTGGCTGTCGGTCTGGATTTCGAACTGCTCGAACCACGACGCCGGGCTTGGGCGGAAACCGAAGGCGATGACCACGGCGTCGGCCGGGATGATTTCTTCGGAACCCGGGATCGGCTCGGGGCTGCGACGGCCACGGGCGTCCGGTTCGCCGAGACGGGTCTCGACCACCTTCACACCTTCCACACGGTCTTCACCGACGATGGCGATCGGCTGGCGGTTGTAGAGGAATTTCACGCCTTCTTCCTTGGCGTTCTTCACCTCTTTGCGCGAGCCGGGCATGTTGGCTTCGTCACGGCGATAAGCGCAGGTCACCGACTTGGCGCCCTGGCGGATCGAGGTGCGGTTGCAATCCATCGCGGTGTCGCCACCGCCCAGCACCACGACCTTCTTGCCCTTCATGTCGACGAAATCTTCCGGCGACTTTTCAAAGCCCAGGTTGCGGTTGACGTTGGCGATCAGGAAGTCGAGCGCGTCATACACGCCGGGCAAGTCCTCACCGGCAAAGCCGCCCTTCATGTAGGTGTAGGTGCCCATGCCCATGAACACCGCATCGTATTCGGCGAGCAGTTGCTCCATGGTGATGTCTTTGCCGATTTCGGTATTGAGGCGGAACTCGATACCCATGCCAGTGAACACTTCACGACGGTGGCTCAGTACGGTTTTTTCCAGCTTGAATTCAGGGATACCGAAGGTCAGCAGGCCACCGATTTCCGGGTTCTTGTCGAACACCACCGGAGTCACGCCGCCACGCACCAGCACGTCGGCACACCCCAGGCCAGCAGGGCCCGCGCCGATGATCGCGACGCGCTTGCCGGTTGGCTTGACCTTGGACATGTCCGGGCGCCAGCCCATGGCGAACGCCGTATCGGTGATGTACTTCTCCACCGAACCGATGGTCACCGCGCCGAAGCCGTCGTTGAGGGTGCAGGCACCTTCACACAGACGGTCTTGCGGGCACACCCGGCCGCAGACTTCCGGCAGGGTGTTGGTCTGGTGCGACAGCTCGGCGGCGGCGAGGATGTTGCCCTCGGCCACCAGTTTGAGCCAGTTGGGAATGAAGTTGTGCACCGGGCACTTCCATTCGCAATACGGGTTACCGCATCCCAGGCAGCGGTGGGCCTGGTCGGCCGAGTGCTGGGGCTTGAAGGGTTCGTAGATTTCCACGAACTCTTTCTTGCGTTGACGCAACAGTTTCTTCTTCGGATCTTTGCGCCCGACATCGATGAACTGGAAGTCGTTATTCAGACGTTCAGCCATGTTAAAACCTCATCAAACTGTTCAGGCGCATATCACTGCGGGTTGGCACGGATGCTGGAAAGCAACGATTTCAGGTTGGCAGCCTTGGGCTTGACCAGCCAGAAACGACGCAGGTAATCATCGAGGTTTTCGGCGAGGTTGCGACCCCATTCGCTGCCGGTTTCCTCGACGTACTCGTCCAGCACGTGCTGCAAGTGGTTCCGGTAGGATTCCATGGCTTCGCCGCTGATGCGCTGGATCTCGACCAACTCGTGGTTGACCTTGTCGACGAAGGTGTTGTCCTGGTCGAGCACGTAGGCGAAACCGCCGGTCATGCCCGAACCGAAGTTGTAACCGGTCTTGCCCAGTACCGCGACAAAGCCTCCGGTCATGTACTCGCAGCAGTGATCGCCAGTGCCTTCCACCACGGTGTGAGCACCGGAGTTACGCACGGCGAAACGCTCACCGGCAGTACCTGCGGCAAACAGCTTGCCACCGGTGGCGCCGTACAGGCAGGTGTTGCCGATGATGGCACTGTCCTGGGTCTTGTACACACTGCCAGCCGGCGGAACGATGACCAGTTTGCCGCCAGTCATGCCCTTGCCCACGTAGTCGTTGGCGTCGCCTTCCAGGTACATGTGCAGGCCGCCGGCGTTCCACACGCCGAAGCTCTGGCCCGCAGTGCCCTTGAAGCGGAAGGTGATCGGCGCTTTCGCCATGCCCTGGTTGCCGTGCTTGCGTGCGATTTCGCCGGAGATGCGTGCGCCGATGGAACGGTCGCAGTTGCAAATATCCAGGGCGAATTCGCCACCGCTGGCGTCGTTGATCGAGGAGCCGGCCATTTCGACCATTTTCTCGGCCAGCAGGCCTTTGTCGAACGGTGGGTTGCGGTCCACCTGGCAGAATTGTGGCTTGTCTGCCGGGATGTGATCGCTGCCCAACAGCGGCGTGAGGTCCAGATATTGTTGCTTGGCGGTCTGGCCTTCGAGGATGTCCAACAGGTCGGTGCGACCGATCAGCTCTTCCAGCGAACGCACGCCCAATTTGGCCAGCCACTCACGGGTTTCTTCGGCGACGTAGGTGAAGAAATTCACCACCATGTCGACGGTGCCGATGTAGTGATCCTTGCGCAGTTTCTCGTTCTGAGTCGCCACGCCGGTGGCGCAGTTGTTCAGGTGGCAGATGCGCAGGTATTTGCAGCCCAGGGCGATCATGGGCGCAGTACCGAAGCCGAAACTTTCGGCGCCGAGGATCGCGGCCTTGATCACATCGAGGCCGGTTTTCAGGCCGCCGTCGGTCTGTACTCGCACCTTGCCGCGCAGGTCGTTGCCGCGCAGGGTCTGGTGGGTTTCGGCCAGGCCGAGCTCCCACGGTGCACCGGCGTACTTGATCGAGGTCAGCGGCGAAGCGCCGGTGCCGCCGTCGTAGCCGGAGATGGTGATCAGGTCGGCATAGGCCTTGGCCACACCGGCGGCGATGGTGCCGACGCCGGCTTCTGCCACCAGTTTCACCGAGACCAGGGCCTGGGGGTTGACTTGTTTCAAGTCGAAAATCAGCTGCGACAAGTCTTCAATCGAGTAAATGTCGTGGTGCGGCGGTGGCGAGATCAACGTCACGCCCGGCACCGCATAGCGCAGCTTGGCGATCAAACCGTTTACCTTACCGCCTGGCAATTGACCACCCTCACCCGGCTTGGCGCCTTGGGCCACCTTGATCTGCAGCACCTCGGCATTCACCAGGTACTCCGGGGTCACCCCGAAACGGCCGGTGGCCACCTGCTTGATCTTCGAGCTTTTGAGCGTGCCGTAGCGCGCCGGGTCTTCACCGCCTTCGCCGGAGTTGGAACGCGCACCCAGGCGGTTCATGGCTTCGGCCAGGGCTTCGTGAGCCTCGGGCGACAGGGCGCCCAGGGAAATACCGGCGGAGTCGAAGCGCTTGAGGATCGACTCCAGCGGCTCGACCTGGCTGATGTCCATCGGCGTGTCCAGGGTCTTCACTTTGAACAGGTCGCGGATCATCGACACCGGGCGGTTATCCACCAGGCTCGTGTATTCCTTGAACTTGGCGTAGTCGCCCTGCTGCACAGCGGCTTGCAGGGTGTTGACCACGTCCGGGTTGTAGGCATGGTATTCGCCACCGTGCACGAACTTGAGCAGGCCACCTTGCTGGATCGGCTTGCGCGCGCTCCAGGCTTCGGCGGCCAGGGCTTTTTGCTCGGCTTCGATGTCGACGAAACGCGCACCCTTGATGCGGCTCGGTACGCCACGGAAACTCAGCTCGCAGACTTCTTCGGACAGACCGATGGCTTCGAACAACTGCGCGCCACGGTAGGAGGTGACGGTGGAGATACCCATCTTCGACAGGATCTTCAGCAGGCCCTTGGTGATGCCCTTGCGGTAGTTCTTGAACACCTCATAGAGGTCTCCCAGCACTTCACCGGTACGGATCAGGTCACCCAGCACTTCGTACGCGAGGAACGGGTACACCGCCGAAGCGCCGAAACCGATCAGCACCGCAAAGTGATGCGGGTCGCGGGCAGTGGCGGTTTCCACGAGGATGTTGGAGTCGCAGCGCAGGCCTTTTTCGGTCAGGCGGTGGTGCACCGCACCGGTCGCCAGGGACGCGTGGATCGGCAACTTGCCAGGCGCAATGTGGCGGTCGGTCAGTACGATCTGGGTACGACCGGCACGCACGGCTTCTTCAGCCTGGTCAGCAACGTTACGCACTGCGGCTTCAAGGCCCAGGCTCTCGTCGTAGTTCAGGTCGATGATCTGACGATCGAAGCCCGGACGCTCCAGGGTCATCAGCGAGCGCCATTTGGCCGGGGAAATGACCGGCGAGCTGAGGATCACGCGGGAGGCATGCTCAGGCGATTCCTGGAAGATGTTGCGCTCGGCGCCGAGGCACACTTCCAAGGACATCACGATGGCTTCACGCAGCGGGTCGATCGGCGGGTTGGTCACCTGGGCGAACTGCTGGCGGAAGTAGTCGTACGGCGTGCGTACGCGCTGGGACAGCACCGCCATTGGCGTGTCATCGCCCATGGAGCCGACGGCCTCGTAGCCTTGCTCACCGAGCGGACGCAGCACCTGGTCGCGCTCTTCGAACGTGACCTGGTACATCTTCATGTACTGCTTGAGCTGGTCGACGTCATAGAAAGCCGAACCGTGGTCGTTGTCTTCCATGGTCGCCTGGATGCGCAGGGCGTTCTTGCGCAGCCATTGCTTGTACGGGTGACGGGACTTCAAGCGGTTGTCGATGGCGTCGGTGTCGAGGATCTGCCCGGTCTCGGTGTCCACGGCCAGGATCTGGCCAGGGCCCACACGGCCTTTGGCGATCACGTCTTCAGGCTTGTAGTCCCACACGCCGATTTCCGAGGCGAGGGTGATGAAACCGTTGGTGGTGGTCACCCAACGCGCCGGGCGCAGGCCGTTACGGTCGAGCAGGCACACCGCATAGCGGCCGTCGGTCATGACCACGCCGGCCGGGCCGTCCCACGGTTCCATGTGCATCGAGTTGTACTCGTAGAACGCACGCAGGTCCGGGTCCATCGTCTCGACGTTCTGCCACGCTGGCGGAATGATCATGCGCACGCCACGGAACAGGTCGATGCCGCCGGTGACCATCAGTTCGAGCATGTTGTCCATGCTGGAGGAGTCGGAACCCACGCGATTGACCAGCGGGCCGAGCTCTTCGAGGTCCATCAAATCGTTGGCGAACTTGGTGCGACGGGCCTGGGCCCAGTTGCGGTTGCCAGTGATGGTATTGATCTCGCCGTTGTGGGCGAGGAAGCGAAATGGCTGGGCCAGCGGCCATTTCGGCAGGGTATTGGTGGAAAAGCGCTGGTGGAACACGCAGATTGCGGTTTGCAGGCGCTCATCGCTAAGGTCTGGATAGAAGGCGGTGAGGTCCGCCGGCATCATCAGGCCTTTATAAATGATGGTCTTGTGGGAAAAGCTGCAGATGTAATGGTCGGTGTCGGCGGCGTTGAGCACCGACGAACGACGACGGGACGTGAACAGCTTGATCGCCATGTCCTGGTCGCTCAGGCCATCGCCGGCGATGAACACTTGTTCGATCTGCGGCAGGCGCTCCAGGGCCAGGCGGCCGAGTACGCTGGTGTCGATGGGCACTTTGCGCCATCCGACAATTTGCAGGCCGGCGGCGGCGATCTCGCGGTTCATGTTCTCGCGGGCGGCTTCGGCTTTTACCGGGTCCTGGTTGAAAAACACCATGCCCACGGCGTACTGCTTGGGCAGTTCGACCGCGAATTGCTCTTTGGCGACAGCGCGCAGGAACTGGTCGGGCTTTTGAATCAGCAAGCCACAGCCGTCACCGGTCTTGCCGTCGGCGTTGATCCCACCGCGGTGGGTCATGCAGGTCAGGGCCTCGATGGCCGTTTGCAAAAGGGTATGACTGGGTTCGCCCTGCATGTGGGCTATCAGGCCGAAACCGCAGTTATCCTTGAATTCATCGGGTTGGTACAGACCTGCTTTCATAGACACTTTCTCACCAGGCTGCCTCTTTTACCGAGGCAAATTTCTTTTCAATTCAACCGGTTACCTTCCACGCCGAACGTACGCCGGCTTAGCGGGGGCAAAAGGGAGGTCATTGTACACACCGACACAGACGCTCACAAATTTAGCGACGAAATGTCGCAAATCTATGTCGCATTTATGAAAGGTTTAAAGCGATATGCTGTGCTAGTCAAAACTTTTTTAATTCTGACCGCTACGACTCAAAAGCCACTGTGACGCAGACACCACAAAGCGCGCGGTCTCGGGAGACTGCACGCACTTGCGGATTTTTTTGAGGTGCCGGGAGGGCGGCCTGGGTAAGGCCGCCGGATCTTCAGCGAGTTGCTGCCAGTTCTTGTTGAACGCTGGCAACAGTGCGAGGCCAAGGTTTACCAGCCTGAACCTTCGCTGGCAAGGCCTTGATGGCAGAATCGGCTGCGGCGCGGCTTGGGAAGCTGCCGTAGGTGATCACATAGAGAGGCTTGCCGTTGAGCACTTTCTTGAAATAACGGTACTGGCCGCCCTGCTCTTTGACGAATGCCTGGGCATTGGCTTCGGAGCTGGTGCCGAGGATTTGCACCACAAAGTTACCGGTAGGCTGGCTGCTGTACCAGCTGCTGCCAGCAGCGCCGGCCTTGGCAACGGTGGCGGCTGGTTTTTCCGCTGGCTTGGCGGCAGGGGCTGGTTTGGCGGCTGGCGCTGGTGCGACAGGCTTGGTCACCGGAGCAGGCTTGGCGGTAGCAACGGTGGGCGCCGGCGTCGGAGTCGGCTTGGCGACCGGAGCAACCGGCGTCGCTGGCACACCGGCCGGTACGCCTGCAGGTGGCGCGGTGGTGGTCACGGTCGGCGGCGTGGCGCTGGAGCCTTCCACCGGCACACCGTCGTCGCCTTCGGAGATGCCACCGGCTTCTTCTGCCAGAGGGCCGCGCATCACAGGTTGGCCGACCATCGGCAGGTTGGTCGGTTGGCCGGAGTTGGCAAATTCGACGTTTGGCGTGGGCTTGCCCAGTGGCAACTGCGCCTGTTCGGTTGGCGCGCCAGTGGTTGTCGGTGCTTTGTTGCGGCCCGGGATCAACCAGGCGGCGGCAACAGCGACCACGACAACGGCGGAAATAGCCAATACGTGCTTCTTAGGCATAGTGAACCCCATCTTTGGACGCTTGACCGCAGAGCGGCTGGCAATCATGGCTTCGATCATGGCATCGCGGGCAACCTGGTTGATATTTCCAGGCCAGCCATCGGAGCTTTCGTGAATATCAGAGATCTGCGCAGCGGTGAAAAGTTCGATACCCGCCCCTGCGCCTTCAAGACGTTGTGCAAGGTATTCGCGGGTTTCTTCCTCTTCGTACGGCTGCAACTCGATGACGTGAAACAGCTCCTGCTCACCGCTGATCTGCTCCAGATCGGCGATCAACGACGACTCACCGAACAGGAACACATGCGGGCGACCTTCCGGCGTACCCGCTGCCAGCGCCAGCAAGGCTTCCAGGGCCGATTCGTCGAGCTGCTCGGCGTCGTCTACCAACAGGTAGACTTCCTGGCCGGTCAGGCCCAATTGCACCACCTGCTTGAGAATCGCGTTCGGCTCGGCGTTGGAGACGTTCAACGCTTGCGCCACCTCGCGCAGTACGCCAGCCGCATCACCGGCACCGCGGGCCGATACCACCACGCTCTGCACCGATTGTTTGTTGGTGCTGGCCACAAGCGCCTGGCGCAGCAAGGTCTTGCCGCTGCCCAGAGGGCCGGTCACCACCAGCAGCAACTGGCTGTAGCGCGCGAGGTGATGCAACTGCCCCAGTACCGGCTTGCGCTGGGCGGGGAAGAACTTGAAACCCGGCACCCGTGGAGCGAAGGGGTCGTGGCTCAAGTGATAATGGCCGAGGAACGCCTCGTCGGCATGCAAACTAGTCATCGGGTCTTATTAACCTTTGAGCTGGGCCAGGGCGCGGTAATCCGCTCCCAGCGTGGCCTGTAGAATCTCTTTTGGATAATCGTCGGTCACCACGGCTTCGCCGATGTGGCGCAGCAGTACCAGTCGAAGTCGACCGTCGATCACTTTCTTGTCTATCGCCATATGTTCAAGGAAATCCGCCTCGGTCATCTCCGTGGGCGGAACGACCGGCAAACCGGCACGCTGGAACAGGCGGATACCGCGATCGCGCTCTTGGGCGCTGATCCAGCCCAGGCGCTGCGACATATCCAATGCCATCACCGTACCAGCCGCCACGGCCTCCCCATGCAGCCACACACCATAGCCCATGTGCGTTTCGATCGCATGGCCGAAGGTGTGGCCCAGGTTCAGCGTGGCCCGCACGCCGGACTCGCGCTCGTCGGCATTGACCACCAGCGCCTTGGCCGCGCAAGAGCGGGAGATCGCTTCGGTCAGGGCTACCTGATCGAGGGCGCGCAAGGCGTCCATGTGTTCTTCCAGCCAGGTCAGGAACGGCTTATCGCAAATCAGGCCGTACTTGATGACTTCCGCCAGCCCCGCCGACAGCTCGCGCGGCGGCAAGGTGTTGAGGGTAGCGGTGTCGATCAGCACAGCCTGAGGCTGGTAGAACGCGCCGACCATGTTCTTGCCCAACGGGTGGTTGATACCGGTCTTGCCACCCACCGACGAATCGACCTGGGACAGCAAGGTGGTCGGCACCTGGATGAAATCCACGCCGCGCTGGTAGCAGGCCGCGGCAAACCCGGCCATGTCGCCAATCACACCGCCGCCCAGGGCGACCACAGTGGTTCGACGGTCATGGCGCGCAGTCAGCAGGCCATCAAAGATCAGTTGCAGGGTTTCCCAGTTTTTGTGGGCTTCGCCGTCAGGCAACACCACGGAGATCACCGAGTACGCCGCCAGGCTGCGGCTCAGACGCTCAAGATACAGCGGCGCGACCGTTTCGTTGGAGATGATCGCCACCTGTCGGCCGGCAATATGCGGCGCAAGCAGTTCGGGCTGGTCCAACAGACCTGCGCCAATGTGGATCGGGTAGCTGCGCTCGCCTAGATCGACCTTAAGTGTCTGCATGTGTCCCCGCGTTGAAGATGTATTAACGACCGGCACTGTCGACCTCTCGACACCGCCTGGTGGCTCTACGCCATACCTTATAAGGTCATGGCGCGCCGCCGAGAATAGCGCATTTCGGGCCAGGCTTTAACGGGGTGGCAACCGTTGCAGGCGCTCAAGGATGTCAAGTACGACCATCCGAGGTGGCCGCTCATCGGTTTCCACCACCAGATCGGCGATTTCCCGATACAGCGGATCGCGCAGCGCCAGCAGGTCCCGCAGGGTTTTCGCCGGGTCGGCGGTGCGCAGCAACGGGCGATTGCGATCACGGGCGGTACGGCCCACCTGCTGTTCGACCGACGCGTGCAAATACACCACCCGACCACCGGCATGCAGCGCCCGACGGTTTTCATCGCGCATGACGGCGCCACCGCCAGTCGCCAATACCACGCCATCGCAGCCGCACAGCTCGGCAATCATCGCCTGCTCGCGGTCACGAAAGCCCAGCTCGCCTTCTTTATCGAAGATCCATGGGATATTGGCACCCGTGCGCAATTCAATTTCCTTGTCGGAATCTTTGAACGGCAGGCGCAGCTCTTTGGCCAGCAAACGGCCGATGGTGCTTTTTCCAGCCCCCATCGGCCCTACAAGAATCAAATTTCGCACAGAATCAACGACTCACAGCAATCGCCTGGTTATTCATGATACGCGGAGTCAGGAACACCAGCAGCTCGGATTTTTTCTCCGCCAGCACATCGCGCCGGAAAAGGCGGCCAAGATACGGCACATCGCCCAAAAATGGCACTTTATCTACCACTTTGCTTTGGGTGTTGGAGAAAACCCCGCCAATGACGATGGTCTCGCCATCCCTGACCAGAACCTTGGCGTTGACCTCGTTTTTCTTGATCGGCGGCACGTCATTGAGTCGGTTCAGGTAGTCGGGCTCATCCTTGGTGACCTTGACCGCCATGATCACATGGTCGTCGGGAGTGATTTGCGGCGTGACTTCAAGCGACAGCGAGGCCTCTTTGAACGACACCGAGGTGGCACCCTGGGAGGTGGATTCCTGATAAGGAATCTCGGTGCCTTTGAGGATGCGTGCAGTCTCTTTGTCGGAGGTGACGACCTTGGGCTGCGAGACGATCTCACCGTTGCCGGTTTTTTCCATGGCGGTCAGCTCAAGGTCCAGCAACAGGTTGTCGGTGATATAGGCGATCCCCAGGCCCGAGGTTCCGGCCAGCGACCCCAAGTCGACAAAGGGTGAACTGGGTGGGTTTTGCGGCGGCTCGGCACCCTCCGCCAGCGGCTTGCCAATACCGCCAACGCCGCTGTTGCCGCGGGTGAGCCGCCCACCCCAGCGCACACCCAGGCTTTTGTCGTAGTCGACATTGGCCTCCACAATCCGCGCCTCGATCATGACCTGGCGTACCGGGATATCCAGTTGCGCCACGATGCGCCGCAGCTCTTCGAGCCGCTCGCCAGTCTGGTAGGCGATGATGTTGTTGGTGCGGTCATCCACCGCCACCGAACCGCGCTCATCGGTGGCGCCCTCAAAGCCGGTCACCGACTGAAACAGCTTGGCCAGGTCGGCGGCCTTGGCGTAATTGACCTGCAGCAGCTCCCGACGCAAGGGCGCCAGCTCGGCCATCTGCTTGCGCGACTCCAGCATCAACAGCTCGCGAGCAGCCAATTCATCGGCGGGCGCCACCAGCAACACGCCCGCCTTGACTCGCTTGTCCAAGCCCTTGGTTTGCAGTACCAGGTCCAGAGCCTGGTCCCAGGGCACATCCTTGAGCCGCAGGGTGATCGAGCCCTGCACATCATCGCTGGTCACCAGGTTGAGCCCGGCGACATCGGCAATTTGCTGCAAGACCGCGCGCAGGTCGATGTCCTGGAAATTCAGGGTCAGCTTGGCGCCTGTATAGCTGAACGGCTGGGCACTGTCGGGCGGCGGCAGTTGGATAAGGTCCAGGCGATTGGGCACAGCAGCAGCCATCGGTGCCGTCAACGCTATCCATAGCGCCACACCGAAGGACGAGAAGGTCCTTTTCATTGTTTGATTCCGTTATGAGTTGACGTTCAGCACAAGGGTTCGCGGGCGTTCCAGCCAGGCGCCCTGTCCATCGGGAAACAGCTCCACCAGCTCGACAGCAGCGTCTTGAATGGCCGTGACCTGGCCATGGTCCGGCCCCAGGTAATCACCCACCGCCAGCCGATACACCCTGGCCCCAGCCCGCAACAAGGCAAAGGCCTGCGCACCACGGGACAACGTACCGACCATTTCGAACTGATCGAGGCGCATACCCTCCAACAGTCCCCGTCGCCGGGTGAAATCCGGGGCAAAGGCCGGGCGGCCCGGAACGTGCGGCGCCTGCAAGGCGGGCGGCGTGAACGGGTCGCGCAAGGACGAGGGTTCGTAGACAAATTGCGGCCCTGGGTCGAGCACCTGACGGGCCTTGCCGTTTTGCAGGGTGCTGCGATAGGTCTTGGCGAGCATGTTCAGACGCAACAAGGCGCCCTGATGCCGGAGCGCAATATCCTGCACGGTAACGACCCGTGGCAACCCACCCAAGGCACTGACAAACGTCGCCAGGTCGTGGTAAACCCCGGACGCGCTTATCTGCATGGGTTGTTCGATATAAAGCTGCCGAGGCGCTTCATCCAGCACGGTGATGCCTTCGACCCACACCCCATGAACAGCCGCCAGCCGGGCGATGTCTTCCAGCACGGCAGGCACCTCGGACTCGCCGGGCAATTGCCCTAGAAGGCTGGCAAGATTGTCTTCCATGCTCCGGACTTGCCGGGTGCGCACCTCAAGGCTCGCGGCCAGGCCGGTCTTTTCTCTGAGTTGCTGCTGCAGCGCCTGCTCCCGCGCCTCAAGCCCGTGCAATCGCTCCCGCTGCGGCCCCCCATGCGAAACCTCGCCTAGCACTAACACCATGCCGGCCAGCGCACAGCCAAGCAGCACCTTGCCCGGCAGGGACCATTTGGCAGCGTTGTAAGAGAGCGTGGAAAAATCGAGCCTGGGCAGGCTCATGGTTGCGCCTCGCTGGACTCTCCCTGGCGCACCATCAGCTGGAATTCACTTTCGCCGCGTGCACCTTCGGCTTGCACGCGCTGCAGACGGGTCGAACTGGAGCCGTGGATTGGCTTGAGTTGCTGCATCAAACGGGCGATATCCTGGTTGCTTTCTGCCGTGCCGCGAATGCTGATGGTGTCGCCGTTCGCAACCACCTCATGCAGATGGACACCTTCAGGCACCGAGCGAGCCAATTGCTCGAACAATCGGGCACCGGAAGAGCGGGCATCGTGCAGGTCCTGAACCACCTTCATGCGTTCGGCCAGTTGCTGGCTTCGCGCCTGCAAGTCGTCGATAGTCCTGATCCGCGAGTCCTGGGTAGCGATGTGCTCTTCCAGGCGGCTGTTGCGGCTTACCTGCCGGTCTATCGCCTGGTCGATCACTTGATCAGCCAACCACAGTGCCGCGAGCGCCACGCAGGCAAACGCCAGCAATAGCACCAACAGGTATTTGCGCCTGCGCTCCGCGAGGGCCTGGCGCCAAGGCAAAAGATTGATTCGTGTCATCCAGCGAAACTCCTAAGGGCCAGCCCGCAAGCCACTCCCATCCCTTGGGCATCCAAGGCCCATTGTGCACCATCGACTCTATGACCCGGCGTGAAGCTGGCAAAATCCTGAAGGCAAGCGCGCTCCAATGCAAACCCTTCTACATCGACCACCCGCGGCACCAGCCCCGCCAGGGCCAAAACCGCCTCGCGCGCTTCGACCTGCTCACGCAGGCACGCCGCCAGCATCACCTCTACCCACTGCGGGCCTTGAGCCGATGGCCCTTGAACCTGAAAGTCGATGGACACCTCGTCCAATGGATAGGGGATGAACTGGTCGGCTTCCATCTGGATCTTCCAGGCCATTTCCTCATCACTGAGGCCGGCGTCCATGTCAATCAGCCGGGTAATTACCGACGGGCCCGCAACCGCCACGGCGGCGTACCGGGCCGAGGTACCCAGGCGCGACAGTGCCTGTTGCAGCATACGGCCCACACCCTCAAGGTCCAGCAAGGTACCGTCCACCACCGCCTGGGGCGGCAGCATTTGCATAACGTAGCCCTGGACGCTGAAACCGCCTGATGAACGGCCCAGTTCGATCAGCTTGATGCCGCTGTCATTGATATCGACCCCCAACACCGTGTCGACTTTTCGCCTGAAAAATCCCTTTCCCATAAAACTCCCCAAAACTTTCCCTGTCATACCGGCTGTCATCTCGCCTGATTGCTGCCAGGCACCTTGCATTCGGTCGGCTTGTTCAAGGCTCGCGAATGACGCCCCAAGCTGAAAAATGCTTTAATGCCCAGCGTTTTTTCCCGCTTTTTATCTGCTGCCCGGGTCGATCCATCGTTTGCCATGCATCCCCGACGCGTAACTCATTCTTTTCTCTGGAAATCCAAAAGCCTTGATTCGTCTGCTGAAGTTTTTCGGGTACTCCATTGTCGCCATCGTTTGCGGGCTGCTGCTCGTACTCAGCGGGGCCTACCTCTACCTTAGTCCGGGTTTGCCCTCCGTAGAGGCCCTCAGAAGTATCCAGTTGCAGATTCCTTTGCGGGTCTACAGCAGCGATGAAAAACTGATCGCGGAGTTCGGCGAAATGCGCCGCACACCGATCCGTTTCGCCGACATTCCACCCAATTTCATCAGCGCTTTGCTGTCTGCCGAAGACGATAATTTCGCCAACCACTACGGCGTAGACCCCAGCAGCCTGGTGCGTGCAGCCACGCAATTGGTAAAAAGTGGACACATTCAATCGGGTGGCAGCACCATCACCATGCAGGTGGCGAAGAACTTCTTCCTCACCAGCGAACGCAGCTTTTCCCGCAAGGCCACCGAAATCCTGCTGGCGCTGCAGATCGAACGCCAGTTGACCAAGGATGAAATCCTCGAGCTGTACGTCAACAAGATCTACTTGGGCAACCGCGCCTACGGCATCGAGGCCGCGTCCCAGGTCTACTATGGCAAGTCGATTCGTGACGCCAGCCTGGCGCAAATGGCGATGATCGCCGGCCTGCCCAAGGCACCGTCGCGCTTCAACCCGCTGGCCAACCCGGCGCGCAGTAAAGAACGCCGTGACTGGATCCTGGGCCGCATGTACAAACTGGGCAAGATCGACCAGGCCGCTTATGAAAGTGCCGTAGCCGAGCCGCTGAACGCCAGCTATCACGTGCCGACCCCAGAAGTGAATGCACCCTATATCGCCGAAATGGCCCGCGCCGAGATGGTTGGCCGTTATGGCAGCGAGGCCTACACCGAAGGTTTCCGCGTCACCACGACGGTGCCGAGCAACTTGCAGGAAATCGCCAACCATTCGGTACATGAAGGCCTGATCACTTATGACCAGCGTCACGGCTACCGTGGCCCCGAGTCGCGCCTGCCGGGCAAGACCCTGAGTGCCTGGACCACCGAATTGGGCAAACAGCGTTCGATCAGCGGCCTGGACCCGGCCATCGTCACCCAGGTAACCAAGGACGGCATCCAAGTGCTGACCCGCTCTGGCGAAGCCCATGTAGCCTGGGACAGCATGAAGTGGGCACGCCCGTTCCTGAACACCAACAGCATGGGCCCGATGCCCAAGCAGCCATCCGACGTGGCCCAGGTGGGTGATTTGATCCGCGTGCAACGCCAAAAGGATGACAGCCTCAAATTCAGCCAGGTGCCGCTCGCCCAGGGCGCCCTGGTGTCCCTGGACCCGCAGAACGGTGCGATCCGCGCACTGGTCGGCGGCTTTGCCTTCGAGCAGAGCAACTACAACCGCGCTACCCAGGCCAAGCGCCAGCCGGGCTCCAGTTTCAAGCCGTTTGTCTACAGTGCCGCGCTGGACAACGGCTACACCGCCGCCAGCCTGGTCAACGACGCGCCAATCGTGTTTGTCGATGAATATCTGGACAAGGTCTGGCGTCCGAAGAATGACACCAACACGTTCCTCGGCCCGATCCGTATCCGCGAGGCGCTGTACAAGTCACGCAACCTGGTGTCGATCCGCCTGTTGCAGGCGATGGGCGTAGGCAAGACCATCGACTACATGACGCGCTTTGGCTTCGCCAAGTCGGACCTGCCGCCAAACCTGTCCCTGGCCTTGGGTACCGCGACCCTCACGCCGATGGAAATCGCCACCGGCTGGAGCACCTTTGCCAACGGCGGCTACAAGATCGCGCCGTACCTGATCGACAAGATCGAAAGCCGCAATGGCGACACCCTGTTCACCGCCAACCCGCCACGGGTACCCGGCGATGTGGTCAATGGTGTGGCCGCGACCGACGGGCTTGCGGTACCGAGCAACGGCGGTATCACCATCGAGGCGACGCCAGGCACACCGTCGGCCGCAAACGCCGGCGCACCGGCCGAACCGCAAGCGCCAGCGGTTGCCGAGCGCATCGTGGACGGCCGCACTACCTACATCCTCAACAGCATCCTGCAAGACGTGATCAAGAAGGGCACCGGCCGCCGCGCACTGGCTCTGGGCCGTGCGGATATCGCTGGCAAGACCGGTACCACCAACGAGTCCAAGGACGCGTGGTTCTCCGGCTACAACGGCGACTACGTGACCACCGTGTGGACCGGCTATGACCAGCCTGAAAGCCTGGGCCGCCGCGAGTTTGGTGGCACCGTCGCCCTGCCGATCTGGATGAGCTACATGGGCGCAGCGCTCAAGGACAAGCCGCTGCACACCCAGCCAGAGCCAGAAGGCATCCTCAGCCTGCGCATCGACCCGATCAGTGGCCGCGCAGCTTCACCGAGCACGCCGAATGCGTACTTCGAGCTGTTCAAGAGCGAAGACACACCGCCATCGGTCAACGAACTGGGCAACGGCGCAGTGCCGGGCAGCCCGCTGCCGGCGGATGAAGGCGCGCCGATCGATTTGTTCTGACCTGATCACGCTGATCGGCCGATCGTTCCCACGCTCCGCGTGGGAATGCATCCCGTGACGCTCTGCGTCACGATCTTAAAAGCAGACGCGGAGCGTCCAGGTGGGCATTCCCACGCAGAGCGTGGGAAAGATCAGCCACGGGACATCAGCCACAAAAAAGCCCCGACTGATCACTCAGGCGGGGCTTTTTTTGCGGGTGTGTCTACAACGGCTTAGCCGTTGAACACATCATCCACGCTTTGCAGCGGGTAGTTCTTTGGATACGGCAGGGTAGCCACACCAGTCTCGATAGCGGCCTTGGCCACGGCATCGGAGATCAGGGTGATCAGGCGCTTGTCCATTGGTTTCGGAATGATGTACTCACGACCGAATTCCAGCTTGGCGCCACCGTAGGCGTCACACACATCCTGAGGTACCGGCAGCTTGGCCAGTTCACGCAGGGCGTTGGCAGCGGCCACTTTCATTTCTTCGTTGATGCGCTTGGCGCGAACGTCCAGGGCACCACGGAAGATGAACGGGAAGCCCAATACGTTGTTGACCTGGTTCGGGTAGTCCGAACGGCCGGTGGCCATGATCACGTCGCTGCGAGTGGCGTGGGCCAGTTCTGGAGAGATTTCCGGATCCGGGTTGGAGCAGGCGAACACGATAGGGTTCGGCGCCATGGATTTGAGGCCTTCAGCGCTCAGCAGGTTCGGGCCGGACAGGCCAACGAACACGTCGGCACCGTCGAGGGCGTCAGCCAGGGTGCGCTTGGAGGACGGATGGGCAAACATCGCCTTGTACTGGTTCAGGTCGGTGCGCTCGGACTGAATCACGCCCTTGCTGTCGACCATGTAGATGTTTTCCAGCTTGGCGCCCATGCTGATGATCAGCTTCATGCAGGAAATGGCCGCGGCACCGGCGCCCAGGCAGACGATTTTCGCCTCGCCCAGGGTTTTGCCAGCAATTTCCAGGGCGTTGATCATGCCGGCTGCGGTAACGATCGCGGTGCCGTGTTGGTCATCGTGGAATACCGGAATGTCGCACTGCTCGATCAGGGCCTTTTCGATCTCGAAGCACTCAGGCGCCTTGATGTCTTCCAGGTTGATGCCACCGAACGTGATGGAAATGCGCTTGACGGTGTCGATGAACGCCTGCGGGCTTTCGGAATCGACTTCGATGTCGAAAACGTCGATGCCGGCAAAGCGCTTGAACAGCACGCCCTTGCCTTCCATGACTGGCTTGGAAGCCAATGGGCCGAGGTTACCCAGGCCCAGAATCGCGGTGCCATCGGAAATCACTGCAACCAGGTTGCCTTTGCCGGTGTACTTGTACGCCAGCTCTGGGTCACGGGCGATTTCACGTACGGGTTCGGCAACACCAGGGCTGTAGGCCAGCGACAGGTCGCGGGCAGTGGCAGTGGCTTTGGTGAGCTCTACACTCAGCTTTCCTGGACGAGGATGGGCATGGTATTCGAGAGCGGCAGTTTTCAAATCAGACATATCGGCATTCCGCTTTTACTGTTGGTCGACGGACCGCCGAGGATACGCGTGTCGTAAAGTCCCTACAAGACTGGGCAGTCACAGGTGTCAAGGGCCCTGCGCTACGACTTTTGGCCAAGAGCCACGGGATACAAGGGCTCAACTGTTCACAATCGAAATAAAAAATGTCTACAATTTTTTATTCAAAGCGCCGATTTCAGCATGCCGGGGTCGGTTATTGGCAACAGCCAGCGCGCTTGGCCTTTTTTCAGGCCGCCACGGCGGGCTCGATCCTGCACCCAACCGCGCGCCTCAATGGTGCGGCCTTGCAGACCATCGAGCATGGCCGTATCGAACTGGCTGATCAGCTCGGGCGCAATACGCAATACCAGTGAGCCCTGCAGCTCAATCCAGATTCCACCGCGATTACGCTCGATCTTGCTGACCCGACCGGCCACCAGCGCAAACCCGGAGCGCTTGAGATTCGCCACGCTGTGCACCGGCGATTGGCGCCACAGGCCAAGCCGTGCCTGGCGGGCGCTGTTTTCGGCCGCCTGCTGGCAGGCAACCAGGTCCACATTCGGCGCCACGCCCACTTGGTACCCCAGGCCCTCGGCCAGCAGTTGCGCCTCCAGATTCTCGCCATTGGCGCCGTAGAGGTGAGCCAGGGTGCGCCCGTAATGGTCTTTGGGTTCGCGCCCCGGCACCAGGCCGACACGCCCATCGCTGGCCTTGACCAACGCCTGCAGGCGCTGGCGGGCGGCGACAGCGAATGGCTCGTCAGGGCGGCCCTTCTTGCCGGTTTCCGGCGCGTTGAGGCCGATCATGCGCACGCTGCGACCGTCCTTGAGGCGTACCGTGTCGCCATCCACCACACGCTGTACCTCCACACGCACGACGGCCGCCGGGGCGGGGCAGAAGGGGTTGGCCTGAGCGGTCGCCAGCCAAATCCCAGGCACAAAAAAGGCGCCCACAAGGGACGCCTTTTTCAACAGCAGGTAAAAGCCCATAAGGCTCTTGAACCTTACTCTGCTGGAGTAGCAGCAGGCTTCTTGCCGAAAGCACCAAAGCGATCTGCGAAGCGCTGTACGCGGCCGCCGGTGTCCAGAGTTTTCTGCTTACCGGTGTAGAACGGGTGGCACTCGTTGCATACGTCAGTACCCAGTGGCTTGCACAGGTTCGAACGAGTTTCGAACTTGTTGCCGCAGCTGCAGGTGACTTCGATGGTTTCGTACGCTGGATGGATATCGGCTTTCATGGCACTTCCTCGGGCTAGCGTGCCGCCACTCGACACTATTGTCGAATACCGCACGTAATTAGGCCGCGGATTCTACCAGACCTTTTTAATCACGCAAGCGGCGGGAATGGTCGAAAACTTCCTTTCATCAGATATTCCTCACACACCGCCGTCAATGTGGGAGCCGGGCTTGCCCGCGAAGGCGGTGTGTCAGTCACTGCATCTGTTACTGCACTAGCGCTTTCGCAGGCAAGCCAGCTCCCACAAGATCCGATTCCAGTACTGGAGACGGGACACCCCCGGTCTGCTAGGCTCGCGCCCCTGCGCCACCGCTTGCCTTTATTGATGAGAATCCTCGCGTGCCCGACGCCATTTTGCGCCTAGCCCTGCCCTCGCCCCTGCGCCGCCTGTTCGATTACCGGGCCCCGCCCGGCGTGTCGCGTGCGCAGTTGCAACCGGGCATGCGCGTGCGCGTGCCGTTCGGGCGCCGGGAAATGATCGGCATTCTGGTGGAAGTCACCGACCACAGCGAAGTGCCTGCCGAAAAGCTCAAGCCGGCAATTGCCCTGCTCGACGCCACACCACCGCTGCCGCCCGCGCTGTTCAAGCTGTGCCTGTGGACCGCGCAGTATTACCAACACAGCCTGGGCGATACCTTGAGCTGGGCGCTGCCGGTGCTGCTGCGCCAGGGCGAACTGGCCGAAGCGCGCCAGGAGCGTTTCTGGTCGATGGTGCCCGGCGCACGCCTCGACGACCCGCGCATCGCCCGCGCTCCGCGCCAGCGTGAGGCCCTGGCCACCTTGGCACAACACCCACACGGCGTGGCCCATCAGCTATTAAGCAAGCTGATGCTGAGCAAAGACAGCCTCGACCTGCTGCTGGCCAAGGGCCTGGTGCAGGTGGAAATCCGCAAACACGCCCCGGACCCGCGCCACGAACACTGGCTGGCCCAGCCGGAGTTGCCGCTGAACCCCGAGCAACGCGCCGCGTATGAGGCGATTCGCGCCGGTTTCGACAGTTTCCACGCGTTCCTGCTGGCCGGCGTCACTGGCAGCGGCAAGACCGAGGTCTATTTGCAGCTGATCCGCGAAACCCTGCAGGCGGGCAAGCAGGCACTGGTGCTGATCCCCGAGATAAACCTGGGCCCGCAGACCGTGGCGCGTTTCGAGCAACGCTTCAATGCCCGGATCGCCCTGGTGCACTCAGCGGTCAATGACCGTGAACGCCTGGAGTCGTGGCTAGCGGCGCGGGACGGCGAGGCCGACATTATTATCGGCACGCGCTCAGCACTGTTCACGCCGATGAAAAACCCCGGGCTGATCATCGTCGACGAGGAGCACGATGGCTCCTATAAACAGCAGGAAGGTTTGCGCTACCACGCCCGCGACCTCGCGCTGGTGCGCGCCCGCCAGGAAGATATCCCGATTGTGCTGGGCTCGGCCACGCCTTCCTTGGAAAGCCTGCACAACGCCTACACCGGCCGTTACGGGCTGCTGCGCCTGAACGAGCGTGCTGGCGGCGCCAAACAACCGCGTTTCCTGCGCCTGGACGTGAAAAGCCGCCCGCTGGACAGCGGGATTTCCGGGCCGATGCAACAGGCGATTGGCCAGACCCTCGCCGCCGGCCAGCAAGTATTGGTATTTCTCAACCGCCGCGGCTTTGCCCCGACGCTGCTGTGCCATGACTGCGGCTGGATGTCCGGCTGCGAGCGCTGCGATGCGCGCATGACGGTGCATCAGCGCCACGGCGAGTTACGCTGCCATCACTGCGGCCATGTGGAACGGGTACCGCGCCATTGCCCGCAGTGCGGCAAGGTGGACCTGCGGCCCGTGGGCGCCGGCACCGAGCGCGCCGAAGAACGCCTCGGCATTCTGTTCCCGGACTACCCGGTGCTACGGGTGGACCGCGACAGCACGTCGCGCAAAGACGCCATGAACCAACTGTTCGCCACCATCCACAAAGGCCAACCGTGCATCCTGGTGGGCACGCAGATGCTTGCCAAGGGGCATCACTTCCCACGGGTGACCCTGGTGTCGATCCTGGATGCCGATGGCGGGTTGTTCTCCGGGGATTTTCGCGCCAGCGAACGCATGGCGCAGTTGATCGTGCAGGTGGCAGGACGCGCCGGTCGGGCCGAAGAGCCAGGCAGGGTGATTATCCAGACGCACCTGGCCGACCACCCGCTGCTGATTCAACTGACGGAACAAGGCTACTTTGCCTTCGCCGAACAGGCCTTGAGCGAACGCCGCGCCGCCGGCCTCCCGCCCTTTGCGCACCTGGCGCTGCTGCGTGCCGAAGCCCACAAACCCGGGCAGGCCGAAGGCTTTCTTGATGAGGCCTGCAGCGCCGCCGAACGTTTATTGGGCGAACTGACCCTCAGTGGCATCGAACTACTCGGCCCGGTGCCAGCGCCCATGGAGCGGCGCGCCGGACGTTATCGCGCTCAGCTACTCTTGCAGGCAACCTCCCGCGCCCCGCTGCATCGGCTATTAAGTCGCTGGATGCTTGAGCTGGAGCAACTGCCCAGCGGTCGGCAGGTGCGATGGTCGTTGGATGTAGACCCGGTAGATTTGTATTGAGGGTAATTACGTCATCGCAGGCAAGCCAGCTCGCACATTATGAAATGTGAATACCCTTAAATGTGGGAGCGGGCTTGCCCGCGAAGAGGCCCGCAGGTCCGCCATATAGTCTGAACGGTTGGCAAGCCCGCCCTCGCCACGGATAATGCCCAGTTTTTCCACCTGCGCATCGCGCGCCGCCGCTTGCGGTCGAAAGAGAACACCATGAAAGACACCATTCGCCAGCTGATCCAACAAGCCCTCACCCAACTCGTCAACGAAGGTGTGTTGCCTGAAGGCCTGTCGCCGGCGATCCAGGTGGAGAACACCCGCGACAAGACCCATGGCGACTTCGCCAGCAACATCGCGATGATGCTGTCCAAGCCGGCCGGCATGAAGCCGCGTGACCTGGCAGAAAAAATCATCGCAGCCCTGCCGGCTGACGCCAGTGTCACCAAGGCCGAAATCGCCGGCCCAGGCTTTATCAACTTCTTCCAGAACACCCAGGCCCTGGCGTCACGCCTGGATGCCGCCCTGGCCGATGCGCGCATCGGTGCACGCAAGGCCGGCGACAGCCAGCGCGTGGTCATCGACCTGTCGGCACCGAACCTGGCCAAGGAAATGCACGTGGGCCACCTGCGCTCCACTATCATTGGCGATGGCGTGGCACGCGTGCTGGAATTCCTCGGCGACACCGTGATCCGCCAGAACCACGTGGGCGACTGGGGTACCCAGTTCGGCATGCTGATGGCCTATCTGCAGGAAAACCCGATCACCAGCAACGAGCTGGCCGACCTGGAAAATTTCTACCGTGCTGCCAAAAAGCGTTTCGATGAATCCGAAGAGTTCGCTGACCGCGCCCGCGGCCTGGTGGTCAAGCTGCAAGCCGGCGACGAAGAATGCCTGGCGCTGTGGAACCGCTTCCGTGAAATTTCCCTGTCTCATTGCCAGGAAATCTACGAGCTGCTCAATGTGAAACTGACCATGGCCGACGTGATGGGCGAAAGCGCCTACAACGACGACCTGATCAACGTGGTCAACGACCTCAAGGCCAAGGGCCTGCTGGTCGAAAGCAACGGCGCCCAGTGCGTGTTCCTCGAAGAATTCAAGACCGCCGACGGCGAGCCGCTGCCGGTGATCATCGTCAAGGCCGATGGCGGCTACCTCTACGCCACCACCGACCTGGCCGCCGTGCGTTACCGCAGTGGCGTGCTCAAGGCTGACCGTGCGCTGTACTTCGTCGACCAGCGCCAGGCCCTGCACTTCCAGCAGGTGTTCGAAGTGGCGCGTCGCGCCGGTTTCGTCACCCACCCGATGCACATGGAGCACATGGGCTTTGGCACCATGAACGGCGCCGATGGCCGCCCCTTCAAGACCCGCGATGGCGGCACCGTGAAGCTGATCGACCTGCTGACCGAAGCCCAGGAACGTGCCTACAACCTGGTGAAGGAAAAGAACCCGGAGCTGGCCGAGGCCGACCTGCGCAACATCGCCCGCGTGGTGGGCATTGGCGCGGTGAAATACGCCGATCTGTCCAAGCACCGCACCAGCGACTACAGCTTCAACTTCGACCTGATGCTCAACTTCGAAGGCAACACCGCGCCGTACCTGCTGTACGCCTACACTCGCGTGGCTGGGGTATTCCGCAAGCTGGGCAAGGACTTCAGCGAAGTCGAAGGCCAGATCGCGCTGGACGCCGCCCACGAACAGGAACTGGCGGCCAAGCTCGCGCAATTTGGCGAAGTGCTCAACAGCGTTGGCGAAAAAGGCACGCCGCACATCTTGTGCACCTATTTGTACGAAGTGGCCGGCCTGTTCTCCAGCTTCTACGAGAACTGCCCGATCCTGACCGCCGACGACGAAGCCCAGAAACAAAGTCGCCTGCGCCTTGCCGCCTTGGCTGGACGCACCCTCAAGCAAGGCCTGGAACTCTTGGGCCTGGAAACTCTGGAGCGTATGTAAGTTGGCTGCCAAGAAAAAACCTGCACCCAAGCGCGGCGCCAGCCGCTACCAGGCCCCGGCGAAGCAACCGATTCCGGGTTGGTTGTGGATGGCCATCGGCCTTACGGTCGGCGCATTTATCGTGTTTCTGATGAAGCTGGAGCCCGGCCAGGGCGATGACGTCAAGCGCGTCAAACAGGAGCAGCAAAAGGCCACGAAAATCGCCGAAGCCAACAAGACCGCGCCAAGCCCGACCGCACCGGTAAAGCCCAAGTACGACTTCTACACGCTGCTGCCGGAATCGGAAGTGATCGTGCCGCCTGACGCCGTGCCGGAAAAAACCCTGCCGACGCCACAAGTGCCGACCACGCCGGTAACCCCAGCGGAAGCGGCAAAAATCGACACGGCGCGCGCCCAGGCCGCGCTGGCCGGTATCACGCCGCCGCCAGCACCGCCAGTGGCAGCCACCAAGGCTGCGCCGGTGACCAAGTTCTTCCTGCAAGCGGGCTCGTTCCCGAAACAGGCGGATGCGGACCGTGTACGCGCACAGATCATTCTGTTGGGCCAATCGGTATCGGTTGAGTCCGGCACGGTGAAGGATGCGACCTGGTATCGCGTATTGGTGGGGCCGTTCAGCAACCGCGAACAGCTGACCGTGGCGCAAAAGCAATTGGCCGGCGCCGGGTTTAGCAACCTGTTGTTACAACAACGCCAGAGCCGCTGACTCATACTCACTGATCGTTCCCACGCTCCGCGTGGGAACGTGTCCCTTGACGCTCTGCGTCACAGAGCAGGCGCAGAGCGTCAAGGCGGCATTACCACGCGGAGCGTGGGAACGATCACCACTCGTCTGCCCTGCCTTCCTACGGTTGAAATCCCCCTCGCCACCCCCATATGAGTTTCCATCAGGGCATTTTCGCCCCGCTGCGTGGAGACTCTCCCCTTGACCACCATCGTTTCAGTACGTCGCCACGGCAAAGTTGTCATGGGCGGCGACGGCCAGGTTTCCCTGGGCAACACCGTGATGAAAGGCAACGCCAAGAAAGTGCGCCGCCTGTACCACGGCCAGGTGCTTGCCGGCTTCGCAGGCGCAACCGCCGACGCCTTTACCCTGTTCGAGCGTTTCGAAGGCCAGCTTGAGAAACACCAGGGCCACCTGGTGCGCGCCGCTGTGGAACTTGCCAAAGAATGGCGCACCGACCGCTCCCTCAGCCGCCTGGAGGCCATGCTCGCGGTTGCGAACAAAGACGCTTCCCTGATCATCACCGGCAACGGCGACGTGGTTGAACCCGAGCATGGCCTGATCGCCATGGGTTCAGGTGGCGGCTACGCCCAGGCTGCGGCCAGCGCGCTGCTGAAGAAAACCGACCTGTCGGCCCGTGAAATCGTCGAGACCGCCCTGGGTATCGCTGGCGATATCTGCGTGTTCACCAACCACAATCAGACCATTGAGGAGCAGGACCTCGCCGAATAAGCCCTGGGCTTATTCAGGCTTGAGGCCGCCAAACACTATGTCCATGACTCCCCGCGAAATCGTCCATGAACTCAACCGCCATATCATCGGCCAGGACGATGCCAAGCGCGCCGTTGCCATTGCGCTGCGTAACCGCTGGCGCCGGATGCAACTGCCGGAAGAACTGCGCGTTGAAGTAACGCCCAAGAACATCCTGATGATCGGCCCTACCGGCGTCGGCAAAACCGAGATCGCCCGACGCCTGGCCAAATTGGCCAATGCACCGTTCATCAAGGTCGAAGCGACCAAATTCACCGAAGTCGGTTATGTGGGCCGCGATGTCGAGTCGATCATTCGCGACCTGGCTGACGCCGCCCTGAAGATGCTGCGCGAACAGGAAGTGACCAAGGTCAGCCATCGCGCGGAAGACGCCGCTGAAGAGCGCATCCTCGACGCCCTGCTGCCACCGGCACGCATGGGTTTCAACGAAGACGCCGCACCTTCGTCGGATTCCAACACCCGTCAGCTGTTCCGCAAGCGCCTGCGTGAAGGCCAGTTGGATGACAAGGAAATCGAGATCGAAGTGGCCGAAGTGTCCGGCGTGGATATCTCTGCCCCGCCTGGCATGGAAGAAATGACCAGCCAGTTGCAAAACCTGTTCGCCAACATGGGCAAGGGCAAGAAGAAAAGCCGCAAGCTCAAGGTCAAGGATGCGCTCAAGCTGGTGCGCGACGAAGAAGCCGGGCGCCTGGTCAATGAGGAAGAACTCAAGGCCAAGGCCCTGGAAGCGGTCGAGCAACATGGCATTGTGTTTATCGATGAGATCGACAAGGTGGCCAAGCGTGGCAACTCCGGCGGCGTGGATGTCTCCCGCGAAGGCGTGCAGCGCGATCTGCTGCCGCTGATCGAAGGGTGCACGGTCAACACCAAGCTGGGCATGGTCAAGACTGACCACATCCTGTTTATCGCCTCCGGTGCCTTCCACCTGAGCAAGCCCAGCGACCTGGTGCCCGAGCTGCAAGGCCGCCTGCCGATTCGGGTGGAGCTCAAGGCACTGACGCCGGGCGACTTCGAGCGCATCCTCAGCGAACCGCATGCCTCGCTCACCGAGCAGTACCGCGAGCTGCTGAAAACCGAAGGGCTGGGTATCGAATTCCAGGCTGACGGTATCAAGCGCCTGGCGGAGATCGCCTGGCAGGTCAACGAGAAGACCGAGAACATCGGTGCCCGTCGCCTGCATACCTTGCTTGAGCGCCTGCTTGAGGAAGTGTCGTTCAGCGCCGGCGACATGGCCGGTGCGCAGAATGGCGAAGCGATCAAGATCGATGCTGACTACGTCAACAGCCACTTGGGCGAATTGGCGCAGAACGAAGACTTGTCTCGTTATATCCTGTAAGCCTCACTCAATGTGGGAGTGGCTTGTGTGGGAGCTGGCTTGCCTGCGATAGCATCACTTCAGTGTTCCTGAAACACCGAGGTGCCTGCATCGCGGGCAAGCCCGGCTCCCACGTTGGTCCCTTCCACATTTTGGGCCGGTTCCTTCAGGGTTATCTCCAATGTCGAAATTTCCTACCGCAGTAAACCTGCACAAAACCTCCAACACCCTCGGCCTGACCTACGGGCCGGACGAAACCTACCAGTTGCCCGCCGAATTCCTGCGGGTGCACTCCCCTTCTGCCGAGGTCCAGGGCCACGGCAAACCCATCCTGCAATTCGGCAAGCTCAACGTCCGGTTGATCAAGCTGGAACCCGCCGGCCAGTACGCACTGAAATTGACCTTCGACGACGGTCATGACAGCGGACTGTTCACCTGGGACTATCTCTATCAGCTGGCCGTACGTCAGGACGCTCTATGGGCCGACTACCTGGACGAGCTCAAAGCCGCTGGAAAAACCCGCGATCCGAGTGAGTCGGTCGTGCGGCTGATGCTCTAGCACAGGGGTCTTGCTGTTTAGAGCGCATTTTCTAATTTCATCTGCTTGAATGCCCTGTCGCGTGGCCAACGATTGGCCCGCTTGCGAAAAAAAATAAACTCGGGTAACCAATGGAGCTGGCAAGTTCCCTGCATTTGACGATGCGGTATCAACGGTCACCCGAGTCGCAGTACCAGGCTGGTGTCGTGTATCGAAATTGGGTGCGCAGCAATCGCCGGTACTCGTCTTTCGGACAATGGAGCGTCGTAGATGAGTAACAAGAATAACGATGACTTGAAACGCCAGGCCTCGGAAAACACCCTGGGGTTGAACCCGATCATCGCGTTACGCAAAAAGGATTTATTGGCCTCGGCCAAGATGGTGCTGACCCAAGCCATCAAGCAACCGTTGCACAGCGTCAAGCACGTCGCCCACTTTGGCGTTGAATTGAAGAATGTGATGTTCGGCAAATCCGCGCTGGTGCCCGAGGGCGACGACCGTCGCTTCAACGACCCAGCCTGGAGCCAGAACCCGCTCTACAAACGTTATTTGCAGACTTACCTGGCGTGGCGCAAGGAGCTTCACGACTGGATCGACGACAGCAACCTGTCGGCACAAGACATCAGCCGCGGCCACTTCGTGATCAACCTGATGACCGAAGCCATGGCCCCCACCAACAGCGCGGCCAACCCGGCGGCGGTCAAACGCTTCTTTGAAACCGGCGGCAAAAGCCTGCTCGACGGCCTTTCCCACCTGGCCAAGGACATGGTGCACAACGGCGGTATGCCCAGCCAGGTCAACATGGGCGCCTTTGAAGTCGGCAAGACCCTGGGCACCAGCGAAGGCGCGGTGGTGTTTCGCAACGATGTACTGGAGTTGATCCAATACAAGCCCATCACCGAACAGGTACACGAACGCCCGCTGCTGGTGGTACCGCCGCAGATCAACAAATTCTATGTCTTCGACCTGTGCCCGGATAAGAGCCTGGCGCGCTTCTGCCTGCGCAATGGCCAGCAGACCTTTATCGTCAGTTGGCGCAACCCCACCAAGGCCCAACGCGAATGGGGCCTGTCGACTTATATCGAGGCGCTCAAGGAAGCAGTGGATGTGGTCACGGCGATTACGGGCAGCAAGGATGTGAATATGCTCGGTGCCTGCTCCGGCGGCATCACCTGCACCGCACTGTTGGGCCACTACGCGGCGCTGGGCGAGAAGAAGGTCAACGCCCTGACGCTGCTAGTGAGCGTGCTGGATACCACCCTGGA
Source organism: Pseudomonas sp. 22072 (assembly GCF_052046095.1). Taxonomy (NCBI): domain Bacteria; kingdom Pseudomonadati; phylum Pseudomonadota; class Gammaproteobacteria; order Pseudomonadales; family Pseudomonadaceae; genus Pseudomonas; species Pseudomonas sp. 22072. The sequence goes on from NZ_JBQEQE010000006.1 coordinate 159,019, forward strand.
CACCCAGGTGGCGCTGTTTGTGGATGAACAGACTCTGGAAGCGGCCAAGCGCCACTCCTATCAGGCCGGCGTGCTGGAAGGCCGCGACATGGCCAAGGTCTTCGCCTGGATGCGCCCCAACGATCTGATCTGGAACTATTGGGTCAACAACTACCTGCTGGGCAACGAGCCGCCGGTGTTCGACATCCTGTTCTGGAACAACGACACCACACGCTTGCCGGCCGCGTTCCATGGCGACCTGATCGAACTGTTCAAAAACAACCCACTGGTACGCGCCAACGCCCTGGAAGTGTGCGGCACGCCCATCGACCTCAAGCAGGTCACCGCCGATATCTACTCCCTGGCCGGCACCAACGACCACATCACGCCGTGGCAGTCCTGCTACAAGTCAGCGCAGTTGTTCGGCGGCAAGGTCGAGTTTGTGCTGTCCAGCAGTGGGCATATCCAGAGCATCCTCAACCCGCCGGGCAACCCCAAGGCACGCTACCAGACCAGTGAGGGCCTGGCCGGAAGTGCGTTGGAGTGGCAGGAGAATGCGACCAAGCATACCGATTCGTGGTGGCTGCATTGGCAGGTGTGGCAGGCGGAGCGGGCGGGAAAACTGAAAAAAGCCCCGACGACATTAGGCAATAAAACCTATGCAGCCGCTGAAGCGGCGCCGGGTACCTATGTACATGAACGCTAGGCATTCTTGTGATTGAAATGAGATCAGATGTGGGAGCTGGCTTNATAGCGATGGGCCTGCTCACTAATCGTGGCCTGAAAGAATGCCATCGCAGGCAAGCCAGCTCCCACACTGACCGAGTTCCTACAGACCAATAGCACCACTTCACAGGGCTTGAGCATGGCGCAACCGTTCATCTTCCGTACCATCGACCTGGATGGCCAGACCATCCGCACGGCGGTACGCCCGGGCAAGCCGCACTTGACCCCGCTGCTGATCTTCAACGGCATCGGCGCCAACCTTGAGCTGGTGTTTCCGTTCGTCCAGGCCCTGGACCCGGACCTGGAAGTGATCGCCTTCGACGTGCCCGGCGTGGGCGGTTCCTCGACGCCGAACCGACCCTATCGCTTCCCCGGCCTGGCCAAGCTCACCGCGCGTATGCTCGATTACCTCGACTACGGCCAAGTGAATGCCGTGGGCGTGTCCTGGGGCGGAGCGTTGGCCCAGCAATTTGCGTATGACTACCCCGAGCGCTGCAAGAAATTGATCCTCGCGGCCACCGCGGCCGGGGCCTTTATGGTGCCGGGCAAGCCCAAGGTGTTGTGGCTGATGGCAAGCCCCAGGCGTTATATCCAGCCGTCCCACGTGGTGCGCATTGCACCGATGATTTATGGCGGTTCGTTCCGCCGTGATTCCAAACTGGCCGCCGAGCACGCCAGCAAAGTGCGCTCGGCCGGCAAGCTGGGCTACTACTGGCAACTGTTTGCCGGGCTGGGCTGGACCAGCATTCATTGGCTGCACAAGATCCGCCAGCCCACCCTGGTGCTGGCCGGGGACGATGACCCGCTGATCCCGCTGGTCAACATGCGCATGCTCGCCTGGCGCATCCCCAATGCACAGTTGCACATCATCGATGACGGCCACCTGTTCCTGATCACCCGGGCCGAAGCCGTGGCGCCGATCATCATGAAGTTTCTGGAGGAGGAGCGCCTGCGCGCCGTGATACATCCGCGACCGGCGGTGTGAAGGAACACACCACCGCGCAACTTGCCAGGAACCTACTATGGTTCTGGATTGGCGTGCCTGCTTGATGACTTGACGAAGGAGTGTTGGCTCATGCGAGAAAGACCCGTGACGAACCCGGCGCCCACCCCCGCTGCGTTCATCAACGCGCAAAATGCGATCACCGGCCTGCGCGGCCGGGACTTGCTGTCGACCCTGCGTACCGTCGCCGCGCACGGCCTGCGCAACCCGGTGCACACCGCCCGCCACGCCCTGGCCCTGGGCGGCCAGCTGGGCCGCGTGCTGCTGGGTGAGACCGTGCACGAACCCAACCCCAGGGACCATCGCTTCAGCGACCCCACCTGGAAGCTCAACCCACTGTACCGGCGCAGCTTGCAAGCCTATCTGAGCTGGCAAAAACAGACACGGCAGTGGATCGACGACAGCACCCTCAGTGACGATGATCGCGCCCGCGCGCAGTTCGCCTTCGCCCTACTCAACGATGCTGTCTCCCCTTCCAACACCCTGCTCAACCCGCTGGCGATCAAGGAGCTGCTCAACTCTGGCGGCAACAGCGTGGTGCGCGGCGTGAGCAACTTGTTCGAAGACCTGCTGCACAACAACGGTTTGCCGCGCCAGGTCAGCAAGCACGCCTTTGAAGTGGGCAAGACCGTGGCGACCACGCCCGGTTCGGTGGTGTTTCGCAACGAACTGCTGGAGCTGATCCAGTACAAGCCCATGAGCGAAAAACAATACGCCAAGCCGCTGCTGGTAGTGCCGCCGCAAATCAACAAGTACTACATCTTCGACCTGAGCCCGGCCAACAGCTTTGTGCAATACGCACTGAAAAACGGCCTGCAGACCTTTATGGTCAGCTGGCGCAACCCGGACGTGCGGCATCGCGAATGGGGCCTGTCCACCTACGTCGCGGCGCTGGAAGAAGCGCTCAACGTATGCCGGGCCATCACTGGCGCCCGCGAGGTCAACCTGATGGGCGCCTGCGCCGGCGGCCTGACCATCGCCGCCCTGCAAGGCCACCTGCAAGCCAAGCGCCAGTTGCGGCGCATCTCCAGCGCCAGTTACCTGGTGAGCCTGCTGGACAGCCAGATCGACAGCCCCGCTACATTGTTCGCCGATGAACAGACCCTGGAAGCCGCCAAACGCCGCTCCTACCAGCAAGGCGTGCTGGATGGCCGCGACATGGCCAAGATATTTGCCTGGATGCGCCCCAACGACCTGATCTGGAATTACTGGATCAATAATTACCTGCTGGGCAAGGAACCGCCGGCGTTCGACATCCTGTACTGGAACAATGACAACACGCGTCTGCCCGCCGCCCTGCACGGCGACCTGCTGGACTTCTTCAAGCACAACCCCCTGAGCCATCCCGGTGGCCTGGAGGTATGCGGCACGCCCATCGACTTGCGCAAGGTCTCGGTGGACAGCTTCAGCGTGGCCGGCATCAATGACCACATCACGCCGTGGGACGCGGTGTACCGCTCCACGCAACTGCTGGGTGGCGAGCGGCGCTTTGTGCTCTCCAACAGCGGGCATATCCAGAGCATCCTCAACCCACCGGGCAACCCCAAGGCCAACTACGTCGAGAACCTCAAGCTGAGCAGCGACCCGCGCGCCTGGTATTACGACGCCCAGCACGTCGAAGGCAGTTGGTGGCCACAATGGCTGGAGTGGGTACAAAAACGCTCCGGCGTACAACGCGAAACCCTCACCGCCCTGGGCAACCAGAATTACCCACCGATGGAAGCGGCGCCGGGTACTTACGTGCGCGTGCGCTGAGCTCAGCAATCAACTTTAAGAAGACTGGATGAAGACCCGCGACCGTATCCTTGAATGCGCCCTGCAGTTGTTCAACCACAAGGGCGAACCGAACGTATCGACCATGGAGGTGGCCAATGAGATGGGGATCAGCCCCGGCAACCTCTACTACCACTTCCATGGCAAGGAGCCGTTGGTGCTGGGGCTGTTCGAGCGCTTTCAGTGTGAGCTGGCGCCACTGCTGGACCCTCCTGCGGATGCGCAACTGGAAGCTGAGGACTACTGGCTGTTTTTGCACCTGATTGTCGAGCGCATGGCCCACTATCGGTTCCTGTTCCAGGACTTGTCGAACCTGGCGGGGCGCTTGCCCAAGCTGGCCAAGGGGATCCGTCACCTGCTCACGGCGCTCAAGCGCACCTTGGCGTCATTGCTTGCGCGGCTGAAGGCGGCAGGGCAACTGGTTAGCGATACCCAGGCGTTGGGGCAACTGGTGGAGCAGATCACCCTGACATTGCTGTTTTCGTTGGATTACCAACGGATTCTGGACCGTGAAGGTGAGGTACGGGTGGTGGTGTACCAGATCATGATGCTGGTGGCGCCGCATCTGCTGCCAACGGCGCGGCAGGCGACCGAGCGGTTCGCCTTGAAGTACCTGGATGACACCGATTAAACATGTAGGAGCGAGCTTGCTCGCGAAAAACGTCAACGATAACGAGTGCCTCCTGAATGAACGCGGCGTCTTTGAGTTTTTCGCGAGCAAGCTCGCTCCTACAAAATGGGGAATGCGGCGTTTTTGAGGCTTGCATAAAAAACGCCCAATCTTCGCAGACCGGGCGTTTTATGTGTCCCGTAAAAATCAGGACTGACTGGATGGCGTCGGGGTAACCGGCGTTGCAGTCGGGGTAGCAGCCGCATGCGTCGGCGCGGACACCGAATTGGCGGTAGAAGCGGCCGGTGCTGGTGCCGTGGCTGGCTTTGCGGCTGCCGGTTTTTTCGCTACCGCAGGCTTTTTGGCCGCTGCAGGCTTGGCAGCTGGTTTCGCAGCGGCGGGCTTGGCAGCAGGTTTAGCGGCAGCGGTTTTAGCCGCAGGTTTGGCAGCCGGTTTAGCCGCAGGTTTCGCGGCGGCTTTAGCGGCCACTGGCTTAGCGGCAGGCTTGGTAGCCGGTTTGGCGGCAGCAGTTTTAGCCGCTGGCTTGGCCGCAGGTTTCGCCGCGGCTTTGGCCGGCGCTTTGGCAGCGGGTTTGGCAGCTGGCTTGGCGGCGGCTTTAACCAGAGGCTTGGCGGCAGTTTTGGCGGTGGGTTTTGCAGCGGCGGTTTTAGCCGCAGGTTTGGCCGCCGGTTTTGCTGCAGGCTTGGCCGCGGCGGTCTTGGCGGGAGCCGCTTTGGCGCCGGTGAGTTTTTCGATTTGCTTGGTCAAGGTATCAACCTTGCTATGCAGCGCCTTCAACTCAGCCTTGCTCGGTACGCCCAGTCGCGAAATAGCACTGTTGAGGCGCTTGTCGAACGTTTCTTCCAACTTGCCCCAAGTATCCGAAATACTCGATTTGGCGGAACCCGCACTCGCCTTGGCAGCGTCGACTTTTTTACCGACCGTGCTCTTGGTCAACTTCTCGGCCTTCTCGCCGTCTTTGACCAAGGTCTCGAAGAGTTTGCTGCCGTCACTGTCGATCTTCGAGTACACGCCTAAACCAGCGAGCCAGATTTTGCGGGAATATTCTTCAACTTTCCCGACCCACGAGCTGCCTTCTTTCTGAGTAGTCTTTTTAACAGCCATCCCGATGTCTCCTTAGTGTTTACGCGCGACACGTTCGAGCAATGCCGTCAGCTCTTCGAGCTTAGCAGAGAGTGTCTCCACGTCATGTTTAGACGCAATGCCGATCCGATTCAAGGCACTGCCGACACGAGTATCAAAAGCTTTTTCAACTTTATCCAGTTGAAGTTCGACCAGGCCTTTGACACCGGAGACGTTACTCTTTACTTGGTCAATCTGACTGTTGGCGGCATCAAGTTGTTCAACTACAACTTTTTTACCTTTACTTTCAACACGTTGACCGCTTCTAACGAGTTCTTTGAAGTACTCGCCGCCTTCGCTGCCGACCTTGGCATAGGCGCCAAGACCCGCCAGCCAGATCTTGCGGGCGTAGCTTTTAACCTCACTCAGGGGGGTGGTCTGAACGTCGATTTTTTTCTTCAAAATAACTTTGGCCATGGTGCACCTCACACAGAATTGGGTGGCGGACGGCCCGCAAGAGTTGAGGGCTTGGGCACAAAGTAAGGTTTAAAATTAGAATCGGCACCCTAAGCACAGCCGTATCAAGCCAGGGCCTTATCCAGGGCCTTTTCGATTTCGGACTTGATCGTGCCACTCATGGCCGACATCAGCAGGCCAAGTTCCACATCAATGCGCAGCGAATCATCGGCCACCAATACCGTGCCTTTAACCCCGGAGCGCTTGAGCTTCAGGGTGTCGCCAGCCCACGAAGACTCCACCCCATATTTATCCTCGAGTTTGCGCGCCAATTGCTCCGCCTTGGCCCGCGCCTGTTCTTTTCCCAGGGTATGTTCACGCTCAACGGTAATACGGGCCATTGCAATGACTCCTCTTTATAACGACTCAGAACACCCGCCATGCGGCAAAAGGTCTCGATGAGCGTCTATCTTACCTGCAGCCTTGCCAAGACAAAGCAGGCCTTGGGGATTATCATGTCCCGCATTCTCTTTTGGTGACAGCGATATGACTGATCAGCGCAAAGGCAGCGATGCCGAACCCACCACTCACTTCGGCTTCAAGAACGTCCCGGAAAGCCAAAAGGCGGAAAAAGTCGCTGAGGTGTTCCACTCCGTGGCAGCCAAGTACGACCTGATGAACGACGTGCTCTCCGGCGGCATGCACCGCCTGTGGAAGCGCTTCACCATCGAGTTGTCGGGCGTACGCACCGGCAACCGGGTGCTGGACATCGCCGGTGGCACAGGCGACCTGGCGGCCAAGTTCTCCAAGCTGGTTGGCCCCACCGGCCAGGTGGTATTGGCCGATATCAACGGCTCGATGCTCAAGGTTGGCCGCGACCGACTGCTCGACAAAGGCGTGGCCGGCAATATCGAGTTCGTCCAGGCCGATGCCGAGAAGCTGCCGTTCCCCGACAACCATTTCGACTGCGTGACCATCGCGTTCGGCCTGCGTAACGTGACTCACAAGGAAGACGCGATCCGCTCGATGCTGCGCGTACTCAAGCCGGGTGGCCGCCTGCTGGTGCTGGAATTCTCCAAGCCGACCAACGCGCTGATGTCCAAGGTCTACGACACCTATTCGTTCGCCTTCATGCCACTGATGGGCAAGCTGATCACCAACGACGCCGAGAGCTACCGCTACCTGGCCGAGTCGATCCGCATGCACCCGGACCAGGAAACCCTGAAGTCGATGATGGTGGAGGCCGGTTTCGACCGCGTGACCTACCACAACATGACGTCCGGCATCGTCGCCCTGCACCGCGGCATCAAGCCCTGATGCTGCTGCAAGGTCTTCTCGCCAGCGTCGAGCACGGCCTCAACCGTGTACTGCGCCTGGACAGCACCGCCCTGGCGCGGCTCGCGCACCTGACCGGCAAAGTCATTGCCGTCGACTGCCGAAGCCCCGCCTTGCAGCTGTTTATCCTGCCCAGCGATGAAGGCCTGCTGCTCGCCACTCAATGGGCCGCTGAGGCCGATTGCACCCTGCGTGCACCAGCCTCAAGCCTGTTGCACCTGGCACTGAGCCGCAACAAGACCGCCATCCTCCACAGCCCCGAGGTGGAACTGGAAGGCGACAGTGCGGTGCTGATGGACCTGGCCGCCGTGCTGCAAGACCTGGAGCTGGACTGGGAATACGAACTGTCGCGCTGGATTGGCCCCGTCGCCACCCAGTTGATCAGCGGGCACCTGCGCAGCCGCTCGCGCTGGTACCAGCAAGGGTTCGCCAGCCTCAACCAGAACCTTGCAGAATACCTGAGCGAAGAATCGCGCACCCTGGTCGGGCAACGGGAAGCGCAAGCGCGCTTTCGCGAGCTCGACAAGGCCAAAATCGACCTGGAACGCCTCGAGGCCCGCTTCGAGCGCTTGAGCCGTTCCCTTGATCCAAGCGATAACGCATGAAGCTGCTCGCCGTCCGCCGTTTGTTTCGTATCCAGCGCGTCGTAATCCGCTACCGTCTCGATGACCTGCTGTTTGCCCTGCCCTTGCCGTGGTTCCTGCTGGCGGTGCGTTATGTGCTGCCGTGGCGCTGGTTGCCCCGCAAGCCGTCGCCGTTGAGCCGTGGCGCCAGCCTGCGCTTGGCGTTGCAGGATTTGGGGCCTATCTTCATCAAGTTCGGGCAGATCCTCTCCACCCGCCGCGACCTGTTGCCCGAAGACATCGCCGACGAGCTGATGCTGCTGCAGGACCGCGTGCCGCCGTTCGATTCGCAGCAGTCGATGGCGCTGATCGAAGAACAGCTGGGCCAGAAGATCAGCGAGGTGTTCAGCCGCTTCGACGTCGAGCCCCTGGCCTCGGCCTCGGTCGCGCAGGTTCACGCCGCGCAGCTCAAGACCGGCGAAGAAGTGGTGGTGAAAGTCATTCGCCCAGGCCTCAAGCCGATCATCGGCCAGGACCTGGCATGGCTGTTTATCCTCGCCCGCGCCGCCGAACGCTTCTCCGCCGATGCGCGCCTGCTGCACCCGGTGGACGTGGTCGCCGACTACGAAAAAACCATCTACGACGAACTCGACCTGCTGCGCGAAGCGGCCAATGCCAGCCAATTGCGACGCAACTTCGAAGGCTCGCAACTGCTGTATGTGCCGCAGGTGTATTGGGACTGGTGCCGGCCAAAAGTGCTGGTGATGGAGCGCATCTACGGCGTGCAGGTTACCGACCTCGCGACCCTGGCCGACCAGCGCACCGACATGAAGATGTTGGCAGAACGCGGTGTGGAGATTTTCTTCACCCAAGTGTTCCGCGACAGTTTCTTCCACGCCGACATGCACCCGGGCAACATCTTCGTCAGCACCGTCAACCCGTGGAGCCCGCAGTACATCGCCATCGACTGCGGTATCGTCGGCAGCCTCACCCCGGAAGACCAGGATTACCTGGCGCGCAACCTGTTTGCCTTCTTCAAGCGCGACTATCGCCGTGTGGCGCAGTTGCACATTGATTCGGGTTGGGTGCCAGCGGAAACCAAACTCAACGAATTCGAAGCGGCGATCCGCACCGTGTGCGAGCCGATCTTCGAAAAACCGTTAAAGGATATTTCGTTCGGCCAAGTGCTGATGCGCCTGTTCCAGACCGCGCGGCGCTTCAATATGGAAGTGCAGCCGCAACTGGTGCTGTTGCAGAAGACCCTGCTGAACATCGAAGGCCTGGGCCGCCAGCTCTACCCGGACCTCGACTTGTGGAACACTGCGCAACCCTTCCTGGAACGCTGGATGCGCGAGCGCATGAGCCCGAAAACCATGCTGGGCAACCTGCACAGCCAGTTCGAGCAACTGCCGCACCTGGCCAACATGACCCGCGACCTGCTGGAGCGCATGTCCCAGCCCCATGCCAAGGACCCTGAGCCACCGTGGCGCAAGCGCAAGGACGACTGGTTCCTGCGCCTGCTCGGCGCCGCGCACCTGGTGGGCGGCGTGATGCTGGCGATTGGTGGGCCATTGAACCAACTAGGCCACTGGCCAGCGGGCATCATGGTCGCCGTGGGCGTTTATCTGATCGTGCGTCGATAGCCCATCCGGTTATACACTGTCGCAAATTGCCGGAGCCGAACATGAAAGACTGGCTGGATGAGATCAAATGGGACAGTGACGGCCTGGTGCCGGCCATTGCCCAGGACTACAAGACCGGGCGCGTGCTGATGATGGCCTGGATGAACCGCGAGGCCCTGAGCCTCACCGCCGCCGAGCAGCGCGCCATCTACTGGTCACGTTCGCGTGGCAAACTGTGGCGCAAGGGCGAAGAATCCGGGCACGTGCAGACCCTGCACGAGCTGCGCCTGGACTGCGATGCCGACGTGGTAATCCTCAAGGTCGAGCAGATCGGCGGCATTGCCTGCCACACTGGCCGCCACAGTTGCTTCTATCGCGTGTTCGAGAATGGCGAATGGAAGGTTGTGGAGCCGGTGCTCAAAGACCCGCACGCCATCTACCCAGCAGGACACTGAACATGAGCGATACCCTGAACCGTGTGGCCCAGGTGCTGGAAGACCGCAAAGGCGCGGATGCCGACAGCTCCTACGTCGCCAGCCTGTACCACAAGGGCCTGAACAAGATTCTGGAAAAACTCGGCGAAGAATCCGTCGAGACCATCATTGCGGCCAAGGACGCGCAAATCAGCGGTGATTACAGCGATGTAATCTATGAGACCGCAGACTTGTGGTTCCATAGCCTGGTGATGCTCGCCCAACTGGGGCAGCACCCACAGGCCGTGCTGGATGAACTGGACCGTCGCTTCGGCTTGTCCGGGCACGCCGAGAAGGCCTCGCGCCCGTCCGCCTGAATAACTGAGACTTGAGGATTTGAAGCATGGGCATTTTTGACTGGAAACACTGGATCGTCATTCTGGTGGTAGTGGTATTGGTGTTCGGCACCAAGAAGCTCAAGAACCTGGGCACCGATGTGGGCGAGTCGATCAAGGGCTTTCGCAAAGCCATGAACGATGATGAAAAGCCGGCCGAGCCAAGCGCCAATCCGGTGCCACCGGCCCAGCCTGTTCACCCGCAGGCCACCCAGCCGATCACTGAGCGCCGTACCTTCGACGTGCAGGCTGAAAAGGTCCAAGAGCCGACCCGCAAAGACTCGTGAGCACTGACTAATGTTTGGTATCAGCTTCTCTGAACTGCTGCTCGTCGGCCTGGTGGCCCTGCTGGTACTGGGGCCGGAACGCCTGCCCGGTGCCGCACGCACCGCCGGCTTGTGGATCGGGCGCCTCAAGCGCAGTTTCAACGCGATCAAACAGGAAGTTGAACGGGAAATCGGTGCCGACGAAATCCGTCGGCAATTGCACAACGAGCACATCCTCTCGTTGGAGCAGGAAGCCCGCAAGATTCTTTCCCCGGTGCAAGAGCCGGCCAAGCCGGTAACGCCGGTGGCCGAGCACAGCATCGCGCCAGCCCCTGTGGCCGACGCCACACCGGCAGCGCCCGCCCCACCGACGCCTGCGCCGACGCCCGTCGCGTCGCCCGCGCCCCATGACCCTACATTGCCGCCGCGAGCCCCATGAGCGCTGATAAACCGGAAAACGACCAGCACATGCCGCTGGTCTCGCACCTCACCGAGTTGCGAACCCGCCTGCTGCGTTGCGTGGCGGCGATCTTCATCATCTTTGCCGGGCTGTTCGCCTTTACCCAGCAGATCTACACCTTCGTCTCGACGCCCCTGCGCCAGTACCTGCCGGCCGGCGCGACGATGATCGCCACCGATGTGTCGTCGCCGTTCCTGACCCCCTTGAAGCTGACCATGATGGTCTCGCTGTTCCTGGCGATCCCGGTGATCCTGCATCAGATCTGGGGCTTTATCGCGCCGGGCCTGTACAAGCACGAGAAGCGCATCGCTGTGCCATTGTTGGTGTCGAGCATCCTGCTCTTCTACACCGGCATGGCCTTCGCCTACTTCCTGGTGTTCCCGCTGATCTTCAAGTTCTTCGCCGCCGCCACCCCGGCCGGCGTGGAGATGATGACCGATATCACCAGCTACCTCGATTTCGTGATGACGCTGTTCTTCGCCTTTGGCGTGGCATTCGAAATTCCGGTAGCGGTAGTGTTGCTGGTGTGGATCGGCGTGGTCGACGTCAAGTACCTGAAAAAGATCCGCCCGTACGTGATCATCGGCTGCTTCGTGGTCGGCATGATCCTCACGCCACCGGACATCTTCTCCCAGACCTTGCTGGCCGTGCCGATGTGGATGCTGTTCGAGGTGGGCATCCTGTTCAGCGGCCTGATCAGCAAGCGTGGCGAACACCCGGATGACGCGCCTGCCGACGACGACCAACCGCCAGCGACCCAGCCGTGAACCTGCTGCTGCTCGAAGAGGCCGACTTTATCGCGGCCGACCGCGTAGTGCTGCGTGATCGTCGCCTGGTGCATATGCAGGAGGTTCACCGCGCCGCCGTCGGTGACACCCTGCGTGTGGGCCGCATTGGCGGGCTGATGGGCAATGCCCAACTGCTGCGCCTGGAAGCCACTGAAGCCGAACTGCAAGTGAGCTTCGACCAACCGCCACCGAGCAAACTACCCCTGACCTTGCTGCTGGCCCTGCCCCGCCCGAAGATGCTGCGCCGGGTGCTGCAAACCGTGGCGGCCATGGGCGTGCCCAAGGTGGTACTGGTCAACAGCTACCGCGTGGAAAAAAGCTTCTGGCAAACCCCGTTCCTGGAGCCGGAAGCGGTGCGCGAGCAACTGATTCTCGGCCTGGAACAAGCGCGGGACACGGTGCTGCCCGAGATCATTATCGAGAAACGCTTCAAGCCGTTTGTGGAAGATCGTCTGCCGGCCATGGCGGCTGGCACCTTGGGCCTGATCGGCCATCCGGGCGATTACCCGGCCTGCCCCCGAGCCCTCGAGGAACCGGTGACCCTCGCGATCGGCCCGGAAGGCGGCTGGATTCCCTATGAAGTGGACCTGCTGGCCAAGGCTGGTTTACAGCCGGTGCAACTGGGTGCACGTATTTTACGCGTCGAAACCGCCGTAACGGCCCTGCTCGCCCGTCTGTTCTAACCCCCGACTGATCGTTCCCATGCTCTGCGTGGGAATGCCGCTCAGGACGCTCTGCGTCCGCCCTTGTGACGCAGAGCGTCACGCCATTCATTCCCACGCAGAGCGTGGGAACGATCACCAGAGCGTGGGAATGATCGCCAGAGCGTGGGAACGATCAAGTATCCCCGTGCGTTGCCGATAGCCTTTGAATAAGTCCAAGCCTTGTTCCAGGGGAGTTCGCAGCATGTATCGTTGGTTAGCCGAGAAGTTGGGGAATGTAAGCGTCAACCGCAAGCTGAGCGTGGGCTTTGGCCTGGTGTTGCTCCTGACGCTGTTGATCACCTTTACCGGCTGGACCGGACTGGGCGATGTGATCAGTCGCGGCGACAAGCTGGGCTTCATTTCCAGCCTCAATGGCCTGACCAAAGACCTGCGCCTGGCGCGCCTGGACTTCGATATGCGCCGTGGCGAGCAAGGCACGGACAAGGTCGACGGCCTGCTCGCCCACCTCGACAGCGGCCTGAAGACCGCCGCCGAGCTGATCGAGCAACCTGACGACAAAGCCCTGGTCGAGCAACAGCAGGAAGCCTTGAACCAATACAAAAAGGCCTTCGCCGCCATGGTCCAGGCGGGCCTCAAACGTGAGGGCGCCCGCAGCAAGCTCGGAGACACCGCCGACAATGCCGTCGCCAAGATCAACGAAATCGAAAAAGCCCTGCTGCAAGGTGACAGCGTCGCCCAGTTCAACAGCGTGGTCGAGCAGAGCAAGCTGATCCAGCAATCGCGCTTCCAGGTACGCGGCTACACCTACAGCGGCAAGGTCGAAGCCGAGCAACCGGCCCTGGATGCCATCGACAACGCCCTGAAAAAAATCACCGAACTGCAAGGCCAGTTGCCTGCGCAATACCAGGCCAACCTGCAAGAAGCCGGGGCTTCACTGCAAGCCTACCGCGCCGCCGTCAGCCAGTATCGCGATTCCCAGGTCGCCAGCGCAGCAGCGCTGAAAACCATGATCGCCCAGGGCGACATCCTGCTGGGCCACAGTGAAAAACTCACCGTCTCCCAGACCGCCGTGCGTGACGCAGATGCCGCGCAGGCCAAATACCTGTTGCTGCTTGCCACCGTACTGGCGCTGATCGTCGGCGTCTTCGCGGCCTGGGCCATCACCCGCCAGATCGTCATCCCCCTGAACCAGACCCTCGAAGTCGCCGAGCGTGTGGCCTCCGGCGATCTGAGCCACAACCTGGAATCGGGCCGCCAGGACGAACTGGGCCAATTGCAGCGTGCCATGCAAAGCATGACCGTGGGCCTGCGCGAGTTGATCGGCGGGATCAGCGACGGGGTCACCCAGATCGCCAGCGCCGCTGAGCAGTTGTCAGCCGTGACCGAACAAACCAGCGCCGGGGTCAACAGCCAGAAGGTCGAGACCGACCAGGTGGCCACCGCCATGAACGAGATGGCGGCCACCGTGCAGGAAGTGGCGCGCAACGCCGAAGAGGCCTCGGAAGCCGCCGTGGCTGCCGACCAGCAAGCCCGTGAAGGCGACCAGGTGGTGGGTGAAGCCATCGCCCAGATCGAGCGCTTGGCCACCGAAGTGGGTAATTCCACGGTGGCCATGGGTGAACTCAAGCGCGAAAGCGACAAGATCGGCAGTGTGCTCGACGTGATCAAATCCGTGGCCCAGCAAACCAACCTGCTGGCCCTTAACGCCGCCATTGAGGCGGCGCGTGCCGGTGAGGCCGGGCGCGGCTTTGCCGTGGTGGCCGACGAGGTGCGCAGCCTGGCCCAGCGCACGCAGAAGTCCACTGAAGAGATCGAAGAGCTGATCGTCGGCCTGCAAAGTGGTACCCAGCAGGTGGCAACCATCATGGACAACAGCCGCGGGCTGACCGAGAGCAGTGTTGAGCTGACGCGCCGGGCCGGCCACGCGCTGGGCAATATCACCCGTACCGTCTCGACCATCCAGGCCATGAACTCACAGATCGCCACCGCCGCCGAGCAGCAAAGCGCCGTGGCTGAAGAGATCAACCGCAGCGTGCTGAATGTGCGCGACATCTCCGAGCAAACCTCGTCGGCCAGCGAAGAAACTGCGTCCTCCAGTGCCGAACTGGCGCGCCTGGGGATCTACCTGCAGACCCTCGTCGGGCGCTTCCGAGTCTGAATTACCCTACACGGCGGCTTACCAAAGCCGCCGCAACTTGTGAAATCTCCTACACAGTTATCAGCCCTCCACGGTCCCGAATCGAATTAGCGTTTCATGTGTCGCGAAACGCTTTCTCTGATTCGGAGGTTCACCATGTTTCTTCGGCTGACCCGCGTGCTGGTCAATGCCAGCGTCCGCCTCAAGCTAGCCCTGGGTTTTGGCCAAGTGCTGATCCTCAGTTTCCTGATCGCAGCCACGGGCTGGCAAGCCTTGAGCGCCGTGCTTTACCGATCCGACAGCCTGACGGTCCTGGGCCATCTGGCTGTCGAAGCCGAGGCCATGCGCGCCGACCGCATCGTGTACCGCACGCTGATGGACAGCAACAGCCTGGACAAGATGAACCAAAGGATTGAACAGATCGACCAGTATCTGACCGGCCTTTCGAGCCGCTTGCGAGCCGCCACCGACCGACAATGGCTGGAAGAAGCGGCTCTGTTGGTGTCGGGCTCGAAAGCCGCGCTCGTACAGTTGCCACCGTTGCTGGCCGCGCGCGAGCAGATCCGTCCGGCGCTCAAGAAGTCCGCCCTGCAGGCCAGTGACACCCTCGCTCAACTGGCCAGTGACTTGCCCGATCAAAATGACGAGAAGGCCCTCGACGCCATCGAGAACCTGCGCCAGGCCATGGAGCAAGCCGAAGATCGGGCGCAGAGCCCCGCCTGGGCGGCCGTTACCTTAAAGGCCTACGCCAATGCGTTCGACCAGTCGCTTGATGAACTGCAGGCCGCGCTGGCTTCCGTCACCGCGCTCCCGGTGGACTCGACGCTGCTCAAGACCGATTTGGCCAACTACCGTGAACAACTGCTAAAGCTCGAGCAAGCCCAACTCGATACCGAAACCGTGCAAAACAGCCTCGAACAGCAACTCAACGAGCTGCGGGACAAGAGCAATCTGCTGAGCCAGAGCCAGAATGCCAGGCGCAACAACGAGGCGGACCAAACCCGTGCGTTGCTGATCAGCGTGACAGTGGCCGCCCTGGCACTGGGCACGCTGGCCGCCTGGTGGATCGCCCGGCAGATTGCGGCGCCACTGCGAGAAATTCTCGGCGCCGCCCACCGTGTTGCCGAGGGCGACCTCAGCCATGACATGGCGGTCGACCGTCGCGACGAACTCGGCCAGTTGCAGCAAAGCATCGGGCAAATGACCCGCAGCCTGCGTAGCCTGATCAGCAGTATCGGTGACAGCGCCCGGCAGATCGCCGGAGCGGCCACGCAGTTATCCACCGTCACCGAGCAGACCCGCAGCGGGCTCAACGAGCAGAAAGATGAAACCGACCAGGTGGCGACGGCAATGAATGAAATGCTCGCCACTGCCCAGGAAGTGGCGCGCCACGCCGAACGCGCCTCGGTGGCGGCCCAAGAAGCCGACCATCAGGCCGGCGCCGGTGAGCAGGTGGTCACCCAGGCCGTGGAGCAGATTGGCAACCTGGCCAGTGAAATGGCGCTGTCAGGCCGTGCGATGCTCGCGCTGCAACAGGAGAGCCAGAAGATCGCCAGTGTGCTGGACGTGATCAAGTCTGTTTCTCAGCAGACCAACCTGCTGGCCCTGAACGCCGCCATTGAAGCGGCACGTGCGGGCACTGCCGGCCAAGGCTTTGCGGTGGTCGCCGACGAAGTGCGCAGCCTGGCCCAACGCACTCAGGAATCGGCCGAGGAGATCGAAGGGCTGATCCTCGGCCTGCACAATGGCACTCAGCAGGTGGCAGACATCATGGACAGCAGCCGCAACCTGACCGACAACAGCGTCGCCCTGACCCGCGACGCCGGCGACGCCCTGAGCGCCATTGCCCGCACGGTGTCGATCATCCAGGAAATGAACCCGCAGATCGCCGCCGCAGCGGAACAGCAAAGCGCTGTGGCCGAGGAGATCAACCGCAGTGTGTTGAAGGTGCGGGACGTGTCGGAACAAACCGCCGCCGCCAGCGAGGAAACGGCGGCCGCGAGTGTTCAGTTGACAAGGTTGAGCCTGGACTTGCAGACGCTGGTCGACAAATTCAAGCTTTGACCTGTGGCGAGGGAGCTTGCTCCCGCTGGGCTGCACAGCGGCCCCAAAATCTTGGGAGCGCTTCGCACTCCAGCGCGAGCAAGCTCGCTCGCCACAGAGGCAAATATTTCTACAGGACTTGGCGCAGGAAGGCCTGGGCACGCGGGTCTTTTGGCGCATTGAAGAACTCGGCCGGGGCGGCGTCTTCCAGCAGTTTTCCGTGATCGAAAAACAACACCCGGTCTGCCACTTCCCGGGCAAAGCCCATCTCGTGGGTGACGCACACCATGGTCATGCCTTCCAGGGCCAGGGTCTTCATCACGTCGAGCACTTCACCGACCATTTCCGGGTCGAGGGCCGAGGTGGGCTCGTCAAACAGCATCACCTTGGGCTCCATGGCCAGGGCTCGGGCAATGGCGACTCGCTGCTGCTGGCCGCCAGACAGGCGCGATGGAAACTCGTGGGCCTTCTGCGCAATACCGACCTTTTCCAACAGCGCCAGGGCCTTGGCCTCGCGCTCTTGCTTGCCGCGCTTGCGCACGACCTTTTGCGCCAGGCACAGGTTTTCCAGCACGGTCATGTGGGGGAACAGGTTGAAGTGCTGGAACACCATGCCGACTTCACGGCGGTAGGCATTCACGTCGGTCTTAGGGTCGGCCAGTTGCAGGCCGTCGATGCTCACCGAACCCGAATCGAACGCCTCCAACCCATTCAGGCAGCGCAAGAAGGTGGACTTGCCGGAACCCGAAGGTCCGATCACCACCAGCACCTCGCCCTTGGCCACTTGGGTGGTGACGTGATCCACCGCGCGCACCAGTTGCCCACGGGTATCGAAGACTTTTACCAGATCGCGTACTTCAATCACTTTGGGCAAGCCTCCGCTCAAGCCGGCTGGCCATCTTCGACAGCGGCAGGTTGATCAGCAGGTACAAGCCCGCCACACAAAACAGGATTTCAAACGGCGAGAACGAGGTGGTGATCACTTCGCGGCCGCTCTTGAGCAACTCGGTAATCGCGATCACCGACACCAGAGACGTATCCTTGACCAGGCTGATAAATTGCCCGGCCAGGGGCGGCAGCACACGCTTGAAGGCCTGCGGCAGTACCACGTGGCGCATCGACTGGCTGGCGCTCAAGCCCAGGGAACGCGCCGCTTCATCCTGGCCACGGGTGATGGACTGCACGCCGGCGCGCACGATTTCTGCCACGTAGGCACCCGTGAACAACGACAGTGCGGCAATCCCGGCAAACTCCCGGGACAGGTTGAGCACCGTGCCGATAAAGAAATAGAAAATGAAGATCTGCACCAGCAGCGGCGTGCCCCGCACCAGCTCGACATAGATTGTCGACAGATCGCGCAAGGTGGGATTTTTCGACAGCCTGCACAGCCCGGTCGCCAAGCCAATCGCCAAACCCAGGATGCCGGACACCACCGACAGCCACAGCGTGGTCCACAAGCCCCACATCAATGGTCCCAATGCCCATTGCCGGGTCACGCCGACCACATCGCCTTCAGCCACATCGTCGCCGCGCGCCACTTGCAGGCTGTTATCGGCGACTGTGAGCTTTTGCTCGACTCCGGCGTCGTTGCGCAGGGTGACTTCGGCCGTATCGCCTTTGCGCACCAACTCGACCACGGTGGAAATATCCGCGGCGCGCTGGGAGGTCTCGGCTTGATAGGCGAAGTATTGGGGGACGCGATTCCAGCGCCATTCGTAAGACATCAACGACGTAGCGTAGTACAAGGCACCCGCCAGGCCGACCAGCACGACCACCGTCAGCAGGTGCCAGGGCCATTGGGCTTTTTTCTGTTTCATTTCACTTTCCGCATAGGTGTCGCCTGATAGGCCGCCATCCCGGGCAAGCCCGCCCCCACAGGTTGATGTGTGAATACAGTCAAATGTGGGAGCTGGCTTGCCTGCGATACAGGCAACTCGGTGTCGGGCCTTATTCCATGTCCTTGAGCCACTCGGAGCTCTTGAACCACTTGTCATGGATGCGATCGTAGGTGCCGTCGTTACGGATCTGGTGCAGGAAGTTGTTGATGAAGTTGATGCTGTCGTAATCGCCTTTCTTCAAACCGAACGCCAGGGGCTCAAAGGTGAAGGGTTCTTCCAGAAACACCAGTTTGCCGTTACCGACTTTCTTCTCGGCCACCACGTTGTACGGTGCGTCGTAGACGAACGCGTCAGCCTTGCCGTTGACCACGTCGAGCACGCCTTCCTGCTCGTTGTCGTAGCCGTGGTACTTGGCCTTGGAGATCAGCTTCTTGGCGACCATCTCACCGGTGGTGCCGAGCTTGGAGGTCAGGCGGTATTTCTCGTCGTTCAGGTCTTTGTAGGACTTGATGGTGCCTTCCAGCTCCTTGCGGATCAGCAACGTCTGGCCGACCACGATGAAGGGTTCGCTGAAATTCAGGCGCAGGTTGCGTTCCTGGGTCAGGGTCATGCCGCTGCCGATCATATCGAACTTGCCGGTCAGGAAGGCCGGGATGATGCCGTCGTAACCGGTGGACACCAGCTCCAGCTTGACGCCCATGGACTTGGCCATAGCCTTGAGGATGTCGACTTCGAAACCGATGATTTCACCGCGCTTGTCGGTCATTTCGAACGGCATGTAGGTGGGGTCCATGCCAACTTTCAACGTGCCGCGCTTGACCGCCTCATCAATGGCGCCGGCCTGGGCCGCAGTGGCAGCGACCAGCGCGGTGACGCCGAGCATCAGCATCGAAAGATACTTTTTCATCATCAAGACCCCTGAACGATTCTTATAAGGTTGGCGCACAAGAGGGCTGCGCCATTTCGGGGTGCGATCCTAACCCACTCGTTGTCCGCCACAAAGGTTTCACCGGTAAATGTTATCGGCGTGTGTCGGAAAACCCTGACAGCGACCCGGCCAAACACAGGCGCAGACGCTTCAGCGCGGCCTCTCGATCAGGGATTGATGTGTAAGCAGTTATGACGATCAGTCGATCTCGGCTATCCAGGCCGTATCCCTGAACCACTTGTCATGCAGGCGATCGTAGGTGCCGTCCTGGGCGATCTGGTTGAGAAAATGGTTGATCCAATTGAGGCTGTCGTAATCGCCTTTTTTCAGGCCGAACGCCAAGGGCTCAAAGGTGAAGGGTTGCTCAAGTGCCAACAATGTACTGTTCTGTGGCCGACTCATCGCGATCAGGTTGTAGGGCGCATCATGGATAAAAGCATCGGCCTTGCCTTCAACGACCTGCCGTACGCCTTCTTCCGGGTTGGGCACACTGCTGAGCCGCGCAGATACAAGAAAGCGCTGTGCTGCGGCTTCACCGGTGGTGCCTTGGGTGGTAACCACGCGGTAACTGGCGTCGTCCAGTTCTTCAATACTGGAGACCTTCCCGGCCATGCGTGGGTGCAGCAGCACCGTCTGGCCCACCACGACAAACGAGTCACTGAAGTTGAGTTTGAGGTTGCGCTCTTGAGTGACCGTCATGCCGCTGCCAATCAGATCAAACTTGTTCGTCATCAGCCCCGGCAGCAGATCCGTGTAAGGCACTGCCACCAATTCAAGCTCTACGCCAAGTGCGCGGCTCATGGTGTGGAGCAAGTCAATTTCAAAGCCGACGATGCGCCCCTGCTTATCGAGCATTTCGAAAGGGACGTTATTGGGGGTTGTGCCGACCTTAAGCACGCCACGGCGCACAGCGTTGTCCAGCGCGCCCGCGTAAAGCAAACCTGCGTGCCCCCCCAGGAAAAAGCCCATCAGCAATGCCAAACAATACCTTTTGATCATGAATGCCCCGTGGCGAGTCCAATTTGGGGGGCGATCCTAACCCAGCCGCGGGCACGGCAATACGCTTCGAACAAAGGTCTTTTGTTTCGAAATAACAAGGAGTTAGCGATAAAAAGGAAGAAGCGAAAAACGCTGTAGGACCAACGTTTGAAACACCCCCGAAGTGAGCCTTCGGGGGTGCCTGAATCAGGCCGGTTGGGCCTGGGGCGACTGTGGTTGCAGAGGCAGCAACGGCGCGTGCGGATCAGCCTTGATCGAAGCACGCCAGGCACCGAGCCACTCGGCATGACCTTCGCTCCACACCTGCTCATGCAGGCGAGCCAGGGCCACCGGGTCACTGAGCAGGGCCAGGCGTTCGCTGTTGTTGAGGCCAGCCGGGCCGACTTTCAACGCGTGGCGAACACGCTCCATGCGCAGGTACTCGATGGGCTCGGCCTCACGGTGCCGCGAGGTCGCCAAGGCGCAGGCCAGAGCGTTCTGCTGCGGGTCTACCACCGAACGCACAAAGCCGTCGTTGAGGACGTGCCAACGGTTTTCGTGGGTGTACTTCTCGGTCGACAGCAGGGCCTGCGGCGGGTTGTATTCCTCAGGGATCAGGAACAGGCTCTCGTCGCGGGACTTGAGGCCCAACTTGACCCGGCTGGAAATCACCGACACCGGGATCGACAGCATCAGCGAGCCGACAATCGGCACCAGCCACCACAGGAAGCTCGGGTTCAGCCACACCACCAGCAGCGCCCACAGGAAGCCCAGCACGGTTTGCGGACCGTGGCGCTTGACCGCTTCGCTCCAGGGCGTGGAGTCGTCGTCACGTTGCGGCGAGTTCCAGGTAGCGGCCCAACCGAGGAACGCGGCGAGGACGAAACGGGTGTGGAAAATCATCCGCACCGGCGCCAGCAGCATGGAGAACAACATCTCCAGCAGCATCGACAGGGTTACCTTGAACTTGCCACCGAACTCTTTGGCGCCCTTGGCCCAGATCAAGATGATGCTGAGCAGTTTAGGCAGGAACAGCAGCACGATGGTGGTGGAGAACAGCGCCACCGCCTTGTCCGGGTGCCATTGTGGCCATAGCGGGTACAACTGGCGCGGGGCCATGAAGTACTGCGGCTCCATCAGCGTGTTCACCGCCAGCAAGGCCGTGGACAGCACCAGGAAGAAGAACCACAACGGCGCCGACAGATAAGACATCACGCCGGTCAGGAACACCGCACGGTGCACCGGGTGCATGCCTTTGACCAGGAACAGGCGGAAGTTCATCAGGTTACCGTGGCACCAGCGACGGTCACGCTTGAGTTCGTCCAGCAGGTTCGGCGGCAGTTCTTCGTAGCTGCCCGGCAGGTCGTAGGCAATCCACACGCCCCAGCCGGCACGGCGCATCAGCGCGGCTTCAACGAAGTCGTGGGAGAGGATCGCACCGGCAAACGCGCCTTTACCGGGCAGCGGCGCCAGGGCGCAGTGCTCGATAAACGGCTTCATACGGATAATGGCGTTGTGGCCCCAGTAGTGGGATTCACCCAACTGCCAGAAGTGCAGGCCGGCGGTAAACAGCGGGCCGTACACGCGAGTGGCGAACTGCTGCATGCGCGCATACAGGGTGTCCATGCCCGACGCACGCGGCGCGGTCTGGATAATCCCGGCATCCGGCGTGGCTTCCATCAGGCGCACCAGGCTGGTCAGGCACTCGCCGCTCATCACAGAGTCAGCGTCAAGAACGACCATGTACTTGTAGTCACCGCCCCAACGACGGCAAAAGTCGTCGAGGTTGCCGCTCTTGCGCTTTACGCGACGGCGACGACGGCGATAGAAGATCTTGCCGAAACCACCGGCTTCGCGGCATACGTCGAGCCAGGCTTGCTGTTCGGCGATGCAGATGTCGGCGTCGTTACTGTCGCTGAGCACGAAGAAATCGAAGCGATCCAGGTCACCGGTCGCGGCCACCGATTCGAACGTTGCACGCAAGCCGGCGAATACACGCGGCACGTCTTCGTTACAGATCGGCATCACCAGGGCGGTGCGCGCATCTTTCGGAATCGGCTCGTCACCGGCACTTTTACCGGAAATGCGGTATTTATCGTGACCGGTCAGCAGCTCCAGGAAGCCCATGAGCGCAGTCCAGAAACCGGCCGACACCCAGCAGAACAGAATCCCGAACATGATCAGGATGCTGGTTTGCAGCGCGTAAGGCAGTACCTGGGTAGCGGTTTGCAGCAGGGTCTGGTTGCGAATTTCGTCGAAGTCGACCAGCGACCAGCCCTGGTACGGCATGATGCCTTTCATGTACCAGCCGGCCACGATGGTCTGGCCCAGCATTAGCACCAACAGGATGTAACGACGGATCGAGCCCACGGTACGCCAGCGCGCAGCCGGCAGCACCCGCTCGTCTTTCGGTGGCTTGGGCGGGTTGGTGCGCCCGGTCATCCGGCGCCAACCGCGCACCAGGATGTTGGTGCGCCAAGGCTCGGGCACCACTTTGGTCCGACGGATCGGCGGCGTGGCCTTTAGGCACACACGACCGCTGGCATCGAGCGCCAGCATCTCGGCGTCTTGCAGCTCTTCGGCGCTGTTGAGGGTCAAGCGGCGGCCAACCGACGCTTGGGCAGCGTCGGTCGGTGCGTCGAAGGTCTTGGACGACAGACGTTCGTGCAGCTCGCTGAAGGACTTGCAGCCCGCCAGCTCGGCGCGCTGCTCAGCCGTCATGGGTAGATGCGCCAGATACTCGGACAGAGTCTCTGGCTTGACTTGAGAATTACTCATCGGCAGGCAACTGATAGCTCCAGGTTTCGGTCAGGACTTGCTCGGTCTTGATCGGCTCCGGCGTGGCTGGGGCAGCCTCAGGCTGTTTGGCTTCCTTGTCCTTGGCGTCTTTCTTGGCCTGTTTCTCATGCTGCTTGGCCAAGACTTTATCGGCCTTGAGCACATGGTTGGAAACCGACTCAGCCTCAGGCTGCACGATATCCTGCACCAGTGCCGCGCGCATTTCGGTCGGCTTGCTTGCGTCCTTGATCTTCATACGCAGGGTCAGGCGCCAGCCTTTGGTGTGTTCGTTGTAGCGCACGCTGTTTTCAACCAGTTCAGCGTTATCACCCACACTCACCTGGCTACGCACCGGGGCGTCCGGCAGCAGTTTCTTCAGGGACGGGCCCTCGAAGTCCACCAGGTAGGCCACGCTGCCATCCGGCTGACGGATCAGGTTCGATTGCTTCACATCACCCGTGGAGCGCAGGGTCTGCTTGACCCAGGCACTGTCCGGCGAATGGAAGGCCGCGTCGTCCAGTGTCCAGTGCAGGCGGTAGGCCACGTCCAGCGGCTTGCCGACTTCCGGCAGTTCGGCCGGGCTCCAGAACGCCACGATGTTGTCGTTGGTTTCATCGGCGGTCGGGATCTCGACCAGGTCGACAGAGCCTTTGCCCCAGTCACCTTCAGGCTCGATCCAGGCGCTTGGGCGCTTGTCGTAGTTGTCGTCCAGGTCTTCGTAGTGGCTGAAGTTGCGGCCACGTTGCAGCAGGCCGAACCCACGCGGGTTCTCGACGCTGAAGTTGCTGACCGACAGGTGTTTAGGGTTGTTCAGCGGACGCCAGATCCACTCGCCATTGCCGGCGTGAATCGACAGGCCGCTGGAATCGTGGAGCTCGCGGCGGTAGTTGAGGACCTTGGACGGCTGGTTGGCGCCGAACAGGAACATCGAGGTCAACGGCGCAACGCCCAGCTTGCTGACCTTGTCACGCAGGAACATCTGGGATTTGACGTCCACTACGGTGTCGGTGCCAGGACGCAGGATCAGGCGATAAGCGCCAGTGGCGCGTGGCGAATCCAGCAGCGCGAAAATCACCAGGTGCTTGTCACCCGGCTTTGGACGCTCGATCCAGAACTCGGTGAAACGCGGGAATTCTTCGCCAGACGGCAACGCGGTGTCGATCGCCATGCCACGGGCAGACAAGCCGTACACCTGATCCTTGCCCACGACGCGGAAATAGCTGGCGCCGAGCATGGTCATGATTTCGTCTTGCTTGTCGGCCTTGTTGATCGGGAAAAGCACACGGAAACCGGCGTAACCCAGCTGTTCGGTGGCTTTAGGATCAAATTTCACGTCGCCGAAATCGAAACGCGTCGGGTCGTACTTGATTTCATGCACGCTGTCGGCGGTGACTTCGTTGATTTTCACCGGGGTGTCGAAATGCATCCCCTGGTGATAGAAGGACAGCTTGAACGGGGTGTTCTGATCGGCCCACTCGGCTTTTTCATTGCGGAAACGAATCTTCTGGTAGTCAGCGAATTTCATTTCGCGGAATTCGTTCGGCAAATTGCTGCGCGGAGCTTCGTATTTCTGCCCAGCCAGCTCTTTTGCCTTGGCCGACACATCATCCAGACTGAACGCCCACAGTTGACCCGCGCCGAACAGGCAAAACAGGGCAGAGCCCGTCACCAGTGCGTTTCGTAACCGTTTGGCAGACAATTTTGGTGCATTACAGGGACTAACAATCACGAGCAACCCTCGCCGAAAACAGATCAAAAAACCAACGGCCAGCTATCTATATGCCAGGTTGGCGAGCAATGTTCCGACTCCTCTGGGGCGAAATGATTCCCCATGCGGTTGTCGGACAAGGCTCTACCTAAGTCAAAAATGGACCAAACAACGCTGATCCCCGTAGCGCGCGATTATCTAGTAGCCCGCGAGACAACGCATCAGGGACAGTGAAGTATTTGTAGCGAAACCCTGCGTTTTTAGGCATTAACGTCGTTTTTCATACATTCATGTCTGTAAGAGGAAGGTCACAGGGCCATCATTGACCAAGTGCACCTGCATATCCGCGCCAAAACGCCCCGACGCCACCTTGCCATGCAATTGTTGCGCTTGTAACAACAAGTGCTCAAAAAGCGCCGCTCCCAGGGCCGGAGGAGCCGCTGTGGAGAAGCTGGGCCGTAGCCCGCTTTTGGTATCCGCCGCCAGGGTGAACTGCGACACCAGCAGCAAACCGCCGCCGATGTCCTTGAGGGACAGGTTCATCTTGCCCTCCTCGTCACTGAACACCCGATAGTTAAGCAGCTTGTGCAGCAGTTTGTCGGCGCTTTCGGGCGTATCTGAAGGCTCGACGGCCACCAGCACCAGCAAACCCTGGTCAATCGAGCCTATCACCTCCCCTGCGACCTCAACCCGGGCGCCACGCACCCGCTGCAACAAGCCCTTCATGCTTCTTCAGGCGGCAGGTCGAGCAGGCGCCGGGCCATTTCGCCGGTCGCACGCACCAGTGCGTCGGTGATGCCCGGCTCGGACGCCGCGTGCCCTGCTTCGCGGATCACCTGCAACTCGCTGTTGGGCCAGGCCTGATGCAGCTCCCAAGCGTTATCCAGCGTGCAGATCATATCGTAGCGGCCATGGATGATGACGCCAGGCAGATGGGCGATCTTGTGCATATCGCGAATCAGCTGGTTGGGTTCCAGGAAGGAGTTGTTGGTGAAGTAATGGCATTCGATACGTGCGATGGACAAGGCGCGCTGCGGCTCGGAAAACCGTTCCACATGCTGCGGGCTCGGGCACAGGCCCAACATACGGCCTTCCCAGCCCGACCAGGCTTTGGCCGCATGCATCTGGGCGATCTGGTCGTTGCCGGTCAGGCGCTTGTGGTAAGCGGCAATCATATCGTGGCGCTCTTCCACCGGGATGGGTGCCACATAGTCCTGCCAGTAGTCCGGGAACAGGCGGCTCGCGCCCTCCTGGTAGAACCAGCGAATATCCTGCGGGCGGGCGAGGAAGATGCCGCGCACGATCAGGCCATGCACGCGCTCGGGGTGGGTTTGCGCGTAGGCCAGGGCCAGGGTCGAACCCCAGGAACCGCCGAACAGCACCCATTTGTCGATGCCCAGGTGCTCGCGGATGCGCTCAAGGTCGGCGACCAGATACCAGGTGGTGTTGTTCTCGAGACTGGCCCTTGGCGTAGAGCGGCCGCAGCCACGCTGGTCGAAGGTGACAATATGGTAGAGGTTCGGGTCGAAATAGCAGCGGCTCTGGGCGTCGCAACCGGAGCCGGGGCCTCCATGGATGAACACGACAGGCAAGCCTTCGGGGGAGCCACTTTCATCGACGTACAGGGTGTGGGTGTCATCGACAGCCAGATCGTGCCGGGCGTAGGGTTTGATCTGCGGGTACCAAGTCTGCATTGCGTGCTCCGTAGGGTGTCGGGTTCATCCCTGGGGGGACGTCTATTATTTTGCCGTCTGGCATCATAAACCCGAATTGTGCAATGAGCATGTCCTTGAGCAATTAGACCTGTGTCAGCAGTTCGCGCCTCAGGTAACCAAGCAGATAGTCATACAGCCGATCCACCTCCGGCACCTGGCCGCGTGCCCGCAAACAACCGTGGGCCAGCCCTTTGCCGGGATGGCGGTGTGTCAGTTGATAAAAGTGTTGCTGAACCCCCGTTGTCGCAGGCAAGCCAGCTCCCACATTTCGAGCGCATTCTCATGATAGAGCGCGGTCAAGCGGGCTTGCTCGCGAAAGCTATTGCAGCAGCACCAACAATTACCGGTAGTGCTTCTGCCCCCAAGCCAACAGCCCTTCCAGTAACTGCCTCAACACCACCTGCGTCGGCTCGGCCAAATCATGGCGATAACGGAACGGCTCGAACTCCTCCATATAGGTGCTCTGGCACAACTCCAGCTGCACCGCATGAATATCCTGCGCCGGGTTGCCGTAGTGACGGGTGATATGGCCGCCCTTGAAGCGCCCGTTCAGCACATGGGTATATTGCGGATGCTGAGCGCAGATGGCTTCCAGCTGGCTGGCCAGCTGCGGGTCGCACGCAGCGCCGTTGAAGGTACCCAAATTGAAGTCCGGCAATTTGCCGTCAAACAGGTGCGGGATCACCGAGCGGATCGAGTGCGCGTCGAACAGCAGCGCGTAGCCGAACTCGGCCTTGAGGCGTGCCAGTTCTTCCTGCAGTTGACGGTGGTACGGACCCCAGATTTTTTGCAGGTAACTGGCCCGCTCCTCCTCGGAGGGCGTTTGCCCTTCACGGAACAACGGCACGCCATCGAACAGCGTCTCTGGGTACAGGCCGGTAGTAGCACCGGCATACAGCGGCGTGTTGTCGGAGGGCCGGTTGAGGTCGATGACAAACCGCGAGTACTCCGCCGCCAGGGTGCTGGCGCCCAGTTCTTCGGCAAAGTCATACAACAGCGGAATATGCCAATCGGTATCCGGCAGGCTTTGCGCCTCGGTTATCAACCCGGCCTCCACCGCAGGGGTGAGCCGCAGGCCGGCGTGGGGCATGCTGATCAGCAGCGGCACGCGGCCTTGTTTGAATGTCAGAACCTTATCCACAACTGCATCCTCTCAAACAGTGACGTCGACGCCGTGGCGCACGACGCGTTTATCCAGTTCGCCACCCAGCCAGTAGGCCAGGTCGGCGGGGCGATCGATCTGCCAGGCGACAAAATCCGCGACCTTGCCCACTTCCAGGGAACCATGGGTATCGCCCAGGCCCAACGCGGTGGCCGCGTGTTGCGTGGCGCCGGCCAGGGCTTCTTCCGGGGTCATGCGGAACAGGGTGCAGGCCATGTTCAGCATCAGCCGCACCGACAGCGCCGGTGAAGTGCCGGGGTTGAGGTCGCTGGCGATGGCGATCTTCACGCCGTGTTTGCGCAGGGCGTCCATGGGCGGCAACTGGGTTTCACGCAGGAAGTAGAACGCGCCCGGCAATAGCACGGCGACGGTACCGGCCGCAGCCATGGCGATGGCGTCTTCTTCAGTCATGAATTCCAGGTGGTCGGCCGACAACGCGTGGTAGCGCGCCGCCAGGCTTGAGCCATGCAACGACGAGAGTTGCTCGGCGTGCAGCTTCACCGGCAAGCCAAGTTGCTGGGCGACCTTGAATACCCGCTCAACCTGCTCGGGGGAAAATGCCAGGTATTCACAGAAGGCATCGACCGCATCCACCAACCCCTCGGCGGCCAGGGCCGGCAGCATCTGGCTGCAGATGTGCTCGATGTAATCGTCGGCACGGTCCTTGTACTCCGGCGGTAACGCGTGGGCGGCCAGGCAGGTGGCGCGCACGCTGACCGGCAGCGCTTCACCCAGGCGCCGGACCACGCGCAACATCTTGCGTTCGTTGGCCAGGTCCAGGCCGTAGCCGGACTTGATTTCCACCGTGGTCACGCCGTCACGCAGCAAACTGCGCAGGCGCTTTTCAGCGCACAAGAACAGCTCATCTTCGCTCGCCGCACGGGTTGCGCGCACAGTGCTGGCAATGCCGCCGCCCTTGGCCGCGATCTCGGCGTAGCTGACACCTTCGAGGCGCTGCTCGAATTCGCCGCTGCGATTGCCACCGAACACCGTATGGGTGTGGCAATCGATCAGCCCGGGAGTGACCCACGCGCCTTGCAGGTCATGCACCTGGGCGTAATCCGCGGTTGGCGCCTGGCTGCGGGGGCCGACCCACTCGATGAGCGAGCCGGCAGTCACCATGGCGGCATCCTCGATGATCGAGTATTTGCCGTTGGCCATGGTTGCGACGTGGCAGTGTTGCCAAAGCGTTTTCATCAACGCCTCCCTAAGTTATCGATGAGACAAAACCGGGTCGTAATCGACCTTGGCCGTTTGCCCGGCGGCAGGCTTGACCCACAGCCAGTAGGCGATGATCAGCAGCACGATCCACACGGCGCCTACCATCAACGCCGCCTGGGTATCCGGGAAGTAACCGAGTACACCAAACACAAACAGCATGAACACAATGGCCGCCGCCGGCGCATAAGGCCAGAACGGTACCGGGAATTTCAGTTCGGCGATCTGCGCCTTGGTCATCGAGCGGCGCATGGCGACCTGGGTAAACAGGATCATCAGCCATACCCACACGGTGGCGAAGGTGGCAATCGAGGCGATCAGCAAGAACACGTTTTCCGGGATCAGGTAGTTGAGTACCACACCGCCGAGCAAGGCGGCGCCCATGACCACCACGGTCATCCATGGCACGCCTTGTTTGGACAATTGCGCGAAGCCCTTGGGCGCCTGCCCTTGTTGAGCCAGGCCGTACATCATGCGCCCGGCGCCGAAAATGTCGCTGTTGATCGCCGACACCGCCGCCGAGATCACCACGATGTTGAGGATGGTCGCCGCCGAGCCAATCCCCAGGTTGCTGAAGATCTGCACGAACGGGCTGCCCTGGCTGCCGATCTGCGGCCACGGGTAGATGGCCATCAACACGAATAGGGTGAGCACGTAGAACAGCAGGATACGCAGCGGCACAGCGTTGATCGCCTTGGGGATCACCCGCTGTGGGTCCTTGGCTTCACCGGCGGTGATGCCGATGATTTCGATGCCACCAAAGGCAAACATCACCACCGCAAACGAGGCGATCAGCCCACCGATGCCGTTGGGCATGAAGCCGCCGTGGGCCCACAGATTGCTCAAGCCACTGGCCTGGGTTTCGCCTGCCGAGTGAATACCAAACAGCATGATGCCAAAACCGCCGAGGATCATCGCCACAATGGCACCGACCTTGAGCAACGACAGCCAGAACTCCATCTCGCCAAAGACTTTGACGTTGCACAGGTTCAGGCCGCCGATCAGGAATACGATGCCCAGCACCCAGACCCAACGGGCCACTTCGGGAAACCAGAAGCCCATGTAGATGCCGAACGCGGTGACGTCGGCGAGGCAGACGATGATCATTTCAAAGGCGTAGGTCCAGCCGAGGATAAACCCGGCCATGGGCCCCAGGTAGGTGCTGGCGTAGTGGCCGAATGAGCCAGACACCGGGTTGTGCACGGCCATCTCACCGAGGGCGCGCATCACCATGAATACAGCAGCGCCGCCGATCAGGTAGGCCAGCAGCACGGCAGGACCGGCCATTTGGATGGCGGAGGCAGAGCCATAGAACAGCCCGGTGCCGATCGCGGAACCGAGGGCCATGAAGCGAATATGTCGGGCGTTGAGCCCGCGTTTCAAACCTTTTTCTGGCTGGTGCATTTCTCGTCCCTAATTATTCTTATGAGGAGAAGATCGTTCCCACGCTCGGCGTGGGAACTCCGACCTGGACGCTCCGCGTCCGCTTTTAGAGCGGTGACGCAGAGCGTCACAGGATGCATTCCCACGCGGAGCGTGGGAATGATCAGGCACAGACCGAGTCGCGGTCAGAGGCTTGGCAGCAACTTGGCCGGCACCAGCTCATTCAGGCAGCGGCTGGCGAGCAGTTCGCTGGCGGCGTTGATGTCCGGGGCGAAGAAGCGGTCCTTGTCATAGAACGCCACCTTGTCGCGCAGGATGCCACGGGCTTTTTCCAGCTTGGGCGAGGTCTTCAGGCCGTCGCGCAGGTCCAGGCCCTGGCACGCCGCGAGCCATTCCACCGCGAGGATGCCCCGGGTGTTTTCGGCCATTTCCCACAAACGCTTGCCCGCAGCCGGTGCCATGGACACGTGGTCTTCCTGGTTGGCCGAAGTCGGCAAGCTGTCGACGCTATGGGGATGGGCCAGCGCCTTGTTCTCGCTGGCGAGCGCGGCAGCGGTCACCTGGGCGATCATGAAGCCGGAGTTCACCCCGCCATTGCCCACCAGAAACGGCGGCAGTTGCGACATGTGCTTGTCCATCATCAACGAGATCCGACGCTCGCTCAGGGAGCCGATTTCGGCAATGGCCAGCGCCATGTTATCGGCGGCCATGGCCACGGGTTCGGCGTGGAAGTTGCCACCGGAAATCACATCGCCTTCGGCGGCAAAGACCAACGGGTTATCCGACACTGCGTTGGCTTCTACCACCAGCACCTCGGCGGCCTGGCGCAATTGAGTCAGGCATGCACCCATGACCTGCGGCTGGCAACGCAGGGAATACGGGTCTTGCACCTTGTCGCAGTTCTGGTGCGATTGGGACACCTGGCTGCTCTCACCGAGCAGGTCACGATAGGCCGCTGCCGAGTCGATCTGGCCACGCTGGCCACGCGCCGCATGAATACGCGCATCGAACGGCGAACGCGAACCCAGTACCGCTTCCACAGTGAGGCCGCCGCAAGCGAGGGCAGCGGCGAACAGGTCTTCGCCTTCGAACAGGCCACGCAGGGCATAGGCCGTGGACACCTGGGTGCCGTTGAGCAGCGCCAGGCCTTCTTTGGCGGCCAGGGTCAGCGGCGTGAGGCCGGCGATTTTCAGTGCCTCGGTGGCTTCCAGCCATTCGCCCTTGTAACGCGCCTTGCCTTCGCCAAGCAGTACCAGGGACATGTGCGCCAGCGGCGCCAGGTCACCGGAAGCACCCACTGACCCCTTGAGCGGAATGTGCGGGTACACCTCGGCGTTGATCAGCGCGATCAGCGCGTCGATCACCTGGCGACGAATCCCGGAGAAGCCACGGCTCAGGCTGTTGACCTTGAGCACCATGACCAGTCGCACCAGTGCATCGCTGATCGGCTCACCGACGCCGGCGGCGTGGGACAGGACCAGGGAACGCTGGAGGTTTTCCAGGTCTTCGCTGGCGATGCGGGTCGAGGCCAACAGGCCAAAACCGGTGTTGATGCCATAGGCGGTGCGGTTCTCGGCGAGAATCTGCTCCACGCAGGCAACGCTGGCTTCGATCTGGGCCGAGGCGCTGTCATCCAGGCTGAGGGTTACTGGCTGCTGGTAGATGGCACGCAGTTGGGCGAGGCTCAGTTGGCCTGGAATCAGGTTTAGCGCAGTCACATTCATACTCCTTGTGAATTGTTCTTAGGTGTTCAGTGCAAATTCGGTAAAGCAGTGTCTTTAAGCAATTGGGCAGCGGCGGCAATATCCGGCGCCAGCCAGCGGTCCTGTTCATAAGCAGGGACCACTTCGCGCAGCAAACGCCAGGCGCGGTCGGTACCGGCGCCGAAGCGCTGGTCCTTGAGAAACTCGAAAGCCTGGGCCGCCAGCAGGTACTCGATAGCAAGAATCTGGGTGACGTTGGCCAGCACCTGGTGCAACTTGAGCGCGGCGTTGGTGCCCATGCTCAAGTGGTCTTCCTGCAGGCCTGAGGTGACGAAATTGTCGAGCACCGCCGGTTGCGCCAACTGGCGGTTCTGCCCGCACAAGGACGCGGCGACGTACTGCACGATCATCATTCCGGAGTTGACGCCCGGGTTGCTCACCAGGAAGGCTGGCAGGCCGCTGACATGCGGGTTGACCAGGCGATCCAGGCGACGCTCGGCCACCGAACCGATCTCGGCCATGGCGATGGCGAGCATGTCGGCCGCCAACGCGACGGACTGCCCGTGAGGGTTGGCCTGGGACACCACGCGGTAATTATCCGGCGTGCCCAGCACCAGCGGGTTGTCGGTGGCGCTGTTGAGTTCGGTCTCGATCTGGCGCGTGGCGTGTTCTACCTGGTCGCGGGCCGCGCCGTGAATCTGCGGAATCGAGCGAATGCTCAAGGCGTCCTGGGTGCGAATACCTTTGCTGCTGGCAATCACCTCACTGCCGTCGAGCAGGGCACGCAGGTTGATACCTACGTGCTGCATGCCCGGGTGCGGCTTGAGGGCGATGATGGCTTCGTCAAAGGCGTCAATCTGGCCGCGCTGGGCTTCGAAGCTCATGGCACCGATCACGTCGGCCCACTGCAGCAAGTGATGCGCGTCGGCCAGGGCCAGGCAGCTCAGGCCGGTCATGCACGGCGTGCCATTGACCAGGCACAGGCCGTCTTTGGCGCCGAGCACCACCGGCTGCAAGCCTTCAGCCTGCAACGCGTGTTGCGCCGTGACGATCTGGCCGCGATAACTCACATTGCCAACGCCCAGCAGGGCCACGCCGATATGGGCCATGTGGGTCAGATACCCCACCGAGCCTTGGGACGGTACTTGCGGGGTGATGCCGTGGTTGAGCAGCGCCAGCAGCGCGTGTACCACCTGCGGATGCAGGCCGGATTTGCCGTGGCTGTAGTTGATGATCGCTGCGCAGATAATCGCGCGGGTTTGCTCATCGCTGAGCACCGGGCCGACGCCGCAGGCGTGGCTCAACAGCGTATTGCGCGACAGTTGGCTCAGTTGCTCGGTCTTGAGCGAGACGTTGCACAACGCGCCCAGGCCGGTGTTGACACCATAGGCACGCTCGCCGCTGGTGACGATGCGCTGCACGATGGCCTGGGCATTGTCGATACGCGCCCAGGCGTGGCCCGACAGTTCGAGCATGGCGCCGTGGCGGGCGACGGCGGTGACGTTCTGCCAGCGCATGGGGGTGTCGGCGATGATGATTTTGGTTGCCTGGGACATCTTCATACCTTCTTCAATTCTTAGGCAGCATTGATCGTTCCCACGCTCTGCGTGGGTACGCCGCCTGGGACGCTCTGCGTCCCCCCAAGTGACGCGGAGCGTCACGAAATGCGTTCCCACGCGGAGCGTGAGAACGATCAAGCCCGGATCAGACCACCGCCGCCCGCCGCTGAACAAAGCGGTCCACATACTCATCCGCCGGCGAGTGCAGAATCTCTCGCGGCGTGCCGACCTGGATCAGCTTGCCGTCCTTGAGGATCGCAATGCGGTTGCCGATGCGCACGGCCTCGTCGAGATCGTGGGTGATGAACACGATGGTCTTGTGCAGGGTCTTTTGCAGCTCGAGCAACTGATCCTGCATCTCGGCGCGGATCAACGGGTCGAGGGCGCTGAAGGCTTCGTCCATCAGGATGATGTCGGTGTCGGCCGCCAAGGCGCGGGCCAGGCCCACGCGCTGGCGCATGCCACCGGACAGCTGGTGCGGGTATTTGTTTTCGTAGCCTTTGAGGCCCACGGTTTCGATCCAGTGCAACGCACGTTCGGCGCACACCTGCTTGGTTTCGCCGCGCACTTTGAGGCCGTAGGCAACGTTGTCGAGCACGCTCTTGTGCGGCAGCAGGCCGAAGCTCTGGAACACCATGCTGATCTTGTGCCGACGGAATTGGCGCAGGGCTTCCATGTCCAGTTGCAGGATGTCTTCGCCGTCCACCAGGATCGCGCCGCTGGTGGGGTCGATCAGGCGGTTGAAGTGGCGCACCAGGGTGGATTTGCCCGAACCCGACAAGCCCATGATCACAAAGATCTCACCGGTGCCGATGCTCAGGGACAAGTCATTGACGCCGACCACGCAACCGGTCTCGGCCAGTACCTGGTCCTTGGTCTTGCCCTGGCCGACCATGGCCAGCGCATCCTTGGCGCGTGCGCCGAAAATCTTGAAGACGTTTTTGACTTCGATTTTGCTGACAGTCGTCATTTGCTCGCCTCATGCCGTGGGCGGCCATAAGCCTGGGTAATGCGGTCGATGACCACTGCGAGAATCACGATCGCCAGCCCGGCTTCAAGGCCGCGGCCGACGTTGAGGGTCTGGATGCCGACGAGTACGTCTTCACCCAAGCCACGGGCACCGATCATCGAGGCGATCACCACCATCGACAGCGCCATCATGGTGGTCTGGTTGATCCCGGCCATGATGCTTGGCAGCGCCAGCGGCAATTGCACGCCGAACAGTTGCTGCCAGCGGTTGGCGCCGAAGGCGTTGATGGCTTCCATGACCTCGCCATCGACCTGGCGAATACCCAGGTCTGTCAGGCGAATCAGCGGCGGCGCGGCGTAGATCACCGTAGCGAAAATCGCCGGGACCTTGCCCAGGCCGAACAGCATCAGCACCGGGATCAGGTACACGAAGCTGGGCATGGTTTGCATGATGTCCAGCAGCGGCATCAGCACCGAACGCAGGCGATTACTGCGCGCCGACAAGATACCCAGGGGGATGCCGATCAACACCGAAATCACCGTGGCCACCATCATCAATGCCAGGGTTTGCATCAGCTTGTCCCACAGGCCAACGGCGCCCACCAGGAACAGCAAACCGACGATCACCGCCGTGGTCACCACCTTGCGTGTGGCGTGCCAGCCGATGCCCCCGACGATGGCCAGCATCAGCCACCAGGGCGCTGCGCGCAGCAGGCTTTCCAGGTTGACGATGGCCCACAGCAGCGTATCGGAGATGTGCCGGAACACATCGCCGTAGTTGGTGACCAGTGCGTCCACCCAACCGTTGACCCAGTCGGCGATGGAAAAGGTAAAGCTCTCAGGAAACATATCGTGCTCTCGATCCAGTGGGTTGTGGCCAGCCGCCCGGCCACCCTTGAGGGTAGCCGTGCACACTTGACCTACAAGGCCGCGTCGATTTTCTTGGCTGCGTCTTCGCTCACCCAGGCGTGCCAGACTTCAGGATGTTCCTTGAGGAATATTTTCGCCAGTTTCGGCGACTCGATCCGCTCCTTGGCCATGCGGCCCAGGTTCTGGTTCAGCAGGTCGATGGGCAGGTTGACCTTTTCCAGCACGGCCACCAGCTCCGGGGCTTGTTCGTGGAAAGTCTTGGAGAGGCCGACCTTGATGCTCACGGTTTTGTCCACGCCGGGCTTCTCTTCCAACTTGACCAGGTCGACCTGGCCCATCAGCGGTGTCGGTGACCAGTAGTAGAACAGGATCGGCTCGCCGCGCTTGTAGCTCGACAGCACCGCCGCATCCAGCGCCGGGCCGGTGCCCGGGCGGAAGTTGGTGTAGGTGCTTTCCAGGCCGTAGCTCTTGAGCATTTCGCTGTTGTCCAGCTCGCAGGTCCAGCCGGCCGGGCAGTTGTAGAAGCGGCCTTTGGACGGCTCTTCCTGGTCCTTGAACACCGAGGCGTATTTGGCCAGGTCGGCGATGCTTTTCAGGTCCGGGGCCTTGGCTTCCAGCTTGCGCTTGGCGTCGCCTTCGATCACATAGCGCGGCACGTACCAACCTTCGACCGCGCCGACTACCGGAGCCCCGACGCCCACGACTTTGCCGGCCTTCTCGGCTTTGTTCCAGACCTCGCTGCGGCCTACCCACTCCTCGGCGAACACTTGGATGTCGTTGCTGCCCAGG
Source organism: Pseudomonas sp. 22072 (assembly GCF_052046095.1). Taxonomy (NCBI): domain Bacteria; kingdom Pseudomonadati; phylum Pseudomonadota; class Gammaproteobacteria; order Pseudomonadales; family Pseudomonadaceae; genus Pseudomonas; species Pseudomonas sp. 22072. The sequence goes on from NZ_JBQEQE010000006.1 coordinate 194,934, forward strand.
GCGTTTTCCATGGTGATGGAATTGCCCGGCAAGCTGTCGGTTTTGCAGTCGTAGCCTTTTTCCAGCACGGTTTGCAGGATGTCGGTGAGCAACATGCCGCTTTCCCAATTCAGGCCGGCGAATTTCACCGGTTTACCCGACTCGCACCAACCGGCCGCCTGGGCGCCGGCACTTGCCAGCACGCCAGCCGCGAACAAAGTAGCCAGCAAGGTCTTATTCATAGTCATTGTTGTGACGCTCCCAATCTTGAAATGGATTACGGCAGTCAGTAGGCGTCCTGCCCTGTCCACGTCCCATCAGGCTTGTGCAGCCAGCTCGTTTGTTATGGGTGAAGCGCCCTGCTCTTTTGGCAGGATCAGGTGATCGGGTACCGTGCCGTGCCATTTTTTCGCACACACGTAATACAGGGCCGCCGGCAGTACCAGGCCGATGATCCAGGAGATATCCACATCACCCAGCGCGGCCACCAGGGGGCCGGTGTAGAACTTGGTGGAGATGAACGGCAACTGCACCAGTACGCCGAACACATAGACGCTGATGCCCAGCAGGTTCCAGCGGCCGTAGCGACCGTTCGGATCGGCCAGCGCCGGCACGTCATAACGCTCGCGGGTGATGCAGTAGTAATCCACCAGGTTGATCGCGCTCCAAGGCGTAAAGAACGCCAACAGGAACAGGATGAACGACTTGAATGCACCGAGGAACGAATGCTGGCCGAGCAACGCGATCAGCGTGGCCGTGCCGACGATCATCAACACGAATACCAGACGCTGCAGACGCGTGACCTCCAGACGCCCACGAAAGCCGCTGATGATAGTGGCGATGCACATGAAGCTGCCGTAGGAATTGAGCGTCGAGATGGTGACCTTGCCGAACGCGATGCTGAAATACAGCAACGCAGCGGTGGCCCCCGTGCCGCTCAAGCCAACGATGTACGCCACCTCGTGACCGGCAAACTGCCCGTTGGACATGGCCGCGGCAAACACGCCGAGGACCATCGCCACTTGGGCCCCGATGACCGAACCTGCGCCAGCAGCGAGAAAGGTTTTAACCGATGACGTGTGGATCGGCAGGTAACGCGAGTAATCCGCCACGTAAGGGCCGAACGCAATCTGCCAGGAGGCCGCCAGCGACACGGCCAGCAGAAAACTGCTCCAGCTGAAGTGGCGGATCTGCAGGAGCGCGCCAACGTCGGTCTGGCTCATCAGGCGGCTGAACAGGTACACAAAGGCAACCACGCCAATCAGGCTGGCAACCCGGCCGATGAAGTGGATCACTCGGTAACCCAGCACCGTGACCAGCACGATGACACTGGCGAAGATCAGGATGCCGACGCTGTCGCTGACCCCGAACAACTGGCCCAGCGCCTGGCCCGACAGCACGGTACCGGTGGCGGTGAAACCCAGGTACATCAAGCACACCAGCACAATCGGAATGGCCGCCCCATACACGCCGAACTGCACCCGGCTGGAGATCATCTGCGGCAGGCCAAGCTTGGGCCCTTGCGCCGCATGCAGCGCCATGACGCCACCGCCGATCAGTTGACCGATGAGCAAGCCGATCAACGACCAGAACACATCACCGCCCAGCACCACGGCCAACGCCCCGGTGACAATCGCAGTGATCTGCAGGTTGGCCCCCATCCACAGGGTGAATTGACTGAATAGACGACCATGTCTTTCCGCTTCCGGGATGTAGTCGATCGAACGTTTCTCGATCAACGGGGTGGTGTCGTTTGCAGCCATGTTGTTCAACCTCTGATGGATTGTTTTGTATGCATCTTGCTCTTCTGTGGGAGCTGGCTTGCTGTGGCGAGGGAGCTTGCTCCCGTTCGACAGCGAAGCTGGAGCCGGCTTTTTGGGGCTGCTTCGCACCCCAGCGCAAGCAAGCTTGCTCGCCACACAAGCCCACCCCACATTGAGTTACTTGATCATCGGCAGGTTCAGGCCTTGTTCCTTGGCGCAGTCGACAGCGATCTGGTAACCCGCATCCGCATGACGCATCACCCCGGTCGCCGGGTCGTTGTGCAGCACGCGGGCAATCCGCTCGGCCGCTTCGTCAGTACCGTCGCAAACAATCACCATCCCCGAGTGCTGGGAGAAGCCCATGCCCACGCCGCCACCGTGGTGCAGCGAGACCCAGGTGGCGCCGCTCGCGGTGTTGAGCAAAGCGTTGAGCAATGGCCAGTCGGACACAGCGTCGGAGCCGTCCTGCATGGCTTCGGTTTCGCGGTTCGGGCTGGCGACCGAGCCGGAGTCCAGGTGATCACGGCCGATCACGACCGGCGCGGACAGCTCGCCGCTGCGCACCATTTCGTTGAACGCCAGGCCCAACTTGGCACGCTGGCCCAGGCCGACCCAGCAGATACGTGCCGGCAGGCCCTGGAAGCTGATGCGCTCGCGGGCCATGTCCAGCCAGTTGTGCAGGTGGGCATCGTCCGGGATCAGTTCTTTGACTTTGGCGTCGGTCTTGTAGATGTCTTGCGGGTCGCCGGACAGCGCCGCCCAACGGAACGGGCCGATGCCACGGCAGAACAGTGGGCGGATGTAAGCCGGTACGAAACCTGGGAAGTCGAACGCGTTTTCCACGCCCTCTTCCTGGGCCATCTGGCGGATGTTGTTGCCGTAGTCGAAGGTCGGGATGCCTTGCTTCTGGAATTCCAGCATGGCTTTGACGTGGACGGCCATCGACTGCTTGGCGGCCTTGATCACGGCGGCCGGCTCGGTCTTGGCGCGAGCGCGGTATTCGTCCCAGGTCCAGCCGGCCGGCAGGTAGCCGTTGAGTGGGTCGTGGGCGCTGGTCTGGTCGGTGACCATGTCCGGGCGCACGCCGCGCTTGACCAGTTCCGGCAGGATCTCTGCGGCGTTGCCCAGCAGGGCGATGGAGATGGCCTTGCCTTCCTTGGTGTACTTGGCGATACGGGCCAGGGCGTCGTCGAGGTCGGTGGCCTGCTCGTCGACGTAGCGGCTGTTCAGGCGGAAGTCGATGCTGACTTGCTGGCACTCGATGTTCAGCGAGCAGGCGCCGGCCAGGGTCGCGGCCAGTGGCTGCGCGCCGCCCATGCCGCCGAGGCCGGCGGTGAGCACCCAACGGCCGGTCAGGTCGCTGTTGTAATGCTGGCGGCCGGCTTCCACGAAGGTTTCGTAGGTGCCTTGAACGATGCCCTGGCTGCCGATGTAGATCCAGCTGCCGGCGGTCATCTGGCCGTACATGGCCAGGCCCTTGGCATCCAGTTCGTTGAAATGCTCCCAACTGGCCCAGTGCGGTACCAGGTTGGAGTTGGCAATCAGCACGCGCGGGGCGTTGCTGTGGGTCTTGAACACGCCGACCGGCTTACCGGATTGCACCAGCAGGGTTTCGTCGTCGTTCAGATTGGTGAGGCTCTCGACGATCTGGTCGTAGCACTCCCAGTTGCGCGCCGCACGGCCGATACCGCCGTACACCACCAGTTCTTTGGGGTTCTCGGCCACTTGTGGGTCGAGGTTGTTCATCAGCATGCGCAGCGGCGCTTCGGTCAGCCAGCTTTTGGCGGTGAGCTTGTTACCGCGGGCGGCGCGGATTTCGACGTCACGGTATTTTGTAGGCTTGGTCACAGCTAGGACTCCTCGGCGATCGATGCGCGAACATGGATGGTGCGAAGTCTTACGCACACATCTTTACTTGTATGTACAAGCATATGCAATCGAGCGGCCAACTTTTGAAATGAGCCTCGCAGATTTTTTCCGAAGGCGCGCGCAAGCCTTGATAATCAAGGCTTGGAGGTTTGATGAAATTTCTTACGGAGGCGTTTTACAGCAAAGAGGATTTGTCACGACAGCGTGGCTTTGCGTCACGCTGGGGCGTTCGGTAACAAATTGGTGCGCGGTCTTGGGAACAGCGCACAAACAAATGTGGGAGCTGGCTT
>NZ_JBQEQE010000006.1:198875-207351 GCF_052046095.1 Pseudomonas sp. 22072
ATCGCAGGCAAGCCAGCTCCCACAGTTTTTAACCGCGTGCGGTCAGTTCGATGATGCAGCAGCGGCCTGTGACCGATATTTCCAGCAGTTCAGTGTTACCGTCCACTTGCAGGCAATCGTGGTGGCCGAGCTTTTCACCCAGCACCTTCACCTCGTCCGCCACGCTGAACACCAGCACCGTCTGCGCAGTACTGAAAAACTGCTGCACGCCATCCATCCACTGCAAGCGTGCATGGTAACGCTCGGGCGAATAGATCAGATTGAAGTCGCGGATCGGCCCGGTGATCAAACGGCATGACACCTGGCTTTCGCCCTTGAACGCGAACGGCTGCAACGGTAACAACCCGCGCTGCTCCTCACCGTCTACGGTCAGCACCATGCCGGCGCCTTTGATCACCGTAATCACGCGCTGGTAACCGGCGAAGGTGGAGAACCCACCCGACTCGGCGATATCAGCAATCGACAAACGCCAGCCAAATCCATCCAGGCCAGTGCCGGCGTCGCGACTGATTTCTTCGGTACTGCCGCCGCCGTTCTTCCACGGCATGCGCACGTAGTCGGCGGCGCGCCAGACGTTGATCTCACTCATTTACTGAAGCGTCCTTCGAGGCTGTGACGGGAACCGGGGTGGATCAACCGCGCCGCAGTCACCGGCTGGCGACCCGACCAGGTGCGTCGGCGAATCAACAGGCACGGCTCGCTCGGCTCGATCTGCAACAACTTGCACTCGGCGGCATCGGCGAGAATCGCCTCAACCACATGCTCACCCTCAGTCAACGGCGCGACCTGGTTCAAATAGGCATACGGGGTTTGCTGGGTGAAGTCCTGCTGCAGGTATTCCGGCGCGACCAGGGCGTTGACGAAACGGTCTTCGATTTGCACGGGAATGTCGTTCTCGTAATGCACGATCAACGAGTGAAACACCCGCCCGCCTTCGCGCATTTCCAAGGCAACGGCGCGTTCGGAACCAGCAGCTTCTTCGCCCAGGGTGATGACCTGGCAGGTGTGCCGATGCCCGCGGGAGGCGATTTCATCGGCGATGTTGTGCACTTCAAACAGGGCCGACTGGCTTTTCGGCTCGGCAACAAACGTACCCACACCCTGCATACGCACCAACAAGCCTTCGGCGGTCAGCTCGCGCAGGGCACGGTTGATGGTCATGCGGCTGAAGCCCAACTCGCTGACCAGCTCGCTTTCCGACGGCACGCGGTAATGGGGCGGCCAGTTGCCGTTGAGGATCTGCTGGCTGATCATCTGTTTGACGCGGGCATACAAGGGCGCCGGACTTTCGTCCATGTGGGCAGCCAGCGAAGAGTTGGCGGGCGGAGTCGGCACAGGGAATCCTTGCAGGGGAAAAAGATGCATAGATTGCCGGAGTTTACCGAGCAGGCAAACGTCTGTATATGTATATACAAATAAACACACGACCGGGGTGCCTTGATCATGTCCGCTTTCTTTGCCGAACGCGCACTGCTGCCTAATGGATGGGCCAACGATGTACGTCTTGAAGTCAGCGCCGATGGCCTGCTGACAAAGGTTGAGCCCAATGCCAGTGCAGAAGGCGCGGAACGGCTCAGGGGCCCGGTGTTGGCGGGCATGCCGAACCTGCACTCCCATGCCTTCCAACGCGCCATGGCGGGCTTGGCCGAAGTGGCCGGCAACCCCAATGACAGCTTCTGGACCTGGCGCGACTTGATGTACCGCATGGTCGGCAAGATCAACCCCGAGCAGTTACAGGTCATCGCCCGTCAGCTGTATATCGAAATGCTCAAGGCCGGCTACACCTCGGTGGCCGAGTTTCATTACGTGCACCACGATCTCAGCGGCCAGCCCTATGCCGACCGTACGGAGCTGTCCCGCCAGATCAGCCAGGCGGCCGCCAGCAGTGGGATCGGCCTGACCTTGCTGCCGGTGCTCTACACCCACGCGGGTTTTGGTGGCCAAGCGCCGAATGAAGGCCAGCGACGGTTTATCAACAGCACGGAACACTACTTGAACCTGCAAGCACGCCTGCAGCCCATTCTGGCGGCACAACCGGCGCAGCAACTGGGCCTGTGCTTCCACTCCCTGCGCGCCGTAACCCCCGAACAAATCCATACCGTGCTGGGCGCCAGTGACAAAAACTGCCCGGTGCATATCCACATCGCCGAACAGCAAAAGGAAGTCGACGATTGCCTGGCCTGGAGCGGCAAGCGCCCGTTGCAGTGGCTGTATGACAACGTCGAGGTGGATGATCGCTGGTGCCTGGTGCATGCCACCCATGCCGATGCCGATGAAGTCACCCGCATGGCAAACAGCCGAGCGATTGCCGGTTTGTGCCTGACCACCGAAGCCAACCTGGGCGATGGGATTTTTCCGGCGGTGGACTTCCTCGCTCAGGGCGGCCGCATGGGCATCGGTTCCGACAGCCATGTGTCACTGAGCGTGGTGGAAGAACTGCGTTGGCTGGAATATGGCCAGCGCCTGCGCGATCAACGGCGCAACCGCCTATATCGCAGCGATCAGCCGATGGTGGGTCGCACGCTGTTCGATGCTGCGCTGGACGGTGGCGCACAAGCGCTGGGCCAGCCGATTGGTCGATTGCAAGTGGGCAAGCGTGCGGACTGGATAGTGCTGGACGGTAGCGACCCGTACTTGGCGACGGCCAGTGAGGATGGAATTCTCAACCGCTGGCTATTTGCCGGTGGTGATCGGCAAGTACGCGATGTACTGGTCAATGGCAAATGGGTGGTGCGAGATGGGCATCATGCTGGCGAAGAAGACAGCAGCCGGGCATTCACCCAGGTCCTGAAGGACTTGCTGAACTGACGACCAACCCATAACAACTGCGGGAGCTGGCTTGCCTGCGATACAGACACCTCNGGTGCTTCAGTTACACCGGGTTGATGCTATCGCAGGCAAGCCAGCTCCCACATTTGATTGAGGGGCCGCAAATTACTGAGACGTCTTCGCCATCTGCTTATCCGACGTGCGCCAGATCAACCGCGTGGTGTCATAGCCTTGCTGTCGCGCCCTGCTCAGCAGGTCTTCGCGGGTATCGGCACTCACCGTCGGCGTGCGCGACAGGATCCACATATAGCGACGGCTCGGGCTGCCGACGATGGCGGTCTTGTAGTCATCGCTGACATACAGCACCCAGTAGTCGCCCTTGGCAACGCCCGGCAACAGCGATGTAAACCAGTTATTGAATTCCACCCACAGTTTGTCGGTCTTGCCTGGCACCTGCGGCGTTGCCGTGCCTTTGGCCTCTTGCCACTTCCACTCAGGCGTCAGGCAGCGGTTGAAAACCGACATGTCACCATCAGGCAGCAAGGTGTAGCGGGCTTCGGATTGCGCACAGTTGCGCTGGAAGTACATCGGCAACCGGGCCAACTCATACCAGGTGCCCTGGTAACGCTTGAGGTTGACGTTGCTCGCAGTCTTGGGTTGCAGATCATCGCCAGAATGGCTGGCGCAGCCCGCCAAAAACAGGCTGGCGCAAAGGAACAAAACAAAACGCATCATTCTTCTTCTCCCGCAGGCTCGCGCCCCGGTTTACTTCAGGCCTTGCCCGGAAAACATCAGAACTTTGTCACCGGCGTACTGCACGCTGATAAAGCTGTTTTTATCGCCCCAGGTGCAGCTGGACATGCCCAGTGCGCCGGAACAATCGGTTGGCTTGCCCAGCAACGACTCCACCTCGGCCTTGGCCATGCCGGCCGAGAGCTTTTGGTAGTTTTCTTGGGTGACCTTGCTGCAAGCGGCTAAGAGCACGCAAAAAGCCAGCAGGGCGAGACGGCGTATAGACATGGAAAAGCTCCTGGAGAGACAAAGCAGCTGGGGTATCTGCCAGAAGCTTAGAAGGGAAAAGGGGTGTCTGGTTCCCGACGAGCGAAAACAAAAAAGCCCCGAAAACGCTGAAACGTTTCGGGGCTTCTTTAACGGTGATCCATCTCACAATACAGCGGCTCACCGCTCGTTACGGCTTACTTCTTGTGATAGGCCGTCACGCGCTCAACTTCTTCCTTCGAACCCAGGAATACCGCCACACGCTGGTGCAGGCCTTCAGGCTGAATGTCGAGGATGCGCTGGTGGCCGTCGGTGGACGCACCGCCTGCCTGTTCAACCAAAAACGACATCGGGTTGGCTTCGTACATCAGGCGCAGCTTGCCTGGCTTGGACGGCTCGCGGCTGTCGCGTGGGTACATGAACAGCCCACCACGGGTCAGGATGCGGTGTACGTCGGCAACCATCGCGGCCACCCAGCGCATGTTGAAATTCTTCTTCAGCGGGCCTTCTTCGCCTTCCATCAGTTCGTTGACGTAGCGCTTCACCGGTTCTTCCCAGTGGCGCTGGTTGGACATGTTGATGGCAAATTCCTGGGTAGAAGCAGGAATCGAAATGTCTTCGTGGGTCAGCACGAAGCTGCCCATTTCACGGTCCAGGGTGAAGCCCTTGACGCCGTCGCCCAGGGTCAGCACCAGCATGGTCTGTGGGCCGTAGATCGCGTAGCCGGCAGCAACCTGCTCGGTGCCTGGCTGCAGGAAAGCCTTTTCGTTCAGGGCTTCGTTCTGGCTCAGGTATTCGTTGGGGCAACGCAGTACCGAGAAGATGGTGCCGACCGGTGCGTTGATGTCGATGTTGGACGAACCGTCCAGTGGGTCGAACACCAGCAGGTATGCGCCCTTCGGGTATTTGCCTGGGATCTGGTAGGCATTGTCCATTTCTTCGGACGCCATGCCGGCCAGGTGGCCGCCCCATTCGTTGGCTTCGAGCAGGATTTCGTTGGACAGAACGTCCAGTTTCTTCTGCACTTCGCCCTGCACGTTTTCAGTGCCCATGCTGCCCAGGACACCGCCCAGTGCGCCTTTGGAAACGGCGTGGCTGATTTCCTTGCAAGCACGCGCCACCACTTCGATAAGGAAGCGCAGATCGGCAGGCGTGTTGTTGCTGCGGGTCTGCTCGATCAAATAGCGACTCAAGGTAACGCGGGACATGGAAGGCTCCGGAGAATGGGGGGCTAAAAACCCGCGCAGTTTAGCGCGAGTCGGGGCTGATTTCCTCTAATCAGAGGATTTAACGCCAATAGAGTTCACGACCCAACGCAATAGCCCTCTGCAGGAGCGAGCTTGCTCGCGAAAAACTCACACGCGCCGCGTTCATTCAGCAAGCACGCGTTATCGTTGGAGCTCTTCGCGAGCAAGCTCGCTCCTACAGGGGTATCAGTTAGTCGAGGGCTTTCCAGATCTCGGTGGCGTACTCGCGGATGGTGCGGTCAGAGCTGAACCAGCCCATGCGCGCCGTGTTGAGCACCGCCGAGCGCCACCAGGCCTTGGAGTCGTGCCAATGCGCCTCGACCCGCGCCTGCGCGTCCCAGTAGGCGTCAAAGTCGGCACACACCAGGAAGCGATCGTAGTCGATCAGCCCATCGATCAGGCCCACATAGCGGCCCGGGTCATCCGGCGAAAATACCCCACCACGGAGCGCTTGCAGCACGTCGTTCAAGCGATGGGACGCGGCGATGTCCGGCCCGGCGCTGAACTCGCCGGCGTGCTTGCGGGCTTCTACCTGCTGGGCGCTGAGGCCAAAGATAAACATGTGCTCGGCGCCGACCCGCTCGTGCATCTCCACGTTGGCGCCATCCATGGTGCCAATGGTCAGCGCGCCGTTGAGGCCGAACTTCATGTTGCTGGTACCCGACGCCTCAAAGCCGGCCGTGGAAATCTGCTCCGACAAATCCGCTGCCGGAATGATGCTTTCCGCCAGGCTGACGTTGTAGTTGGGCAGGAACACCACCTTGAGCAGGCCGCGTACGGTCGGGTCGTTGTTGACGGTGCGGGCGATGTCGTTGGTCAGCTTGATGATCAGCTTGGCCTGGTGATAACTGGCCGCTGCCTTACCCGCGAAGATTTTCACCCGCGGCACCCAATCGATGCCCGGCTCGGCACGGATCGCCTGGTACAGCGCCACGGTGTGCAGCAGGTTGAGCAGTTGGCGCTTGTATTCGTGGATGCGCTTGACCTGCACGTCGAACATCGCCGCCGGGTTGATCGCAATGCCCAGGCGCTCATGGATGATCTGCGCCAGTGCGCGCTTGCTGTGCAGGCGCTGTTCAGCGAACGCTTTGCGGAAGGCCGGTTTCTCGGCAAAGGGTTCCAACTCGATAAGACGCTGCTCGGGCTGGTCCAGAATATCCGGGCCCAGGGCTTCCACCAGCATATCGGTCAGCTTGGGGTTGGCCTGGTACAACCAGCGACGGAAGGTAATGCCGTTGGTTTTGTTGTTGATGCGCTCGGGGTAGAGCTTGTGCAGTTCGGAGAACACCGTGCTGCGCATTAGCTGGGTATGCAAACCGGACACGCCGTTGACGCTATGGGAGCCCAGGAATGCCAGGTTGCCCATGCGCACGCGGCGGCCGTTGTCTTCTTCGATCAGCGACACAGCGCGCAAGACATCAAAGTCGTGGATGCCTTTGGCACGCAGCGAGTCGATGTGCTGGGCGTTGATCAGGTAGATGATCTGCATGTGCCGCGGCAGCATGCGCTCCATCAAACCGACAGGCCAGGTTTCCAGGGCCTCGGGCAGCAAGGTGTGGTTGGTGTACGAAAGGGTCTCGACGGTGACATCCCACGCGGCTTCCCAGGGTACATCGTGCAGGTCGACCAGTTGGCGCATCAACTCGGCCACGGCGATGGACGGGTGGGTGTCGTTGAGCTGGATGGCGGCATGCTCGCCCAGGCTGAGCACCGAACCGTGCATGTTCTTGTGGCGGCGCAGCAAATCCTGCAGGGACGCGGAGACGAAGAAATATTCCTGGCGCAGGCGCAGTTCCTGCCCTGCTTCGGTGCTGTCGGCCGGGTAAAGCACTCGGGAGATGCTTTCGGCACGGGCCACCTCGGCGACGGCGCCCAAGTGGTCACCGGCGTTGAAGCGCTCCAGATGCAGGTCTTCTACAGCCCGCGCACGCCATAGGCGCAGGGTGTTGACGCTGGCGCCGCGCCAACCGACGACCGGCGTGTCATAGGCAACAGCACGTACGGTTTCGTTGGGCGACCATACCTGGATCATCTTGCCGGAGGCGTCCGCAACGGTTTCGACGCTGCCGCCAAAGCCAATCGGGTAAATCACTTCGGCGCGCTCGAATTCCCAAGGGTTACCGAAATCCAGCCAGCGTTCGGTCTGTTCCTGCTGCCAACCGTCGACAATGGCCTGGCGGAACAGGCCGTGTTCATAACGAATGCCATAGCCGTGGCCAGCAATGCCGAGGGTCGACATGCTTTCCATAAAGCACGCCGCCAGCCGGCCCAGGCCACCGTTGCCGAGCGCCGCGTCGGGCTCCAGCAGGCGGATGCGTTCCAGATCCACGCCCAGCTCCGACAGCGCTTCGCGAGCGATCTCCAGCACACCCAGGTTGCTCAGGCTGTCGTAGAGCAACCGGCCAATGAGAAATTCCAGGGACAGGTAATAAACGCGCTTCTGGCCTTTGCGATAAATACGTCGCGTGTGGTCCATCCAGTGATCGACCATCTGGTCGCGGGCGGCCAGCGCAATGGCTTCGAACCAATCATGGTCGAAGGCGTGATCCGGGTCCTTGCCCACCGCGTAGGTGAGTTTGGTCAAGACAGCATCGCGGAATGCGGCTACCTCTGCTTCTCGTGCAAGCGGTTCCTGAGACATCGGTGCGACCTCGGGCGAGATTGAAGGAGTTGCTAGAGCCTAGTCGGTCTGACAGACGGTAGACGTGCTGGTTCGGCAGTTTTTTAACTCATTCGCCATGGGCTGAATTTGATGCAGGGGTCGTGCCCGATCAGACCGTGGCTAAACCTTTGAGCTGAAACCTGCAAAATATTGTTCAAAAAACCACCAATCCCGGTATGATCGCGCGCCCGGATAACGCCCCACCTTGGAACCTTGATGAAGCCTCAACTGATCGCCGCCGCGGAACTCGACCGTCTAGAGACCTGGCAGAAATATTCCGCCCATATGTGCGGCGGCTGCGTGTCCAGCTGCTGCACGCTGCCGGTGGAGGTGAAGATCAAGGACCTGATCCGCATTGGCATCGTCGATGAGTTCGAGCGCGGCGATCCGCCGAAGAACATCGCCAAGCGTTTGCAGAAAGAAGGCATCGTCGAGCGGTACAACAACAAGTCCGAAATTTTTACCCTGCAGCGCATGAGCAACAACGACTGCCTGTACCTGGATCGTAAGACGCGCTTTTGCACTATTTATGACAAGCGCCCGGATACGTGCCGCAACCACCCGAAAATCGGGCCGCGGCCGGGGTATTGCGCGTATAAGCCCAAGGAAGTGGTGCGCGAGACTAACTTCAAGACCCTCGACAAGTTCTAAGTTTTTGATCGTTCCCACGCTCTGCGTGGGAATGCAGCTGTGGACGCTCTGCGTCCGCTCTTGAAAGCAGGACGCGGAGCGTCCCAAGCGGCGTTCCCACGCGGAGCGTGGGAACGATCACACGATCACAACACACAAACTGCAGGCA
>NZ_JBQEQE010000006.1:207356-213348 GCF_052046095.1 Pseudomonas sp. 22072
CATAAAAAAACGCCCCCGGCCTTTCGACCGGGGGCGTTTTTCATTCAGCCTGAGTTAACTCAGTTCTTGGCTTTCTTGGCAGCGCGGGTACGCTCGCCTTCGTCCAGGATCTTCTTACGCAGGCGGATCGACTTAGGCGTGACTTCGCACAGCTCGTCGTCCTGGATGAATTCCAGGGCCTGTTCCAGGGTGAAGCGAACAGGTGGAACCAGAGCGATGGTTTCGTCTTTGCCCGAAGCACGCATGTTGTCGAGCTTCTTGCCTTTGGTTGGGTTCACGCCCATGTCGTTGTCGCGGCTGTTCAGACCAACGATCTGGCCGTTGTAGATCTCTTGACCGTGTTCAACGAACAGCTTGCCACGCGCCTGGAGGGTTTCCAGGGAGTAGGTCAGCGCCTTGCCGGTTTCTACCGATACCAGAACACCGTTCTGACGGCCGGACATGTCGCCGGACTTCATGGTGTCGTAGCGATCGAAGATCGAGGTCAGGATGCCAGCACCGTTGGTCAGGGTCAGGAACTGGTTACGGAAACCGATCAGACCACGAGCAGGGATGTTGTATTCCAGACGCACACGGCCTTTGCCATCCGGCACCATGTTGGTCAGGTCGCCCTTACGCAGGCCCATCTCTTCCATGACCTTGCCCTGGGACTCTTCCGGGGTGTCGATGGTGACGTTTTCGAACGGTTCCTGCTTCACGCCGTCAACCTGACGGATGATCACTTCCGGACGACCAACACCCATTTCGAAGCCTTCGCGACGCATGGTTTCGATCAGTACCGAGAGGTGCAGCTCACCACGGCCGGAGACCTTGAACTTGTCAGCCGAGTCGCCTTCTTCAACGCGCAGAGCAACGTTGTACAGCAGCTCCTTGTCCAGACGCTCCTTGATGTTACGGGAGGTCACGAACTTGCCTTCTTTACCGCAGAAAGGCGAGTCGTTTACCTGGAAGGTCATGGAAACGGTTGGCTCGTCAACGGTCAGAGGCTTCATCGCCTCGACGTTGTCCGGCTGGCACAGGGTGTCGGAGATGAACAGCGAGTCCATACCGCTCACGCATACGATGTCGCCAGCGAAAGCTTCTTCAACGTCGATGCGGTGCAGGCCGTGGTGACCCATCAGCTTCAGGATACGACCGTTACGCTTCTTGCCGTCAGCGCCGATAGCGACAACCGGGGTGTTCGGCTTGACGCTACCACGAGCGATACGGCCAACGCCGATAACACCCAGGAAGCTGTTGTAGTCCAGTGCCGAGATTTGCATCTGGAACGGGCCTTCACGGTCGACTTTCGGTGCTGGTACGTTGTCGACGATCGACTGGTACAGCGGAGTCATGTCTTCAGCCATGTCGGTGTGGTCAAGACCAGCAATACCGTTCAGGGCCGAAGCGTAGATGACTTGGAAGTCCAGCTGTTCTTCGGTGGCACCCAGGTTGTCGAACAGATCGAAGATCTGGTCCAGAACCCAGTCCGGACGCGCGCCTGGACGGTCAACCTTGTTGATGCACACGATCGGACGCAGGCCGGCTTCGAAAGCCTTCTTGGTCACGAAACGGGTTTGCGGCATAGGGCCGTCTTGAGCGTCAACCAGCAGCAGAACGGAGTCAACCATCGACATTACGCGCTCTACTTCGCCGCCGAAGTCGGCGTGGCCCGGGGTATCCACGATGTTGATGTGGTAGCCGTTCCAGTTGATAGCGGTGTTTTTTGCCAGGATGGTAATACCGCGCTCTTTTTCCTGGTCGTTGGAGTCCATCACGCGCTCGTCGTTGAGCTCGTTGCGCTCCAGGGTGCCGGATTGACGCAGGAGTTTGTCTACCAGGGTGGTTTTACCATGGTCAACGTGAGCAATGATGGCGATGTTACGTAGATTTTCGATCACTTGTGTATCTCGATCAGAGGATTCGGTGTGCTGACAGGTCGTGGCAGCGATTAACAGTAGAGTCAGGCCTTGCCGTTACAGCTTGACGGCAGAGTCGGGGGGCCGGTGACGCAGGCCACAGGCAAACAGCCCCGGGCTCTTAGCTCGGTCGATAAACGCGCACATTGGCATGCCCCTCACTGAGCAAATGGTGGGCATGCAGGCGACTCATCACGCCTTTGTCGCAATACAACAGGTACTGACGGCTGTTATCCAGTTCCTTGAAACGCGCGTTCAGTGCGTAGAACGGCAGCGTTTGCACGTCGATGCCAGCGATTTCCAGCGGCTCATCTTCGGCGGCATCCGGATGACGGATGTCGACGACGATCTGGCCCGCCAGGGCTTCGCTGACTTCTTCGATCTGCACATCCTGGCCCAATTCGTCGATCACTCGATCGATTGGCACCAGCTTGGCGTTCTCGAGCGCACGCTCCAGAATCGCCATGTCGAATTCTTTCTCTTCATGCTCCACGCGGTGACGCTTGGCGTGGGTCTTGGGGTTCACCGAAATGACCCCGCAGTATTCAGGCATATGCTTGGCAAAGTCGGCGGTGCCGATTTGCTCTGCCAGGTCGATGATGTCCTGCTTGTGGCTGGCGATCAGCGGGCGTAGCACCAGCTTCTCGGTCACGCAGTCAATGATCGACAGGTTAGGCAGCGTCTGGCTGGAAACCTGGGAAATCGCTTCGCCGGTCACCAGGGCGTCGATCTGCAATTGATCGGCGATTCGGGACGCAGCGCGCAACATCATACGCTTCAATACTACGCCCATATGACTGTTATCGACTTTGCCGAGAATTTCGCCCAGCACTTCCTCGAACGGTACGCTTACAAATAGCACGCGTTGGGAGCTGCCGTATTTCTTCCAGATAAAGTGCGCAACTTCCATCACGCCCAATTCATGTGCACGCCCGCCCAGGTTGAAGAAGCAGAAGTGGCTCATCAGGCCGCGACGCATGATCTGGTAGGCCGCCACCGTGGAATCGAAACCGCCGGACATCAATACCAGGGTCTGTTCCAGGGCACCCAGCGGGTAGCCGCCGATGCTGTTGTGCTGGCTGTGGATCACGAACAACCGTTGGTCGCGAATTTCCATGCGCACTTCAATTTGTGGCGCTTTGAGGGAAATTCCAGCGGCGCCGCACTCACGACGCAGCTTGCTGCCGACGTATTTCTCGACATCCATGGAGCTGAACGGGTGCTTGCCGGCACGCTTGCAGCGCACCGAAAAAATCTTGCCTTCAAGCGCGCTACCGTAGTGCTGCTTGCACTTTTCGGTGATGTCGTCGAAGTCGCCCAGCGGGTACTCATCCACCTGCAGGAAATGCGCGATGCCCGGCATGCAGCTCAGGCGCTCGGTCATGTCCTTCAAGGCTTTGGCGTCGGTAATGCGGGTTTCCAGCTCGAGGTTGTCCCACACGCCGTTCACCACCACAGCCGGGTCCAGGTCACGGAGCACGGCACGGATGTTCTTGGCCAACTGACGGATAAAACGCGTCCGTACCGGTCGGCTTTTGATGGTGATCTCGGGGAAGACTTTAACGATTAATTTCATGGAAACAGCGCGCGCCGGGCCTGCTGAAAAAGGGGGGCGCGGATTATAGCGGAAATCGCTCAAGGTTTAACCAGTTAATATGCATTGCATACGCAATGCACCAAAACGGGTCATTTACACAAATAAACGCTACATTGCAGTGCGCGATTTATGCCGTTTTTGCCGATTGCACCGTTATAGGGGCCATTTTGAGGCAAAACGGCCATGTTGGCGCACTGGCATGCAATTTGCTCTCTTGTGAGGCAGGTTGCCTTGGCGGAGTATCCGCGCCGGCATCACCCAAATTCTAAGGGCTAACTCCACTACCCAAGCCCGAAGCCACCCGGAGGACACCATGTCGAAGTCGGTTCAACTCATCAAAGATCATGACGTTAAATGGATTGATCTGCGCTTCACGGACACAAAAGGCACTCAGCACCACGTGACCATGCCGGCTCGCGATGCGCTGGAAGATGACTTCTTCGAAGTCGGCAAGATGTTCGACGGTTCCTCCATCGCCGGCTGGAAAGGCATCGAAGCCTCCGACATGATCCTGCTGCCAGACGACAGCACCGCCGTACTCGACCCATTCACCGAAGAGCCGACCCTGATCCTGGTGTGCGACATCATCGAGCCTTCGACCATGCAAGGCTATGACCGCGACCCACGCGCCATCGCCCACCGTGCCGAGGAATACCTGAAGTCCACCGGTATCGGCGACACCGCATTCTTCGGCCCTGAGCCAGAGTTCTTCATCTTCGACTCGGTGAAGTTCAAATCCGACATCTCCGGCTCCATGTTCAAGATTTTCTCCGAGCAAGGCTCGTGGATGTCCGACCAGGACGTGGAAGGCGGCAACAAAGGCCACCGTCCAGGCGTGAAAGGCGGCTACTTCCCAGTACCACCGTTCGACTTCGACCATGAAATCCGTACCTCCATGTGCAACGCACTGGAAGAAATGGGCCAGACCGTTGAAGTTCACCACCACGAAGTGGCGACTGCCGGCCAGAACGAAATCGGCGTGAAATTCAACACGCTGGTGAAGAAGGCTGACGAAGTTCAAACCCTGAAATACTGCGTGCACAACGTTGCCGATGCCTATGGCCGCACCGCTACCTTCATGCCTAAGCCGCTGTACGGCGATAACGGCTCGGGCATGCACGTTCACGTATCGATTTCCAAAGACGGCAAGAACACCTTCGCCGGCGAAGGCTATGCCGGCCTGTCCGACACCGCTCTGTACTTCATCGGCGGCATCATCAAGCACGGCAAGGCCCTGAACGGCTTCACCAACCCGTCGACCAACTCCTACAAGCGTCTGGTCCCAGGTTTTGAAGCGCCGGTGATGCTGGCCTACTCGGCACGCAACCGCTCCGCCTCGATCCGTATTCCTTACGTCAACAGCCCTAAAGGCCGTCGTATCGAAGCGCGCTTCCCAGACCCGGCTGCCAACCCTTACCTGGCCTTCGCCGCCCTGATGATGGCCGGCCTGGACGGTATCCAGAACAAGATCCACCCTGGCGACGCCGCCGACAAAAACTTGTACGACCTGCCGCCTGAAGAGGCCAAAGAGATCCCACAAGTGTGCGGCAGCCTGAAAGAAGCCCTGGAAGAACTGGACAAGGGCCGTGCGTTCCTGACCAAAGGCGGCGTTTTCAGCGACGACTTCATCGACGCTTACATCGCCCTGAAAAGCGAAGAAGAAATCAAAGTACGCACCTTCGTACACCCACTGGAATACGAGCTGTACTACAGCTGCTAATCCGGTAGCGCTGCTTGAGGTAGCGTGATGAGAAAGACCTCCTTCGGGAGGTCTTTTTTTTGCCTGAGATTATTTACGTCCCCCTCCTGTAGGAGCGAGCTTGCTCGCGAAAAACGCAAAGACACCGCATTTTTTCAACATTGGCGCGTTATCGTTAGCGACCTTCGCGAGCAAGCTCGCTCCTACAGAGGATCGCCCTTGAAACATAGACTTGTATTTGCCCTGCTGTTCATCAGTGCCAGTGCGAGCGCTGCGCCGCCTACGCTCGAACCCTTGCTCAACAGCATCGCCGAACGCCTGGAGATTGCCGACCAGGTAGCACTGAGCAAGTGGGACAGCCACAAGCCCGTGGAGGACAAGAAGCGCGAGCAAGAGGTGATCGCCAGCGTTACTGCCCAGGCACCTGACTACAAGCTGGACCCAGCCGCTGCCGAGCAGTTTTTCGCCGCGCAGATCGAAGCCAATAAACTGGTGCAATACACCCACCTGTCCGATTGGCAGTTCCAGGGCAAAGCTCCCGACGACCCGCGCCCGGACTTGGTCCAGCAGATCCGCCCGCAATTGGACACGCTGCAAAAAAGGCTCCTGCAGCAGCTGGCCGACTTCACGCCCCTGCGCACAGACCCCAAATGCCCCCAATGGCTGGCCGAGGCCGTGCACGAACCGCTGAATGATCCGCTGCGCCAACTGGCGATGATCCGCGCCACCGCCGAGCTGTGCATCTACAAAGGCGAGTGACTGCAACCCCATTCAAACATGTGGGAGCTGGCTTGCCTG
>NZ_JBQEQE010000006.1:213354-285828 GCF_052046095.1 Pseudomonas sp. 22072
AGGCAAGCCAGCTCCCACACTGACTGCGATTTGCCTTAAATCTTCAGTTGCTGAACAACCTTCACAAAACCGCACTATATTGGTGCGATAGCTTGCACCCTTCTCAATTGCCCAGCCCATTTTGGTTCGAAACTTCCCGTTGAGGCTGGCAGAACGCCACAGTTTCGCGCCTGAAACCCTTATTTCAGGGCATTAGCGCTTCTTTTCGGAGCCTTGGTTTGGTTTTTGCATTTTCCTTGTATCAGCGTGTGCCTCAAGCCCGCGCCTTGCTCCAAAAGAGGTCCCGATGACCATCAGCGATGCACTGCACCGTTTGTTACTCGACAACCTGACCACCGCGACCATCCTGCTCAATGCCGACCTGCGCCTTGAGTACATGAACCCGGCGGCGGAGATGCTCCTGGCCATCAGCGGCCAGCGCAGCCATGGGCAGTTCATCAGCGAATTGTTCACCGAGTCGGCCGAAGCCTTGAGTTCGTTGCGCCAGGCCGTGGAGCAGGCACACCCGTTCACCAAGCGCGAAGCGATGCTCACCGCGCTCACCGGGCAAACGTTGACCGTCGACTACGCCGTGACCCCGATCCTGAGCAATGGCGCGACCCTGCTGCTGCTCGAAGTCCACCCCCGCGACCGCCTGCTGCGCATCACCAAGGAGGAAGCGCAGCTGTCCAAGCAGGAAACCAGCAAGATGCTGGTGCGCGGCCTCGCCCATGAGATCAAAAACCCGCTGGGCGGTATTCGCGGCGCGGCACAGTTGTTGTCCCGCGAGCTGCCGGACGAGCACCTCAAGGACTACACCAACGTCATCATCGAAGAAGCCGACCGCCTGCGTAACCTGGTGGACCGCATGCTGGGCTCCAACAAGCTGCCGTCCCTGGCAATGACCAACGTGCATGAGGTGCTGGAGCGCGTCTGCCAATTGGTCGAGGCCGAAAGCCAAGGCTGCATCACCTTGGTGCGCGACTACGACCCAAGTATTCCCGACGTGTTGATCGACCGCGAACAGATGATCCAGGCGGTGCTCAACATCGTGCGCAACGCCATGCAGGCCATCAGCAGCCAGAATGAGCTACGCCTGGGCCGCATCAGCCTGCGCACCCGCGCCCTGCGCCAGTTCACCATCGGCCATGTGCGCCACCGCCTGGTGACCAAGGTGGAGATCATCGACAACGGCCCCGGCATTCCTGCGGAGCTGCAGGAAACCATCTTCTTTCCCATGGTCAGCGGCCGCCCGGACGGTACCGGGCTGGGCCTGGCCATCACCCAGAACATCATCAGCCAGCACCAGGGCCTGATCGAATGTGAGAGCCACCCTGGCCACACCACGTTCTCGATCTTCCTGCCATTGGAACAAGGAGCCCCCACGACATGAGCCGTAGTGAAACTGTCTGGATCGTCGATGACGACCGTTCTATCCGCTGGGTCCTCGAGAAAGCCTTGCAACAAGAAGGCATGACCACCCAGAGCTTCGACAGCGCCGATGGGGTGATGAGCCGCCTGGCACGTCAGCAGCCGGACGTGATCATTTCCGATATCCGCATGCCTGGCGCCAGTGGCCTGGACTTGCTGGCGCGCATTCGCGAGCAGCACCCGCGCCTGCCGGTGATCATCATGACCGCCCACTCGGACCTGGACAGCGCTGTCGCGTCCTATCAGGGCGGCGCCTTTGAATACCTGCCCAAACCATTCGATGTGGATGAAGCGGTGGCGCTGGTCAAGCGCGCCAACCAGCACGCCCAGGAACAACAGAACCAGGAAGCGCCGCCGACCCTGACCCGCACCCCGGAAATCATCGGGGAAGCGCCGGCGATGCAGGAAGTGTTTCGCGCCATCGGGCGCTTGAGCCACTCCAACATCACTGTGCTGATCAACGGCGAATCGGGGACCGGTAAAGAACTGGTGGCCCACGCCCTGCACCGCCACAGTCCACGGGCGGCGTCGCCGTTTATCGCGCTGAACATGGCGGCGATCCCCAAGGATTTGATGGAGTCCGAGCTGTTCGGCCATGAGAAAGGCGCGTTCACCGGCGCAGCCAACCTGCGTCGCGGGCGCTTTGAACAGGCGGACGGCGGCACGCTGTTCCTCGATGAGATCGGCGACATGCCGGCCGATACTCAGACTCGCTTGCTGCGGGTGCTGGCTGACGGCGAGTTCTACCGTGTGGGCGGGCATACGCCGGTGAAGGTGGATGTGCGCATCATCGCGGCCACCCACCAGAACCTGGAAACACTGGTGCATGCGGGTAAATTCCGTGAGGACTTGTTTCACCGCCTCAACGTGATCCGCATCCACATCCCGCGCATGTCGGACCGTCGCGAAGATATCCCCACCCTCGCCCGCCACTTCCTCAGCCGCGCCGCTCTGGAGCTGGCGGTGGAGCCCAAGCTGCTCAAAAGCGAGACCGAGGAATACCTCAAAAACCTGCCGTGGCCCGGCAACGTGCGCCAGCTGGAGAATACCTGCCGCTGGATCACGGTGATGGCCTCCGGGCGTGAAGTGCACATCAGCGACCTGCCGCCGGAGCTGCTGAGCCTGCCGCAGGACTCGGCTCCCGTGACCAACTGGGAACAGGCGTTGCGCCAATGGGCGGACCAGGCCTTGGCACGCGGCCAGTCGAACCTGCTGGACAGCGCGGTGCCGGCGTTCGAGCGGATCATGATCGAGACTGCCCTGAAGCACACTGCCGGCCGTCGTCGCGATGCGGCCGTGCTGCTGGGTTGGGGGCGCAATACCCTGACGCGCAAGATCAAGGAATTGGGGATGAAGGTTGATGGTGGGGATGATGATGAGGGTGATGAGGCCTGAACCCCAAGACCGCTGAAGGCCCAGTGTGGGAGCCGGGCTTGCCCGCGATGACGGTGTGTCAGTCACCCTGTATAGGGCTGACGCGCCGTCATCGCAGGCAAGCCAGCTCCCACATTGGTTTTGTGCAATGCCTGCAGACTGTGCACCGCTTCAATGCACGATGAACCGGCATTGAGCACAGACCAGAAAACTCACATATCGCTTTCGCTACAAATTTCTTGGTAGCAGAAACAAACAAAGCCCCGTATTCCGGGGCTTTGCGCTTTTTGGCATTTTTTTCCAGCAGCAATTGCAAGTTTTGGCACGCACCCTGCAACAACCCCAGTACTACCCAGTTTCGGGGACCTTGGTACAGGCAGGCCGAGAATCCCCTCTTTAACACCGAAGCCTTAGGCTTCACCCCGTTTTGGGAGCCCTGGTACAGGCAGGCCGGGAACTCCCTCTTTTATTGCTCGTGGAGATGGATCTCCAGCCGCCAGCGGCCATCGACCTCTGCACCGCTCCACTCCCCACGCAACGGCCGAGCCGCCACCAGGTTCAGCAGCAGGCCAGCGTCGGTCTTGCGTATGCGCCAATTCACGTCCTTGCCGTTGACCTTGAGCTGCCCGCTGGCAGCCTTGCCCTGGGCGTCAAACAGCAACGCCACGGTGCCGTCGATATGCTCGCCGTGCAGCTTGGGTTCGTTGTTGAACCACACCACCAAACCATCCGCCGCAGGTTCTACCTGTTGCAGCTCCAGCGGCTCGGGGGTGGTCAAGCGACCGATCATCAAGCCAATCATCAAGCCGACAATCGCCAATGAGCCCAACACCCTCGGCAATAGCTTCGGTCTCGGGTCGTCTTCGGGGGTAGAATGCAGCGCATCTTTGCCTTCGGAGCCGTGCATGTTTCACGTCATCCTTTTTCAACCAGAAATTCCGCCGAATACCGGCAACGTTATCAGGCTGTGCGCCAACAGTGGCTGCCACCTGCATTTGATCGAGCCGTTGGGCTTTGACATGGACGACAAGCGCCTGCGCCGTGCCGGGCTGGACTACCACGAGTACGCCACCCTCAAGCGCCATGCCGACCTCACCAGTTGCCTGGAGAGCCTGGGCCACCCACGGCTGTTCGCGTTCACCACCAAGGGCTCGCGGCCGTTTCATGATGCCAGCTTTGCCGAGGGCGACGCGTTCCTGTTCGGCCCGGAGAGCCGAGGCCTGCCGGCCGAGGTGCTTGACGCATTGCCCGATGGCCATCGCCTGCGCTTGCCGATGCGTGAAGGCTGCCGCAGCCTGAACCTGTCGAACACCGTAGCCGTTGCCGTCTATGAAGGCTGGCGCCAACTGGGCTTTAAATAACACCGCATAACAAATGTGGGAGCGGGCTTGTGTGGGAGCCGGGCTTGCCCGCGATGCAGGCACCTCGGTGTGTCAGTCACACCGCAGTGATGCTATCGCAGGCAAGCCAGCTCCCACACAAGCCCGCTCCCACATTTTAGAACGGCATCGCTCAGCAAATTACTGAACGGTTGGCGCGCCTTCCTGTTGCATGCGCTGCAGCTCTTGGGCGTACAGGGCATCGAAGTTCACCGGGGCCAGCATCAGCGCCGGGAACGAACCACGGGTGACCAGGCTGTCCAGGGTCTCACGGGCATACGGGAACAGGATGTTCGGGCAGAACGCACCCAGGGTGTGGCTCATGGACGCTTCGTCCAGGCCCTGGATCAGGAAGATACCGGCCTGTTGCACTTCAGCGATGAAAGCGACTTCTTCACCATTCTTGACGGTGACCGACAGGGTCAGCACGACTTCGTGGAAGTCACCTTCCAGGGATTTCTGACGGGTGTTCAGGTCCAGCGCAACGCTTGGGGTCCACTCCTGACGGAAGATGGCCGGGCTTTTCGGCGCTTCGAACGACAGGTCACGCACGTAGATCCGCTGCAGCGAGAACTGTGGGCCTTGAGCTTCTGCTGCTTCGGTGTTCTGTTGATCAGTCATCGCAGATCCTTCTTTATCTTGGGTTCTTGAGGGTTTAGGCGTCAGGCGGACAGCAGCGCATCAAGTTTACCGGCGCGCTCCAGAGCGAACAGGTCGTCGCAACCACCGATATGCCGGGTGCCGATCCAGATCTGCGGGACCGACGTGCGGCCAGCCTTCTGGGCCATTTCGGCGCGCACCTGGGGCTTGCCATCGACCTTGATCTCTTCAAAGGCAACCCCCTTTTTCTCAAGCAAGGCCTTGGCCCGCATGCAGTAAGGGCACCAATCGCTGGAATACACGACAACCTGGCTCATATCACTTCACCAACGGCAGGTTATCGCCACGCCAGCTGCTGATACCACCCGACAGCTTGGCGGCGGTGAAGCCAGACTTGAGCATCTCACGGGCGTGGGTGCCGGAGTGCTGGCCCTGGGCATCGACCAGGATGATGGTCTTGGCCTTGTGCTTTTCCAGTTCGCCCAGACGCGCAATCAGCTTGTCCTGGGGAATGTTCAGGGCGCCAACGATATGGCCGGCGGCATAATCCTTGGCCGGGCGAATATCGACGACCACGGCCTCATCCTTGTTGACCAGCGCGGTCAGCTCCGACGTGCTCAGGCTGCGACCACCGCGGCTCAGTTCGTGAGCGATCAGCAGCGCCAGCAGGATGACGAAGGCGCCCACAAGCAGGTAGTGGGCAGTGGCAAATGCAATCAGGTGATCAACCATCAAGGAGGTTCCAGGGCGTTAAAATGGCGGTAAGTATACACAGCCGCCAGGGGGGGCCAACCCCCGTAAAGCGGTGACGTGGTTGGAACTTCGCTTTAAACTGCCACTCCCTTTTCAATTGTCTTCCTTTATTAGCGCCGCGAGAGGATCTATGACTACCACGCCTAAACCTTTGGTCCTGATAATTCTCGATGGCTTCGGACACAGTGAAAGCCACCACGACAACGCGGTGTACTCGGCCAACAAGCCGGTACTGGACCGCCTGACCGCCACCGTGCCCAACGGCCTGATCTCAGGTTCCGGCATGGACGTGGGCCTGCCGGACGGCCAGATGGGCAACTCGGAAGTCGGCCACATGAACCTCGGTGCCGGACGAGTGGTGTACCAGGACTTCACTCGTGTCACCAAGGCGATCCGCGATGGCGAGTTCTTCGAGAACCCGACCATCTGCGCGGCGGTCGATAAAGCCGTTGCCGCCGGCAAGGCCGTGCACTTCATGGGCCTGTTGTCGGACGGCGGCGTACACAGCCATCAGGATCACTTGGTCGCCATGGCCGAACTGGCGTTCAAGCGCGGTGCTGACAAAATCTATCTGCACGCCTTCCTCGACGGCCGCGACACGCCGCCTAAAAGCGCGCAATCCTCCATCGAACTGCTGGATACCACCTTCGCCGCCCTGGGCAAGGGCCGTATCGCCAGCCTGGTGGGCCGTTACTTCGCCATGGACCGCGACAACCGCTGGGACCGTGTCGCCCAGGCCTACAACCTGATCGTCGACGGCCAGGCCGAATTCAACGCGGCCACCGCCCAGGAAGGCCTGGAAGCGGCCTACGCCCGCGGTGAAAGCGATGAATTCGTCAAAGCCACCACCATCGGCGAACCGGTGAAGGTCGAAGACGGCGACGCCGTGGTGTTCATGAACTTCCGCGCCGACCGCGCCCGTGAACTGAGCCATGTGTTCGTCGATGAAGGCTTCAAGGACTTCGAACGCGTGCGCCAGCCGAAGGTCGAGTTCGTCATGCTCACCCAATACGCCGCCAACATCCCGGCCCCGTCGGCGTTCGCCCCGGGCAGCCTGGAGAACGTGCTGGGCGACTACCTGGCCAAGAACGGCAAGACCCAACTGCGCATCGCCGAAACCGAGAAATACGCCCACGTGACGTTCTTCTTCTCCGGTGGCCGCGAGGAGCCGTTCCCCGGCGAAGAGCGCATCCTGATCCCGTCGCCAAAAGTCGCTACCTACGACTTGCAGCCGGAAATGAGCGCACCGGAAGTCACCGACAAGATCGTCGACGCCATTGATCACCAGCGTTATGACGTGATCGTCGTCAACTACGCCAACGGCGACATGGTTGGCCACAGCGGCAACCTGGAAGCGGCGGTCAAGGCCGTGGAATGCCTGGATAAATGTGTTGGCCGCATCGTCGACGCGCTGGAAAAAGTCGGCGGCGAAGCGCTGATCACCGCCGACCACGGCAACTGCGAACAGATGTCCGACGAATCCACCGGCCAGGCGCACACCGCGCACACCACCGAACCGGTACCGTTCATCTATGTCGGCAAACGTGACCTGAAAGTGCGTGAAGGTGGCGTGCTGGCGGATGTGGCGCCGACCATGCTCAAGCTGATGGGGTTGGAACAGCCGAAGGAGATGACCGGGACCTCGATCCTGGTCTGATCCAAAGTACGCCACAAAACGGTGTGGGAGCGGGCTTGCCCGCGATAGCGGCTNNACCGCAATCGCGGGCAAGCCCGCTCCCACATTGGTTTGTGGCGCTTTGAGAGATATCTTTTTGCCATACCAGCACCACTCGGCACCTATCTTGCCCACCAGCCCCAATTGGGCGTTTTTTTTGCAGCGCTTGGCGGGCATACTAGGCCGTCCTTTTCCCCTGGTGTCGCCCGCCTCTATGCTTCGCGCCTTGATAACCCTTGCTCTTGTCTGCCTGCTCCAACCGGCGTTTGCCGATGAGCGCGCACAAACCCAACAACAGTTGGACGCTACGCGTCAGGACATTACCGAGCTGAAAAAGCTGCTCGGCAAGCTCCAGGAAGAAAAATCCGGGGTGCAGAAAGACCTGCGCGGCACGGAAACCGAAATGGGCAAGCTGGAGAAGCAGGTCCAGGAGCTGCAAAAAGAACTAAAGAAGAGCGAGTCGGAACTGGAGCGACTCGACGCTGAGAAAAAAAAACTCCAGAGCGCACGCGTTGAACAGCAACGCCTGATCGCGATCCAGGCCCGTGCCGCGTACCAGAGCGGCCGCCAGGAGTACCTCAAGCTGCTGCTCAACCAGCAGAACCCGGAAAAATTCGCCCGTACCCTCACCTATTACGACTACCTGAGCCAGGCGCGCCTGGCGCAATTGAAGGGGTTTAACGAAACCCTGCGCCAATTGGCCAATGTCGAACAGGAAATCGCCGACCAGCAATCGCAGCTTCTCGACCAGAAAACTGCCCTCGACACCCAGCGCGACCAGCTCGATAAAGTACGCAAGGAACGCCAGCAGGCCCTGGCCAAGCTCAACAGCGACGTAAAAGCCCGCGACGCCAAGTTGCAGGCCCGCGAGCAAGACCAGGCCGACCTGGCCAAAGTCCTCAAGACCATTGAAGAAACCCTGGCCCGCCAGGCACGCGAGGCCGAAGAAGCGCGGCAAAAAGCGCTGATCGCCCAGCAGGAAGCCGAAAAAAAACGTCAGCGTGAGGCCGAACTGGCTGCCACCACCGACGCTCCGGCCCCGCGCAAACCGGCGCGTGCAGCGCCTGGCCCGTTGGTTTCCAGCAGCGGCGAGTCGTTCGGCGGCCCTTTTGCTTCAGCACGAGGCAAACTTCCATGGCCGGTTGATGGTCGATTACTGGCACGCTTTGGGGAAACCCGTGGCGATGACACCCGCGCCAAGTGGGATGGCGTGATGATCAGCGCCTCTGCCGGCAGCCAGGTCCACGCGGTGCACGGTGGGCGCGTGGTGTTCGCCGATTGGTTGCGGGGCGCCGGCTTGCTGGTGATTCTTGACCACGGTAATGGCTATTTGAGCCTTTACGGCCACAATCAGACACTACTCAAGTCGGCAGGTGATGTTGTAAAAGCCGGTGAATCCATCTCCACTGTCGGTAACAGTGGCGGCCAGGACACCCCGGCGCTGTACTTCGCTATTCGTCAGCAGGGCCGCCCGAGCGACCCTGCACAATGGTGCCGGTCCCAAGGATAGGGTCGCATCTACATTAGGAGTTCGTTCGACATGCTGCATTTGTCCCGCCTCACTTCGCTGGCCCTGACGATCGCCCTGGTGATCGGCGCGCCTCTGGCTTTTGCCGACCAGGCCGCACCGGCTGCACCTGCCATGGCTGCGACGACCAAGGCGCCATTGCCGCTGGACGAGCTGCGCACCTTTGCCGAGGTCATGGACCGGATCAAGGCAGCGTATGTCGAACCCGTAGACGACAAGGCCCTGCTGGAAAATGCCATCAAGGGCATGCTCAGCAACCTCGACCCGCACTCCGCTTACCTGGGCCCGGAAGATTTCGCCGAGCTGCAGGAAAGCACCAGCGGTGAGTTCGGCGGCCTGGGCATCGAAGTGGGCTCCGAAGACGGCCAGATAAAAGTGGTCTCGCCTATCGACGACACCCCGGCGTCCAAGGCCGGCATCCAGGCCGGCGACCTGATCGTGAAGATCAACGGCCAGCCGACCCGTGGCCAGACCATGACCGAAGCCGTCGACAAGATGCGCGGCAAGCTCGGCCAGAAGATCACCCTGACCCTGGTACGCGACGGCGGCAACCCGTTTGACGTGACCCTGGCCCGTGCGACCATCACGGTCAAGAGCGTGAAAAGCCAGCTGCTGGAGTCGGGCTATGGCTATATCCGTATCACCCAGTTCCAGGTCAAGACCGGCGACGAAGTGGCCAAGGCCCTGGCCAAGCTGCGCAAGGACAACGGCAAGAAGCTCAACGGCATCGTGCTTGACCTGCGCAACAACCCAGGCGGCGTGTTGCAGTCGGCGGTCGAGGTGGTCGACCACTTCGTCACCAAGGGCCTGATCGTCTACACCAAGGGCCGTATCGCCAACTCCGAGTTGCGCTTCTCGGCCACCGGCAACGACCTCAGCGAGAACGTGCCACTGGCGGTATTGATCAACGGCGGCAGCGCTTCGGCCTCGGAAATCGTCGCCGGCGCCCTGCAAGACCTCAAGCGCGGCGTGCTGATGGGCACCACCAGCTTCGGCAAAGGCTCGGTGCAGACCGTATTGCCGCTGAACAACGACCGTGCACTGAAGATCACCACGGCGCTGTATTACACGCCGAACGGCCGCTCGATCCAGGCCCAGGGCATTGTGCCGGACATCGAAGTACGCCGCGCCAAGATCACCAACGAGATCGATGGCGAATACTACAAAGAGGCCGACCTGCAAGGCCACCTGGGCAATGGCAACGGCGGTGCCGACCAGCCAACCGGCAGCCGCGCCAAGGCCAAGCCGATGCCGCAGGACGATGACTACCAACTGGCCCAGGCGCTCAGCCTGCTCAAGGGCTTGAGCATCACCCGCAGCCGTTGATCATGCGTCTTGCCCTGATCTTCGCTGTGCTGTGCAGCCTGGCAGGGGTCGCTCAAGCGGCTACTGCCAGCGAACCACACAAAGCCTACCTGACGCTTATCATCGACGACCTGGGGCAAAACCTGCCTCGGGATCGTCGCGTGCTTGCGCTACCCGGCCCGGTGACCGCCGCCATCATGCCGGACACGCCCCACGCCGCCGAATTTGCCCGTGAGGCCCACAAGGCTGGCAAGATCGTGATCCTGCACATGCCCATGGACCCGGCCACCGGCCCATTCGCCTGGCACCCGGAGCTGTCCATCGAAGAACTGGGCAAGCGCCTGGACGCGGCATTTGAAGCCGTGCCCTGCACCGCCGGCATCAACAACCACATGGGCAGCCGCATGACCGCACAACCGGCAGCGATGGCCTGGCTGATGGGTGAGTTGCAACGGCGTCACAAGTTCTTCGTCGACAGCCGCACCAGTGCGCAAACCGTCGCCGCCGCCGAGGCGCAGAAGATCGGTTTGGCCCATGTGTCGCGGGATGTATTTCTCGATGACGAACGCACCGAGGCGGCGATTACCACGCAACTGCAGACCGCGATCAAACTGGCGCACAAGCAGGGTTCGGCAGTCATGATCGGGCATCCTTACCCACAGACGCTGGCGGTGCTGGAGCGCGAGTTGCCCAAGCTCAAGGCGCAGGGCGTGGAGTGGATCGATATCAAGTTGATGATCAGCGTGCGCAGTAATCGGGCGATGGCCGGGCATGGCAAGAACGGCATCTATCGCTGACAGTCACTGTGGCGAGGGAGCTTGCTCCCGCTGGAGTGCGAAGCGCTCNGGGCCGCTACGCAGCCCAGCGGGAGCAAGCTCCCTCGCCACAACAGCTCACTTACAGATATTGCGCCATGATTTCGTCTATACGGCCGCTGTTGCGTAACTCATCCAATGCGGCCTGGAGCCTGGCCACCACCTCATCCGACACGTCTTTGTTCAACGCCAGGTAAAGCTGCGCACTGTTGAAGCGCAATACCGTCTTGAGCCCGTTCACCCCCACCTGCCGCGCCAGGTAACGCCCAGCGGGGTCGCCTGTGGCCCACAGGTCGATCTGGCCTTCCATAAGCTTTTGCGCATTATCCTGGTCACGCAGGGCGACTATCGGCTTGAGCCCCTGCTTGTCCAGGCTTTCGGCAATGGCATCGCCTTTGTAGGCGCCAATCTTGTAGCGGCGCGCTTGCTCCAGATTTTCCAACTCGATCTTGCTGTCTGCCTTGGCCAGCAACACCCAATCGTCCGGGCCGATAGGGCCGACCCATTTGAACAAGGCTTCACGATCTGGCAACCGCGCCATTACAAACACGCCGTAACCTGGCTGTTCCAGGGCGAGCTTGTAGATTCGCTCCCAAGGAAAACGCAGAGTGAGGTTGTAGGAAATGCCAGCGCGCTTGAAGGTTTCGCGCACGATGTCCACGGCAATGCCTTCGATGTTCTCGTCCTTGGCGAAGTTCTTGCCGTTTTTCGCCATGTTGTAGGGCGGGAAATTTTCCGTCAGCAACACCAGGGAGGCGTCAGACGGTTGTTCGGCGTGTGCCGGAGCCACCATGAGCATGGAGGAACTGGCGAGGGCGAGCAGCAGGTGTTTGAACATGAAGGCTACCGGAATCCATGGCAAGCGCAGAGAGTGCCGCGAGCCTGCCATGGTGTCCAGCAGCGTTTAGCGCACGACGATACCGCGCGCTGCCATGTAGGCCTTGGCCTCGGGCACGGTGTATTCGCCAAAGTGGAAAATACTCGCCGCCAGCACCGCGCTGGCGTGGCCTTCAAGCACGCCATCGGCCAGGTGTTGCAGGTTGCCGACGCCGCCCGACGCGATCACCGGGATGCCCAGTGCATCGCTGATGGCGCGGGTGACGCCCAGGTCGAAGCCGTTTTTCATGCCGTCCTGGTCCATGCTGGTCAGCAGGATTTCACCGGCGCCCAGGCCTTCCATCTTCATCGCCCACTCCACCGCGTCCAGCCCGGTAGGCTTGCGCCCGCCGTGGGTGAAGATCTCCCAGCGCGGGGTTTCGCCCGGGCCGGAGACCTTCTTGGCGTCGATAGCCACCACGATGCATTGCGAACCGAAGTGCTGCGCGGCTTCGCCGACAAACTCGGGGTTGAACACCGCGGCGGTGTTGATCGAGACCTTGTCCGCACCGGCATTGAGCAGGTTGCGGATGTCTTGCACTGTGCGCACGCCGCCACCCACGGTCAGCGGGATAAACACCTGGCTGGCCATGCGCTCGACGGTATGCAGCGTGGTATCGCGGCCATCGACGCTGGCGGTGATGTCGAGAAAGGTAATCTCGTCGGCACCTTGCTCATCGTAGCGACGGGCAATTTCCACCGGGTCGCCGGCGTCACGGATGTTCTCGAACTTGACGCCCTTGACCACGCGACCGTTGTCGACGTCCAGGCAAGGGATGATGCGTTTGGCCAGCGCCATGGTCAGTCCTCAGCCGTTGTAGGCGTCGCAGTAAGCCTGGGCTTCGGCGACGTCCAGAGTGCCTTCATAGATCGCACGGCCGGTGATGGCGCCGATGATCCCAGGCGCCTTGGCGTCCAGCAGCGACTTGATGTCGCCCAGGTTGTGGATGCCGCCGGAAGCGATCACCGGAATCTTGGTGGCCGCTGCCAGGGCTGCGGTGAAAGGTACGTTGCAGCCCTGCATCATGCCGTCTTTGGCGATGTCGGTATAAACGATGGCGGACACGCCGTCGGCTTCGAACTGCTTGGCCAGGTCGATCACTTGCACGGTGCTGATTTCAGCCCAGCCGTCGGTGGCGACGAAGCCGTCCTTGGCATCCAGGCCGACGATCACCTTGCCAGGGAACGCGCGGCAGGCTTCGGCGACGAAGGCTGGGTCTTTCACGGCCTTGGTGCCGATGATCACGTAGCTCACGCCCGCTTTCACGTAGTGCTCGATGGTTTCCAGGGAGCGGATACCGCCGCCGATCTGGATCGGCAGGGTCGGGTAGCGCTTGGCGATGGCGGTGACCACCTCGCCATTGACCGGCTGACCTTCGAAGGCGCCGTTCAGGTCCACCAGATGCAGACGACGGCAGCCCCCTTCTACCCATTTGGCAGCCATGCTCACCGGGTCATCGGAGAACACGGTGGAATCTTCCATGCGGCCTTGGCGCAGGCGGACACAAGCGCCGTCCTTGAGATCGATAGCGGGGATAATCAGCATCTGGCAAACCTTATTCGATATTCAGCAATGCTTGGGAAATCAGGGTTTCTCAAGCGACCACAAGTCGCTTTCGATGCTTTCGAACCTTTCTTTAAGGAGCGTCTGCGTGTCGAAAATCGCCCTGTTGTAATAATGCGGCGCCACTTCGGTGGTGAACAACTCAAGAATTTCGGCGACCTCGAACGAGCCCAGCTTGAGCTCGAAGCGGTCTTCCATGAACCGCTTGATCTTGTCGGTAGCCTCACGCTCCTGCTCGGGCGCGAGGTTCAAGATCGGCGGCTTCGGCTTCCTGGCCATTTACCAGCGACCATCCCACGCGGCGAAATTCTGCAGCAATTGCAGGCCATGGGTATGGCTTTTCTCCGGGTGAAACTGCACGGCAAAGCGCGAACCATCGGCCAGTGCGGCGGCAAAATCGACGCCGTAATGCCCGCCACCCACCACCTGGCGCGGGTTACCGGCGGCGATGTAGTAGCTGTGCACGAAGTAGAAACGCGCCATGTCCGGGATGTCGTGCCACAGCGGGTGGTCGACGGTGCGGCGCACTTCGTTCCAGCCCATGTGCGGGACTTTGAGGTGCTCGCCATCTTCATGCAGGTCTTTGCCGAAGAACTTCACCTGCCCTGGAAACAGGCCAATGCAGTCGACACCGCCGTTCTCTTCACTGCTGTCGAGCAAGGCTTGCATGCCCACGCAGATACCGAGGAAGGGGCGGTCCTGGCTGACTTCGCGCACCAGGCTATCAAAGCCCAGGCGACGGATCTCGGCCATGCAATCGCGAATCGCGCCGACGCCGGGGAACACCACACGGTCGGCTTCGCGAATCACGTTGGCATCGCTGGTGATCAGCACCTTGCCAGCGCCTACATGCTCAAGGGCCTTGGCCACCGAGTGCAGGTTACCCATGCCGTAATCGATAACCGCGACCGTCTGCATTACAGGACGCCCTTGGTCGACGGCATTTGCCCGCCCATGCGCTCATCGACTTCCACGGCCATGCGCAGTGCGCGGCCGAAAGCCTTGAACACGGTTTCGATCTGGTGGTGAGTGTTGGTGCCGCGCAGGTTGTCGATGTGCAGGCTGACCAGTGCGTGGTTGACAAAGCCCTGGAAGAATTCCTGGAACAGGTCGACGTCAAAGCCACGGCCCACGTTAGCGCGGGTGTACGGCACGTGCATCTGCAAACCCGGGCGACCGGAGAAGTCGATGACCACACGGGACAGCGCTTCATCCAACGGGACATAGGCATGGCCGTAGCGACGGATGCCTTTTTTGTCGCCGATGGCCTTGGCAAACGCCTGGCCGAGGGTGATGCCCACGTCTTCCACCATGTGGTGGTCGTCGATATGCAGGTCGCCTTTGCCGACGATATCCAGGTCGATCAACCCGTGACGGGCGATCTGGTCCAGCATGTGCTCAAGAAAAGGTACACCGATATCAAATCGGGCCTTTCCGGTGCCATCCAGGTTGATCGAGGCTTTGATCTGGGTTTCCAGAGTGTCGCGCTCGACAGATGCCTTACGTTCGGCCATCACCAGCTCCGCAAAATCATTGGGCGAAAAAGGCAGCCATTATAGGGGCGCAGGCGCTAAACAGAAACAACGAAGGGGATAAGACTGACGAGTTGGAGCGAGGAATGTCGGGGATAGACATGTGCATACATGTGAGCATGGGCTTATGTGGGAGCTGGCTTGCCTGCGATGCAGACACCTCGGGGTATCAGTTACACCGCAGTGATGCTATCGCAGGCAAGCCAGCTCCCCACACAAGCCCGGCCCCCACAGGAGCCGGGCCCACCCTTATTGCGGTGTCAGTGGAACAGTACCGCGGTCTTCTGCAGGGTCACCCACACACCCCACGCCAGCGGAATACCCACTACCAGCCACGCGGCAATCGCCAGCGGCTTGCTGGCGGCGGAGGCCTTCCACTCCAGCACGGTGCTCGCATCAGCACCTTTGTCATGGCCCAGCGCCTGTTCGGCGGCAAGTTCCGCGTCGGTCATGAAGTACTTGTCGGCCACCGGGCGCACCAGCAGGTTGCAGATGAAGCCCAGCACCAGCAGGCCGGCCAGGATGTACAAGGTGATGTCGTAGGCCGCGGCGCGTTCAACGCCGATGCTCAACTGGTATTCACGCAGGTAGTTCACCAACACCGGGCCCAACACGCCCGCAGCGGCCCAGGCGGTCAACAGGCGACCGTGGATCGCGCCAACCATCTGAGTGCCGAACAGGTCCGCCAGGTAGGCCGGAACCGTGGCAAAACCACCGCCGTACATCGACAGAATGATGCAGAACGCGGCCACGAACAGCGC
Organism: Pseudomonas sp. 22072; assembly: GCF_052046095.1. NCBI lineage: Bacteria > Pseudomonadati > Pseudomonadota > Gammaproteobacteria > Pseudomonadales > Pseudomonadaceae > Pseudomonas > Pseudomonas sp. 22072. The sequence goes on from NZ_JBQEQE010000006.1 coordinate 228,927, forward strand.
CACGTTACCCAGGTGCCCCAGGTTCGGGATCAGCGCGTACAGGGCAAAGCCCAGGGCGAAGAACACAAAATAGGTGTTTTTACGCCCCAGGTAGTCGGAGAACGACGCCCAGAAGAACCGGCCACCGATGTTGAACAGGCTCAACAGGCCGGTAAAACCAGCGGCAATGGCTGCAATGGAGGCCAACTGGCCCGCATCCAATTGACCAAATGGCACATCAACACCCAGCAACTTGCCGCCAAACACTTCCTGCAGCAGTGGCGAAGCCATGCCCAGGATGCCGATACCGGCCGACACGTTCAGGCACAGCACCAGCCATACCAGGCGGAACTGCGGGGTTTTCCACGCGACATTCACATGCACATGGCGGTGAGTGATCATCGCATTGCTGGCTTTTTTCGCCGGAGCAGTCCAACCCTCAGGCTTCCAGCCGGTTGGCGGCACGCGATACAGCAGTGCACCACCGATCATGAACACGAAGTAAATCGCCGCCATGACCACAAAGCTCTGCCATACACCGACGCTGGTCGGTGAAGAGAAATGGCCCATCAGCGCCGCGGCCAAAGGTGCACCCACCATCGCGCCGCCGCCAAAGCCCATGATCGCCATGCCGGTCGCCATGCCGCGCTTGTCCGGGAACCACTTGATCAAGGTCGAGACGGGCGAGATATAGCCCAGGCCCAGGCCAATACCGCCAATGACCCCGGAGCCGATCCACATCAGCCAGATCTGGTGGGTATAGATACCCAAGGCCGAGATCAGCAGGCCACCACACCAGCACAGCGCCGAGACAACACCAGCCTTACGCGGCCCGGCGTGTTCCAGCCAACCGCCCCAGATCGCTGCGGAGCAGCCTAGGAAGATGAAGAACAGGGTGTAGATCCAGCCCAGCATGGAGATGGGCCAGTCGCATTGGGACGAAAAGACTTGGGCGATAAAGCTCATGTCCGGCGCGCAGGCCACCGGCGCGGTGATACCCAGCGCCTTGGACAAGGGCAGCCAGAACACCGAGAAGCCGTAGGCCATGCCGATGCACAAGTGGATGGCCAGTGCGGCCGGTGGAACCAGCCAGCGGTTGAAGCCCGGCTTGGCGATGATGCGCTCCTTGGACAGGAACGCAGGCTGTGCGGCGGCATTGCCGGCCACAGTGCTAGTGCTCATTGGTGTTTCCCCCAGTTATTGGTATGCGTCCGTCAGGCGCTCTCTCCCTCGGCCTTGCACGCAAAGCGTGGCCGTTTTGTTGAGTGAAGCTCCCTTTTAGGCGCGACGTTAAGTCGCAGAAGGCGGACGAACGTGCAGAGATTAGCACCAGTGGATGACGGAAAAATCAAACTGCCACTACCTTTTTTCGATTATCTGTATTTTCTTGACGTCAAAATCCCATTTCCGCACCGGTGGATACAATGTAACGATCCGTGAACTGACGCCGGCCTTCGGGCGTTATACTCTGCGGCTAAATTTTGAAATCGACATACAAGGACTCGCCCATGAAAGCGTTCGGCAAAATCCTGGGTCTGGTACTTCTCGGGCTGTTGCTGATCATTGTGGCGCTCGGCTTTGCCCTGACCCACCTTTTCGATCCCAACGACTACAAAGAAGAAATTCGCCAGATAGCCCGCGACAAGGCCCACATCGAGCTGACGCTCAATGGCGATATCGGCTGGAGCCTGTTCCCCTGGCTGGGCCTGGAGCTTCATGAAGCCAGCGTCGCAACCCTGACCGCACCGACTCAACCGTTTGCCGACTTGCAGATGCTCGGCCTGTCGGTGCGCGTACTGCCGCTGCTGCGCCGCGAAGTGCAGATGAGCGATGTGCGTGTCGAGGGCCTGAACCTGCGCCTGAACCGCGATAAGCAAGGCCACGGCAACTGGGAAGACATCGGCAAGAACCTGCCCGACGAAACCGCCGGTGCCCCCGCTCCCGCGCCGGTCGAACCGGTGGCTGAAACCAAGCCGGAAAAACCGCCGCAGCCGATCCGCCTGGACATCGACAGCCTGACCATCAACAACGCCCGCGTCGAATACACCGATGAACAGACCGGCAAGCAATTGAGTGCCGAAAGTATCCAGTTGAGTGCCGGTGCCATCCACGAAGGCGCCAGCATCCCGCTGAAACTCACGGCGTTCCTGGGCAGCAACCAGCCGCTGATGCGGGTCAAGACTGAGCTGAACGGCAACTTGCGCATCCAGCGCGCGCTCAAGCGTTATCAGTTCGAAGACATGCGCTTGAGTGGCGAAGCCACCGGTGAGCCGTTGCAAGGCAAGACCGTGAGCTTCTCCACCCAGGGCCAACTGCTGGTGGACTTGGCGGCCAACGTCGCCGAATGGACCAACCTGAAACTGGCGGCCAACCAACTGCGCGCCTTGGGCGAACTAAAGGCCAATGACCTGGACAAAACCCCGCAGATCAGCGGCGCCCTGTCGGTTGCCCAGTTTGACCTGGCCAAGTTTCTTGAGAGCGTCGGCCACCCACTGCCTGCCATGGCCCCAGGCAGCCTGAGCAAGGTCGAACTGGTGAGCCGCCTCAAGGGCACGCCCACCAGCGTCGCCCTGGAAAACTTGAACCTGAAGCTCGATGCCAGCACCTTCACCGGCCGCGTCGCTGTGGATGACTTCGCCAAGCAGTCACTGCGTGTGCAGCTCAAGGGCGATACCTTCAATGCCGACAATTACCTGCCGGCCAAATCCGAAGCCGCCAAAGGCGCAACCGCCGCGCGCCAGGCCGAAGTACAGAGCAGCGAAGCCGGCGCCATGGCGGCAGGCGGCAGTACACCATTGCCGGAGGCGCCAACCAAAGGTGCCTGGAGCAACGACAAACTGCTGCCGCTGACGCGCCTGCGCAGCCTGGACGTGAATGCAGACCTGGCCTTTGGCGAACTGACCCTGAGTCAGTTGCCCATTCAGAACGCGGTGCTCAAAGCCTCTGGCATTGACGGGCAACTCAAGCTCGACACCCTTAGCGGCGGTCTCTACAACGGCACGTTCCAGGCCAACGGCACACTCGACGTACGCCAGGACACGCCCGTGCTGGCCCTGCAAAGCCACATCAAGCAGGTGCCCGTTGAGCGCATCCTGCAGGCCCAAGGGAAAAACCCGCCGGTCAAAGGCCAGCTCACCCTCGACAGTAACCTCACCGGCCGCGGCAATAGCCAGAAGGCCTTGATCGACAGCCTCAACGGCACCACCAGCATCGTGATCAACAACGGTGTGCTGCTCAATGCCAACATCGAGCAGCAACTGTGCACCGGCATCGCCCTGCTCAACCGCAAGACCCTGAGCGCCACACCAAGCGGCAAGGACACGCCCTTCCAGGAACTGCGCGGCAACCTCACGTTCCGTAACGGCGTGGCCAGCAACCCCGACCTGAAAGTACGCATTCCTGGCCTGACGCTCAACGGCAACGGTGATGTGGATTTACGCGTGCTGGGCATGGACTACCGCGTCGGCATCATCGTCGAAGGCGACAAGCGCGACGTGCCGGACCCGGCCTGCCAGGTCGGCGCCAACTTCCAGGGCATTGAGGTGCCACTGCGCTGCCGAGGCCCACTTGAGCTTGGCGCCAAGGCCTGCCGCGTGGACAAGGACGGCCTGGGCCAGGTCGCCCTCAAGGCTGCCGGCAACCGCCTCAACGAGAAGCTGGAAGAGAAACTCGACAAGGTTAACCCCAAGCTCAAAGACGCATTGAAAGGCCTGTTCAACCGATGAGAAACGAGCAGTTTTCACAAGCGGTGCTGGACTGGTACGACCGCCATGGCCGCCACGACCTGCCTTGGCAACAGGACATCACCCCTTACCGGGTGTGGGTGTCAGAGATCATGCTGCAACAGACCCAGGTCAGCACCGTGCTCAATTACTTTGACCGGTTTATGGCGTCCCTGCCGACGGTCGAAGCCCTGGCCGCCGCGCCGGAAGATGAAGTGCTGCACCTGTGGACGGGCCTGGGCTACTACACACGGGCGCGCAACCTGCAGAAGACCGCCAGGATCGTGGTGGCCGAACACGGCGGCGAATTCCCCCGCGACGTGGAAAAGCTCACCGAGCTGCCGGGCATCGGCCTGTCCACCGCTGGCGCGATTGCCAGCCTGAGCATGGGCCTGCGCGCGCCGATCCTCGACGGTAACGTCAAACGCGTGCTGGCGCGCTTTACCGCGCAAGAGGGTTACCCGGGCGAGCCCAAGGTCGCCAAACAGCTGTGGGCCACCGCAGAGCGCTTCACGCCCTTTGAGCGCGTCAACGCCTACACCCAGGCCATGATGGACATGGGCGCCACCCTGTGCACCCGCAGCAAACCCAGTTGCCTGCTGTGCCCGCTGGAAAAAGGCTGCGAAGCCCACATGCTGGGCCTGGAAACACGCTACCCGATCCCGAAACCGCGCAAGACCATCCCGCAAAAGCGCACGCTGATGCCCATGCTGGCCAACGCCGAGGGCGCGATCCTGCTTTACCGTCGCCCGTCTACGGGCTTGTGGGGCGGCTTGTGGAGCTTGCCGGAGCTGGACGACCTGCAAGACCTGGATCACCTCGCCAACCAGCACGCGCTGGCGCTGGGCAAGCATCAGGAACTGCCCGGGCTGGTCCACACCTTCAGCCACTTCCAGCTGGCCATCGAACCCTGGCTGGTCCAGGTCGAGGAAACCGCCCATCACGTGGCCGAGGCCGACTGGCTCTGGTATAACCTCGCCACCCCGCCGCGCCTGGGCCTTGCCGCCCCGGTGAAAAAACTGCTGAAGCGCGCGGCCGACGTATTGAACGCAGGAGTTTCGTCATGACCCGCACCATCATGTGCCGCAAGTACAAAGAAGAACTGCCAGCCCTGGAGCGCCCTCCGTACCCAGGTGCCAAGGGCCAGGACATCTACGAGCACGTCTCCGCCAAAGCCTGGGGCGACTGGTTGAAACACCAGACCCTGCTGATCAACGAAAAACGCCTGAACATGATGAACGCCGAAGACCGTAAATACCTGGCCGGCGAAATGGACAAGTTCTTTTCCGGCGAGGAATACGCCAAGGCCGACGGCTACGTGCCGCCTGCTCAATAATTGATCAAAAACCAGGGTCTGCACGTAAGCGACGGTAATAATTAAATATTTTTTGAAAACTTGCTTGACGACCCCCTGAAAAACCCGTTTAATGCGCCCCGTTGCCCAGATAGCTCAGTCGGTAGAGCAGGGGATTGAAAATCCCCGTGTCGGCGGTTCGATTCCGTCTCTGGGCACCAAAATACCGAGAAACCCCAAGGAACAATGCGTTCCTTGGGGTTTTTTATTGCCTGCGATTTAATGCGACTCACGCATTTACGGACACGATGTCGCAGCAGGACGATTGAGGGTTATTTTTGGCTGGACTCAATCGTTCAGCCTTTACCCAAATCTCAGTTGTAAGGTTTTTTCATGACCCGCTTCTTGCTTTGCACCCTATTAATACTGACCGCCCTGCTCAGTGGGTGTGCCACGCAGCTGGACGTAGCGATCAACGCGACGCCTGATCCCGACTATCACTTCGACCGACAGGCAACCGTGCTGGTGACTTCCACTGGCGGAAGTGATGAAAACTCACTCAATGCTCGCTACTACCTGCGTGACATGGTCCGCGCCATGCAGGACCAGGGCTTTCGCAATGTCTTCACCGACACCACCCTGCCCAAGAACCACGCGCCGATCAAAATGACCGTCACCCTGGACGTCGACAGCAAGCAGGTGACGTATCGCTATACCGCCACCGAATACGGGCAGGTGGCAAACAGCACCACCACCCAATGCAAGAAGAACAAGAAAAAGACCGACCAACTGACCTGCACCAGCACTCCAAACACCTCCTACGGCCCGGTAGGGACCTCGGAGCGCACCGGCTACACCACGCTCACCACCTTCCGGGTCACCGCTCGTGATGAAGTGAGCAGGCGCGCTGTCTACCTGCTAAGGGCGTCGTCCTATAACGACGACTGCCAAGCCGCCAAGGTCGAAGCCTTCCTGGTGCAGCAGGGTTTGCAGAACCTGAATTTCCAGGACCGCGTGCAGCGCAATTACACGGTCACGATGCCTGAAAGCTTCCGTTGCAAATAATCATCTGCTCGACAGGCCCTTGGCTCAAGGGCCTCCTTACTTGAGCAAGAACACCATCAACGGGTTGTCATTCAAGCGCCCTTGATAGCTCGGCGCCAGGTGCTCCAACGGCGACCCCTTCAACAGCGCGGTCTCCTTGCGCGACACGATCACCCAGGAGGGCCGGGGCAGCGCCGCCAACTTCTCAAGCTCGTGACGCCCGACAAACAGCGGCTGTTCATCGTGATCCAGGTTCATCATGTAGCGCACCGCCCAGGTATCCCGGGCCAGATCGACAAACACCAAGGGACCTGGCTGCGCCTGGCGCAACGCCTCCACCTGGCTGACAAACCGCCGGGTGTCGAATTGCAGGTCCTTGGCCGGCTCTATCACTGTCACAAGCAACAGCCATTGCGCCACCAGCGCGATCAGACTGAGCCACACCAACCGCCATGCTCGCCGCCAGGCAATCAACGCTGCGGCTTGCAGCACCACCAGCACGCCGATCATCAACGGCAAGGAAATCTCCGGCCAGTAGCCCTGTTTCTGCCAGGCGTGTCGACACACAAACAACACAACCACGCACAACGCCGGCAGCGCCGCGACCAGCCATTCATAGCAACGGCGCACACCCACCAGCCAGCCTTGCGCGTGAAGCAGCCCATAGGCAGCGACAGCCGCAAACATCGGCACCATCGGCAGAATGTAATAAGCGCGTTTGAAATGCGGTGCCGACAGGCCGAGCAGAATCATCAAGCCGCAGCCCCCGAACCGCACCAGCAATTGCAGGTGCTCATTGGCCCAACGCTCGGGCCAGCGATGGCGCAACGCAAACAGGGTCGCGAACGCCAGCGGCACCACCGGGAAGTAGCGGTACAAGCTCAGTTGGAAATAAAAGTAAAACGGCTCACCCGACTCATCCAGACGCCCGCCGACTTGCATTTTGAAGACTTCATCGGCAAACGCATCGCCACCACTGAACCGCGCAAGCTTCATCAGCAGCCACCAGCACGCGGCGAGCAACACCAGGCCGACAACGCCGTGGATCAGCACCTGTCGGACACGCTCCCCCGGCTTGCTCAACGCCCAATACACACACACCACCGCGCAGACTTCAATCAACCCCAGCGGCCCACGTAAGGCGAAACCCAGGATGAACAGCGGGAACACCGCCAGTTGCCTCAACCGTGACCCGAGGCGTTCGCCGGTGTGCAGCAGGTAGAAACTGCCCACGCATAACAATGCAACCATCTGGTCCAGGCACACCGAGCGCGACTTCTCGAGCAACTGGGCGGTGAGCAGCGTGAGCAGCACCGTCAGCAGCGACCAGGCACGGCTGTAGGGCGCCAGCAGGCGATACATCAGCGCGATCACCCCCGCCGACGCGAGCGCTGTGGGCAGCACATTCGCCAAGTGGTTCGGCGCGTCAAACAAGCGGGCGAATAGATAACTGAAGAAGGTCGCGGTGCCGGGGTAATCCGCATAGGGCTGGCCGTAGGTGGTGGGGAAAAGACTCGCGCCATGGCGATACATTTCCTGCAGGAACAGCGCCCAACGCCCGTCAAAACCCTGGGGCTGCTGATCCCAGATACCTACTGTGAACAACAAGAGAGCGACCAGGAAAATACCCAGTGACTCCAGGCGAAAACGGTTGCGGTGATCCATCGGGTGACCTGTCAGGTGGGAAGCGCTGGCGTATGGTGCCGAACGCGCCCCTGAATGGCGCCTGAACAGACCTGAACATTCACGCGGTTACCGACTGGTGGGCCACACCACTGCCGGGATCAGGCGAACGTAGAGCAGTTCGGCAACCAGCTCGATCAGGGTCTGCAGGATCACCACCGTTGCGGCCAAACCGCGCACATCCTCCGGCAGGGCCAGCGCCAATGGCAAAACCACCAGCGAGTTACGCGTCGACGCACTGAACGTCACCGCCCGCGCCGTCACCGCTGGCAGTGCGAACAGCCGCGCAGCCCCAATGCCCATCAACGGTGCCAACAGTACAAATGCCACGTAGATTGGAATGACCGGCAACAACAAGTTGATATCTCGCACCACCGCAGTGATGTGCGAAGCGAGCACGACAAACAACACCAGCGCCATCGCCGGCACCGGCAACCACGCCCAGGCGCTGCTCCAAAGACCGATAGCGCTCGAACGCCGCGCAAGCGCGCTGGTGAGGACAGCCAGAAGCATCGGCACCACAATCAACCCCACGAACGCCTCTACAAATGGCCCCGCCGCTACCACCACGCTGGATTGCTCGCCCAACATCAGCCCCAGGTATACCGGCAATAGCAGCAGTTGCAGCAAAAGCAACAGCGGGGTTGCCGCCAGCATCGAACGCGAATCGCCCTTGCCGATATGGGTAAATACCACCACGTAGTCGATACAGGGCGTCAGCAACACCAGCAGAGCGCCCACCAGCAACGCCGGGCGCTCCACCAGGCCGCTGGTCAACCCCCACACCAGCAAAGGCACCAGAATGAAATTGGCCAGCAGCAAGGCCGCCATGAAGCGCTTGTTGCCCAAGCCTTGGCGCAGCTCAAGAAAGGGTATCTGCAAAAACATCGCATACATCAGCACGGCGATGGCAGGTGTCACCCAAAGGCTGAAGCCCTGCGCCGACAAGGGCCAGAACAGGCCAAACGTGACGGCCACAAAGACGGCAACAAAGTAGATCGGGACCTGATGGTGTTCCAGGGTGTCACGGGTCATGGGCGGGCTCTGGTGGGTCAATAGACTGTCAGCCTAAGTACCCGCGCAGATAAGGTCGAGCACTACAGCAATCATTGCCGCCCGAGAAACCCTTGGGATTTACCCCAACCTGCGCTTCAATACACCCTCCAGACCAGACCCCCAAGGACGTTGAGCCCATGGCCTCGCCAAACAAGCAGCAAAAACGCGCCCACCGGGCAAAAGCCAAGGCCAAGCAAAACCGCACCCAGCGCGCCGTGGCGCACAAGCCGGATGCTTTTGCTGGCGACGACAGCCGCATCGACCTTGAGTCGGTGGATTTGACTGAACTGTTCGTCGAAATGCGTGCCGCTGGCGAGATCAGCCAGCAGGCGCTGTGTGCGGTGTTCCTGGCGCACCCGTTGCTGGCGCTGGTGCTGGAGCAGGAAGGCGAAGAAGAAGCGACCGACTTTATCCTGGCGGCGCTGATCGAGTATCGGCAGTGGGCGACGGACAGCGATGACGAAGCCGCGGCGTTAGCGTGGATTGAGTCGCCGCAGTTCCAGGCCGATTACGTGGCGGCGTCCCAGGCGCTGGCCAACGCCCCCGACTGACACAAAATAAAAATGTGGGAGCGGGCTTGCCCTAATGCCAGTCAGTTAAGAGCTCGAGCAGACAACCAGTGACTTGCTCCCGCTGGACTGCGTAGCAGTACCATTTTTGGGGCCGCTTCGCGCCCCAGCGGGAGCAAGCTCCCTCGCCACAGTTACCGATTCTGTCTTAACTGACTGGCGTTAGGGCTTGCCCGCGATGGCGGTGTGTCAGTCGACGAATATATCGACTGGCAGTCCGTCATCGCGGGCAAGCCCGGCTCCCACATTGTTGCGCGGTGCGCTACCACCGTCTCTCGTCAGTTAAGCGCCGCAGCCCCTACTCTTTGGGCCTTGCGACGGCTCGCCACCACCAACCCCGCCAATACCACCAGCAAGCTCAGAACCCCGGTGGCGATGATCTCGACCCGGTGCGCTTCCTGGAACAGCATGATGGTCAACGTACCGACGATAAACACCATTACCGCGTACGTCAGGCCTGGGAACAGCCACATCTTGAAGACGATCTTCTCGCCTGCTGCCGCACGCTTCTGGCGCATGCGCAGTTGCGACACGGCAATCACCAGGTACACCAGCAACGCAATGGCGCCGGAGCTGGCCAGCAGGAATTCGAACACCGCCGCCGGAGCGACGTAGTTGGCGAATACCGCCAGGAACGCGGCGCCGGTAGACAGCAACACCGCCCAGTAAGGCGTGCCGCTCTTGTTGGTGCGCTTGGCCACGGCCGGTGCGTCACCGCGACGGCCCAGGGAGAACAGCATGCGCGACGCGGTGTACAGCGCCGAGTTGAGGCAACTGGTCACGGCAACCAGCACCACCAGGTCGACAATCAGCTTGGCGTTCGGGATACCCATGCGCTCCAGCACGGTCTGGTAGGAACCTACGGCAGCCAGGGTCGGATCGTTCCAAGGCACCAGGGACACCACGATGAAGATCGACAACAGGTAGAACAAACCAATCCGCCAGATCACCGAGTTGGTGGCCTTGGTGATTTGCTGGCCCGGGTTCTTCGATTCGGCTGCGGCGATGGTGACAATCTCGGTGCCCATGAACGAGAACATGGTGGTCAGGATCGCCGCCAATACGGCACCCATGCCGTTGGGCATGAACCCTTGGGTATCGAACAGGTGCGAAACACCGCTGACCTGGCTGGTGGGCAAGAAGCCGAAGATCGCGGCCAGGCCGAGGATCACAAAGCCCACGATCGCCACGACCTTGATCAGCGCAAACCAGAACTCGAACTCGCCGTAGTTCTTCACGCTGAACAAGTTGGTTGCGGTGAGCAGCAAGGTAATGACCAGGGTGAACACCCAGATCGCCACGTCGGGGAACCAGGCGTGCAGGATGGTCGCCGCCGCGTTGGCTTCCAGTGGAATCACCAGCACCCAGAACCACCAGTAGAGCCAGCCAATGGTGAAACCGGCCCAGTGGCCGATTGCCCGGTCGGCATAGGTAGAGAACGAACCGGTATCCGGTGACGCAACGGCCATCTCGGCCAGCATGCGCATCACCAGGACTACCAGCGTACCGGCGGCTGCATAGGCCAACAGCACAGCCGGGCCGGCAGCAGCGATCGCATGGCCGGAGCCGACAAACAAACCGGCGCCGATGACACCGGCAATCGACAGCATGGTGACGTGACGCGGTTTGAGCCCCTGTTCGAGGTCATTGGAGCTTTGCGTACTACTCATTGACACACCTTTGCGAGGAATTGCGAAAACGGTTCGCCCGGCTTGCAGCCTTTCTCGTGAAAAGAATCCAACAGGGCGTTCTTTATTTTTTACGCAAGATTTGCGCCAAAATATTTCAGAACCACAGTTGGCGGGGGCTGTAGGACAATTCACCACTCATCGCAAGTCATTGAGAACAATGGCATTCCGCTATAGCGTTACCGTGCGACTCACATTCGTGGCATTGCGACGCACCAAAAACACACACAAAAAGTACGTGACGCCCCATAACCGGGCTGATATGGACCGTTTGCCCGGTTAACCCTTCCAACACCCGGCCAAAGCTGGCACCATCGCGCCCTTTTTTACGCGAAGCCTGTGGATCTTTCCGGGTCAAACGTCTGTAGGTTGTTGATGGCGCGACACACTGCTGCGCCGATGCGACACCCTGCCGCAGACCACCGGTTAACCGTCCGCAGCGCTGTTGGCTGTCATCCAAACGCTATGCTAGCTTGGCGCCTCGCCAGGAAGGCGGCCCAACAGCGAAGATCGCAACGAACACAATGAGGACCGCACATGGCCGAGGCCACGCCCGCGCTTGAAATCCGCAACTTGCATAAACGCTATGGTGAGCTTGAGGTACTCAAAGGTATCTCGCTGACCGCTCGCGACGGCGATGTGATCTCGATCCTGGGTTCCTCCGGTTCCGGCAAGTCCACCTTCCTGCGCTGCATCAACCTGCTGGAAAACCCGCACCAGGGCCAGATCCTGGTGGCCGGCGAAGAACTCAAGCTAAAGGCCGCGAAAAACGGCGAACTGATGGCCGCCGACGGCAAGCAGATCAACCGCCTGCGCAGCGAAATCGGGTTTGTGTTTCAAAACTTTAACCTGTGGCCGCACATGAGCATCCTCGACAACATCATCGAGGCTCCTCGGCGCGTGCTCGGCCAGAGCAAGGCCGAAGCGATAGAAGTGGCCGAGGCCCTGCTGGCCAAGGTTGGTATCGCCGACAAGCGGCACGCCTACCCTGCGCAACTCTCTGGCGGCCAACAACAACGCGCAGCGATTGCGCGTACCCTGGCGATGCAGCCTAAAGTCATCCTGTTCGACGAACCGACGTCGGCGCTTGACCCGGAAATGGTCCAGGAAGTACTTAATGTGATCCGCGCGCTGGCCGAAGAAGGCCGCACCATGCTGCTGGTCACCCACGAAATGGGCTTCGCCCGCCAGGTATCCAGCGAAGTGGTGTTTTTGCACCAGGGCCTGGTCGAAGAGCAAGGATCGCCACAGCAGGTATTTGAAAACCCGCTTTCGGCGCGCTGCAAACAATTCATGTCCAGCAACCGCTAACGGAGCAACATGCATGCAGACCTATAAGAAATTCCTTCTGGCCGCGGCCGTCTCGATGGCATTCAGCGCCACGGCCATGGCAGAAACCTTGAAGATGGGGATCGAAGCGGCCTACCCGCCGTTCAACAATAAAGACGCCAGCGGCAACGTTGTCGGCTTCGACAAGGACATCGGCGACGCCCTGTGCGCCAAGATGAAAGTCGAGAAGTGCGAAGTGTATGTGTCCGACTGGGACGGCATCATCCCTGCCCTGAACGCCAAGAAGTTCGACTTCCTGGTGTCCTCGCTGTCGATCACCGACGAGCGCAAGCAGGCGGTTGACTTCACCGACCCGTACTACTCCAACAAGCTGCAGTTCATTGCGCCCAAAGCCACTGCGGACTTCAAGACCGACGCCACTTACCTCAAAGGCAAGGTGATCGGTGCACAGCGCGCAACGCTGGCCGGTACCTACCTGGAAGACAAGCTGCCGGACACCGAAGCCAAGCTCTACGACACGCAGGAAAACGCCTACCTCGACCTGACCTCCGGTCGCCTCGACGGCATCCTGGCTGACAAGTACGTGCAGTACGAATGGCTCAAGAGCAAAGACGGTTCGGCCTATGAATTCAAAGGCGACCCGGTGGTAGAAAGCGACAAGATCGGTATCGCCGTACGCAAAGGCGACCCGCTGCGCGAGCGCCTGAACAAAGCCCTGGCAGAGATCAAGGCAGACGGCACCTACAAGAAGATCAACGACAAGTACTTCCCGTTCAGCATCGAATGATCTGAACGGCCTGCCCGGCGCGCTCCTGCGAGCGCGCTGGCTTTTAGCAATGCCTGCCGCGATATGAAAACACCATGAATTTCGATCTCTACGGATTCGGCCCGGCCCTTGCCGCCGGCGCGCTGATGACCGTCAAACTGGCGCTCACGGCCCTGTGCCTGGGGCTGGTGCTCGGCCTTGCCGGCGCCTTGGCCAAGACCTCCCCGTACAAGCCACTGCAATGGCTGGGCGGCGCTTATTCGACCATCGTGCGCGGTATTCCCGAGCTGCTGTGGGTGCTGCTGATTTACTTCGGCACCGTCAACCTGATGCGTGCGCTCGGTGAGTTCTTCGGCAACCCCGACCTGTCGCTGAGTGCCTTCGCCGCCGGCGTCATCGCCCTGGGCCTGTGCTTCGGCGCCTACGCAACGGAAGTGTTCCGCGGCGCGATCCTCGCCATTCCCAAGGGCCACCGCGAAGCCGGTGTGGCGTTGGGGCTGTCGAAGTTTCGGATTTTCACCCGGCTGATCATGCCGCAGATGTGGCGCATCGCCCTGCCGGGCCTGGGTAACCTGTTCATGATCCTGATGAAAGACACCGCGCTGGTGTCGGTGATCGGCCTGGAAGAAATCATGCGCCACGCGCAGATCGGCGTGACCGTGACCAAGCAACCCTTCACCTTCTTCATGGTCGCCGCATTCATGTACCTGGGCCTGACCGTACTGGCGATGACCAGCATGCACTTCCTGGAAAAACGCGCCGCCCGCGGCTTTGCAAGGAGCACCCAATGAGCGGCGACTACAGCTGGCTATCGCACTTTGACCTGGGCCTGAACTGGGCCGTGATCATCAAGTGGCTGCCGAAGTTGGCCCAGGGCGCAACCCTGACCCTGGAGCTGGTGGCAATCGCCGTGATCGCCGGCCTGCTGCTGGCGATCCCTCTGGGCATCGCCCGCTCTTCGCGCCGCTGGTACGTGAGCGCCCTGCCCTACGGCTACATTTTCTTCTTCCGTGGCACGCCGCTGCTGGTGCAGTTGTTCCTGGTGTATTACGGCCTGGCGCAGTTCGACGCCGTGCGCAACAGCTTCATGTGGCCGTACCTGCGAGACCCGTTCTGGTGCGCCACCGCCACCATGACCCTGCACACCGCCGCCTACATTGCCGAGATCCTGCGCGGTGCGATCCAGGCCATTCCGCCGGGCGAGATCGAAGCGGCGCGGGCCCTGGGCATGTCCAAGCCCAAGACGCTGTTCTACATCATCCTGCCACGCGCCTCGCGCATCGGCCTGCCGGCCTACAGCAACGAAGTGATCCTGATGCTCAAGGCCAGCGCCTTGGCCAGTACCGTGACCCTGCTGGAACTGACCGGCATGGCGCGCACCATCATTGCCCGCACTTACCTGCCGGTGGAGATTTTCTTCGCTGCGGGGTTGTTCTACCTGCTGATGGCCTACGTGCTGGTGCGCGGCTTCAAACTGCTGGAAAAATGGCTGCGCGTCGATGCATGCCAAGGCCGTTGAGGCACGCTTCCAGGCACTGGATGCATTCCTGATCGAGCACCAAGGGCTGTGGCGACCACGGCCCTTTACTCAGTTGCAGCTGCCCTGGGAAACCGAGCATCCCGAGTTATCCCAGTGGCTGCGTCGGCGTTCGTTAGCCGAAGCTGAAGCCAGTCACAACCAACCCCACGACCTGCCCGCGCCCACACCTTTTCCACAGCTGGCCGCTCACGCGCTGCGCCTCGCTACTGTGGATAAGTTACCCACGCACACCCTTGAGCCCGCTCGCCACCGTCTGAACGTCGACGTGCCAGGGCGCAAATGGCAACAGATCGAAGCCTTCGGCGCCGCGCTGTCCTTTATCCAAACGCCAGCCCACTGGCTGGACTGGTGCGCCGGCAAAGGCCATCTAGGCCGCCGCCTGCTGCAACCCGGCCAACAGCTGACCTGCCTGGAATACGACCCCGCCCTGATCGCCTCCGGCCAAGCCTTGAGTGATCGCCACGGCCTGCCCGCAACCCATCATCTGCAAGACGTGATGGCGGATGTCGCGATCCAGCCCGAACACACGCCGGTCGCCCTGCATGCCTGCGGCGACCTGCATGTGCGCCTGCTGCAACTGGCCAGCGCCGCCGGCTGCAAACAACTGGCCCTGGCGCCCTGCTGCTACAACCGCATCACCGCCGACCGTTATCAAGCCCTCTCCGCCGCCGGGCGCGCCTCCTTGCTGCAACTGTCGATTGATGACCTGGGCCTGCCCCTGAGCGAAACCGTCACCGCCGGCAACCGTGTACGCCAACAACGGGACACATCCATGGCCCGCCGCCTGGGCTTTGACCAACTGCAACGGCAACTGCGTGACTGCGACGACTACCTGCCAACACCTTCCCTGCCCGCCAGTTGGCTGGATAAACCCTTTGCCGACTATTGCCAGGAACTGGCAAGCCTCAAGGGCTTATCCACAGGCGAGCAGAACTGGCCGGCCCTGGAAGCTCACGGCTGGCAACGCCTGGCCGAGGTGCGCAACCTTGAGTTAGTGAGAGGCTTGTTTCGACGCCCATTGGAACTGTGGTTGGTATTGGACCGGGCACTGTTCATGGTGGAACAGGGCTACAACGTCGAGGTCGGCAGCTTCTGCGAACCATCGTTGACCCCTCGCAACCTGATGGTGCTGGCCGAGCGCGAATAAAGGGCAAAAAATCCTACATGCGCCCTGTGGATAACTCTGTTGATGAATACTTTGCAGAGGCCCTAGATATCGGCACTTCACACCAAAAGCCGGCCTGGTCATTTTTTGTTCACAAAATAAAGTGCACACAAAACAGGCAGTTGCAGCGTGCTGAGAACTGCTGCACAAAATGGCTGTTTCGTGACAGCTGTTACCAACCGATTGTGCATAAGCATCTGGCGCCACGCGCATAACGGGCGCTTTATGCGGTCTGTTTTGGCGCCTTCAGCCACAGGCAAACCTCGTTGATATCATCACTGGCCAGCCGTTTCGCCACGTTATCCAGCGGGTCGGATGAGTAGGCCAACGCCTCGTTGATGGCCATATCGCGATGAACTTCCAACGGGTCTTTGCCTAAGCGATGCTTGAACGCCTCGACCATGTCCAGGCTGAAGGGGTTACTCTCATCCACCTGGTTAATCACCACCTGCACAACCGGCGGGCGCTCGCCCTCAAGGTGCGGAGCGAGCAGCAGGTCCAAATGATCCAGGGTCCCAAGGCAAGCAGCGTCCGCCTGCACGATGACCAGCACCACATCGGCAACGCTCAACGCTTGATGGAAATAGACGTTATTACCCGCGGGCGTATCGATGATCACCGTGTGCCGCTCGCTGAGCCCCAGGCACCCAAGACGCTGCGCCAGCCAACCGGGCTCCTGCTTGAGCCAGCGCTCGAGGCTTTCCTGCTGCTGGATATCGATATCGCCGAAGATCATCACCTGGCAACCGGCAAAGCCCAACTGCTGCAAGGGCGCCCATTGCCCATGCTCCAGACTGGTGCGGCCGATTCCGGGCAAGGTGGAACTGACCCCAAAGTGATGATGCAAGGCATTCTGCGGGTCCAGGTCCAGCGCCACCACCGACTCGCCCAGGCGCTGCAACCCACTGCTCAAGGCCGTGACCAGCGTGCTGCGGCCCACACCGCCATTGATAGACACCAACGCCACTATTTTAGGGCGCAGCTCCGGGGCATTGAGGGGCTGTTGGTAAATACTTTCGTCAGGAACACTGCCGAAAAAGTGCATTCTTGCATTGATGCCGTCGGCATCATGGGTAACGTCTTTGCCAAACAACGCCAGAATTTCTTTGCTTAGGCTCATAGCCTGCTCCTCACGACGCAGCTTAAAGACGTGAAGGTCAGCAAGTGCGGGCACTTGCCGCAGGTCTTTTTATAGGCGCCCTTGTTGGGGGCATTCTGTGACAAAGGGTTTGAAGTGTCATTATTTTGCTGTTTTTATGCTCGGCCTTTTAGATGGACGGTAGATAGTCAATTTAATGGCTTTTCAGCGTGTGTTTTTCCACAGGCTTGCAACCTGTGAAAACGTGCCCAAGACAGCCTAATCGCAAGAAACCTCAGACTTTGCAAAAATAGTCAGAATTCAGGGGTTTACAGAACCTTTCCAATCGCTATAATCGTCGCCCTAACACGCCGGTATAGCTCAGTTGGTAGAGCAACTGACTTGTAATCAGTAGGTCCCGGGTTCGACTCCTGGTGCCGGCACCACATTAGGCTCCATTGCATTCCACCGAATGCTCTGGAAGCCCCGAAAACCCGCCTTTTGGCGGGTTTTTTCGTTCCAGGACCCTCTGTCGGGATCCAACAAAATCCCCCTTCCCCGAGGGTATGTTAGGGGTACTGCGATTTCCCGGTCAGGAGCGCGTACCCCTATGCCACGTCTAGCGATCCCCCTCAGCGACCTGCAATGCCGCACGGCCAAAACCCGCGAACGCGCCTACAAACTGTTCGACGGCGGCGGCATGTACCTTTTCGTCAAACCCAATGGCGTGAAGACCTGGCGCTTGAAGTACACCAAGCCCAGCGGCAAGGAAGGTACGCTCATCATCGGCAATTACCCCATCGTTACCCTTTCCATCGCACGACGTAAGCGAGACGAAGCCAAGGCGTTGCTGCTCGACAACCTCGACCCAATGGAAGAAAAGAAGAAGGCCAAGATCGTAGCCCAGCGTGCGGCACTGCTTTTCGAAACCGTTGCTCTGGAATGGCACGCTGATATGTCCCGCCGCTGGACCGAAGGCCACGCAAAAACCGTGATGAGCCGACTGCGCACCCACGTCTTCCCGCTGATCGGCCAACGACCCATCGCTGAGCTCGATACCCATGACCTGCTAGAGATCACCCAGCGCATCAAGGAACGCGGCACCATGGATGTGGCGTTAAGGGTACAGAACTATTTATCCACCATCATGCGCGGCGCCAAAAGGGCTCGGCAGATCACCATGAATCCTGCACTGGATCTGGCAGGCTCGATTCACGCGCCGCGCACAATCCATCGCCCGGCCCTCTCCCTCAACCGCCTACCCGAACTGCTACACCGGATCGACAACTACAACGGCCGTGAGCTGACGCGCCTTGCCGCCCTGCTCACGCTGCATGTATTCGTCCGCTCCAGCGAACTGCGCTTCGCTCGATGGAGTGAGTTCGACCTACAACGCGCCATGTGGGAAATTCCCGATACGCGCGCACCGATTGAAGGGGTACGCAACTCCACACGTGGGACCAAGATGAACGGCGACATTCAAATGGTTCCGCTATCGCCGCAGGTCATCGAAATACTGGAGCGCCTGCGAAGCCTCAGTCGCTTTTCAGAGTTGGTGCTACCGGGCGACCACAAGTACTGGAAGCCCATGTCCGAGAATACGGTGAACACCATGCTCCGTAACGTCGGCTATGACACCAGCAAGGACGTGTGCGGCCACGGCTTCAGGACCATGGCCTGTAGCGCCCTACTAGAGTCCGGGTTATGGACCGACGCTGCCATCGAAAGACAAATGAGTCACAAGGAACGCAACCGCGTGCGCGCCGCTTATATCCACAAGGCCGAATTCCTCGAACAGCGCAGGCTGATCATGGCGTGGTGGAGCAACTACATCGACGCCAACCGCCATGGGCATGTGACGCCCCACGAATTCGCTCACCCGGTCGGCGACAACATTACCGCCCTACAAAATAGCCGTGGCGCATCCAAACGTGGGTAAACGTGTGAGATCACCGTTGTCCGCCCTTCCACGCGGGTCCATCCAAGCGGGGCTGCAAAGCCGCCCTGCTTGGATGGACCTCATTTAAGAAATCTAAAGCCCACGCAAATTGTCTGTGGAAAACTATAGATTTCCACCGGTGGATAATTTCATCCACAGCCGCAGAACTCTCGAAAATTCGAGCCTTGACCAAAATTATCCACAGGCGTAGAAAAGATCGGGCAAAGCGCTGTCGTTGACAGCAAACCAGGTAGCCAGAACCTTTAAGGCTACGCCACACCGTGGTGGTTCTCCCAAAGTGCGATTAGCGTCCGGCGGCTCGCACGGTCACAGCGATGTGATGGGTGCCTACTTTTACCAGTGTGCCCACTGCGGCAACTTCCCCCTTTCATAGCTGCCCTGCAGCAACCTATCCGCTTGGCCATTTCATTGCGCCAACCTGCGCCCGTCTCTTTCTCCCGGAAAGAGACGGGCGCTCCTACCGCTGCTGCAGCCCACCTCGTACAAGGCTTTGCGGCATTCCCCCTCGTGACAATCGGCGTGACAAACACCGAAATCACCAGCAACAGCGATGCAGATGATGGTGCCGCAGCCCACGGAATGGACGGCACCTGACTGACAGTCAGGCATGCCCCGGTCATCGCATCACTGCCTTCACCAGACTCAGAATCTCGCGGCTCCGGTCTCGTCAGCCAGTGCAGCCTCTACCCGCCCACTTCTTCGGAAGTGTTCAGGAGGCCAGATCATGAGATGCCCAAGCTCCCGGTCGTAAAGAGCCGTCAGTCCCGCGTTAGTGGACAACCCTCACAGGTCGCAGGGGCCTTGATCCCTGATAACACTCAACATTCTTGGCGGGATGACGTGGGGAAAGGCTTCAACGGTTTGGTTTCGAGAGGAGTTTGATCATGTTGGTAGGTAGACGAGATGGGCGCAATTTTGGCTATGGCCGGCAACTGAGCTACGCAGGACCACAGGCATTGAAAGATCTGTTTGGCGGTGGGCATTACGGCACCGTCAAGGCGCACAGTGATCGCTGGCAGGCGTTTGTGCACTGGTGTCGCTCGGAGGATGGGCCCGGGCTTAACGATGCGCGAAAAATTGACCGGCAGACCTTGCTGGGCTATGCCGGGCATCTGCGGCAGCAAGTCGAACAAGGCGCTATCGGTATCGCCACTGCGCAAAACCGATTGTCCAGCGTGAACCGAACCATGGCCGCGCTTCGCGGTGATCAGTATGTGAAAGTGCCGAGCCCGAGTAAGGCGCTGGGAATGCGGCGCACCGCTGTTCGTCGGTCAGTGCCGCAAGGCCAAGACCGCGAACAGGTGAAGCGGATCGTAGAGGTACTTTGCGAAAACCAGCAGACGCGCGTAGCGGCCATCGCTCAGTTAGCGCGAGCCACCGGTATGCGTTTGCGTGAGGCGATTTTGGCCGACCTTCCTCGACTGCAACGGGAAGCCGAGCAGCTCGGGAGGATCAACGTCCAGGACGGCACCAAAGGTGGCCGTTCAGGCGCGTCAGCACCTCGTTGGATTACGGTAGATGATCATATTCGTGACGCACTGAGGTTTGCCGAAAAGGTCTCACCCGACGATAGCCGCAACCTGCTGGCACCGAACGAGAGCTACTTCGATTTCCAACGGGAAATCGTCCGCCCCGCAAGGGACATCCTCCATACGCACAACCTCAAGGGCTTCCATGAATTGCGGGCGGCCTATGCGTGCGAGCGCTATGAGCAGATCACCCACAATCCCGCCCCCATCAACGGTGGCCATTGCTATCAACTCGACCAACGCCTAGATCAGGATGCCCGAGTACAAATCAGCTATGAACTGGGACATGGTCGAATCGACGTGGTATCGGCGTATATCGGTGGCCGGGTATGAATAAACCATTCGATATGGAGATCTTCTTGGCTGGGGTGCTGACTGGAGCACATGCCACACGCGAACGTCACATCCACCAGGCCAAGACTATTCAAGCAGCCATTTCTGAACGCTGGAGCCGAGATAATCCATGGGCATGGCAGCAAAAGCATCTCGCATGGTTTCTGAACCACCACTTGAGCCCGCACGCTGAATCGACGCGCTATTACTATCTGCTGACCATGCATTTGCTCGCTTTTCGCTTAGGGAAATCCTGGCATCAACCTCTAGGCGAAGGGTCCTCCTGTCGATAGATCAGAGGATGTAAATCTTACTCGGGAGGGGACACCGAAAGAAAATCAATCCGCCCCCACCTCTGAGAAACGCAACGCATGCCTCCCTAGCCAGCAAATCGGACTCAAATGGTGGCCAAAACATGGCACGCAAATAAAATGTGGAGTACGCTCGACCTAGAATGCTAGCTAACGCTCAGCAGGATCAGCAGAAACACCTGAACGATTGTTTGCCACGGAAAGGCTAAAAAATGATCAACTCGATACAACAACAAATATTAAACTTCGATACGTTAATCGCTATCGAGAAAGAGTACATTCAACTCACATCCCGCCATAATCGTTCTGCATCTACACCTATGCTCCTGTTACGAAGAGCACTAGGAAAATTGTATTCACCTCAAAAATATAGCCCTCCAGCAGAATCAAAAGACTTCGCTTCCTCAGCCGGATATTTATAATGACTCTAGATGAAATTAGAAGTTTATTAGACGCAATGCCGCCTAATGAAGACGAGATAATACAGCAGGGTAATCTACTTGATCTAAACAACCGCTCAGTAGAGTTCAAAATCCATCATGGATGGGACATCGCCCACGGAAATCTTTGCGATAAATTATGGGGGGAGTTCAACATAAAACTTCTAAGACACGTTAGAGACAATTGTCAGGATGAGAATCTATTAGAAGCTGAAATAAGCAACCTAAGCCTTGAGGATAGCCATTGGGAATGGTTTAAAAAATCAATCGCATATCGGACAGACGAATATCATTGGTTTTTCTTATCAGCTGACTCAAAACCTCAAGGGGCATGTCTAATCTACCACCCCAAACAAAGCATTTTTGACAAAGGAAATATTTTTTACATCGAGTATCTTGCCGTAGCTCCCTGGAATCGGCAAAACCCAATGAGCAACAAACAATTTAGCGGAATTGGCAGCATTCTAATAAAATCCGCGATAGCCTACTCTTGTAACGCATTGAGGCTCAGGCCCGGTTTTAGCTTACATTCACTACCAAAAGCAAAAACCTATTACGAACGGATTGGAATGCAACATTTCCCCAGTTTAGACAAAGATCAACTGAACTATTTTGAAATGGCAGAGGCCAAGGCCGCTCAATATGCGGGGGCAATATGACCAACAAAAATGAGGAACAGGATGATTTTGTAGTAACATCTGAAAGCACAATAAATCCAAAGGTTTTAATCAACGCATTAAACGCCCACGACGAAGTTATCCGCTTAGTAAAAGCATCAACTACTAAAAGAAATGCACCTTGTAGTGAAAACATCTCTTTATTTCGCGACCTACTCACAGACAACAAAGGCGAAACTTTCTTTAGACAATCGAACAATGCAAATACCGCCACTACTTCCTATTGGCTTTCCCGCATAAAATATACAGCCCAGCTACTTTTAAACTTGCAAGACGTACCTAAATACCAGCCGATTTCCACTGACCAAATTTATCAAATCACTCGGATGAGTCCCGCCCCTGAAAATGTCCGCTTAGTCTCCACCGCGCTATTAAGCCTCGGCATAATACTTATATTTGACGAACAGCTTAAAGGAATGAAGCTTGACGGAGCTGTATTCAAATTAAAGTCTGGCCATCCTGTCATTGGCATGACCTTAAGACACAGTAGACTAGATAATTTCTGGTTCACACTAACGCACGAGCTATCTCATATACACCTGCACATAGATCAACTAGAGACACCCATACTAGATGACTTTGAAGAAGCATCAACCGAAAAAATTGAATTAGAAGCCGATCGACTTACCAAAACAATTTTTGTCAGTAGAAACGAATGGCGGAACTGTGAACCAAAATATGATTTACGCAGAGAGATCGTAATAAAATACGCAAACGAAAAAGGACTGCATCCAGCAATAATTGCAGGCATGCTTAGGCACGAGTTAAATCGATATGAAATCTTTTCCGATATCGTGTCCGAATATAACACTAGGGATTTGATATTTAAACATGAATAACTATACTCCATTCTTAAAAACCAAAACTAATGAGATCGGGGCCCTAAAGGTTTTGCATCCTACGCTGAAGCCTTTTATCGCTCCTTTCTTTGATTTCCCGATGAAAAAAGGTCTGAATGAACAGTCCCTAAAAAAATCTATTGACGGAACGCACAAAAAAATAAAAACGCACTTAAAAGAATATAAAAATTTCTACCTTGATAATTTCGATATCCCAGATGCAATAACGATTTCGGGACAAGACAATTACATGTATATTATCGACAAATTTTCCGACACCACGTTCATCCCAGTTATCGCCATCGAAAGAACACCACAACGAAATGATGCTGTGTTCAACGCCAAAATCACAGGCAAAATTAAATCAGATACCATAGCACTAAGAGTTCAGCCTGAAGACTTTCAGCACTACACTACAACCAAAGTAGAAATACAAACATTAGTTAGAAAATGCCCTCCCAATTTCACATCAATGATCCTTATTCTAGACAATAGGATTTGCCGCACATGTGATACGACCAAAAGAGCGGGAGAGCTAATCAACTTTATCATCGCTATAAAGCGCGATTATTCATTCTCAAAAATAATAATAACCGGTTCTTCAATACCGGCATCAATCAAGGAAATACTTGAAGTCGGGCATGAGATCTCTTTACCCAGAAGTGAACTAGCCATACACAAAAAAGTTATTGCCCACCATGAACTAAGCGACATTGAACTTGGGGATTATACTATCGTAAGCCCTAATTTCTCGGAAATCGACATCCCACCAGAAAGCATGCGCAACGTTACTGCGCCCAAAATCCTGTATGCCTTTGAAGACTTTCAATATGTTATTAGAGGTAACGGCTTAAAAAACCATCCGCGAGGGAACCAGCAGTATAACGATATGGCGAAAATTCTGGTGGCAAAAACCTTCTATCGGACACCACCATACTCTTGGGGAGACAATTACCTGAACGATAAAGCCAACTCACATGGTACCCTAGTCACGCCTAGCAGCATCCTGAATCCGACTATCAATGCTCACATCACATTTATGTTACAAAAACCCTAGCTTTCTCTGCGCGAGCTTAGCGCTAATTGCAAGGCTAAGCTCTTCTCTCCCCATAATTCCTGCAATGGAGTTAGAAATATTATCCCTATTTGCCTTTGCAGCAACCTGTATATTCAGCCCTTCGGCCACATCTGAAAGTTCTGTCCTCCAGAGAGTCATGAGAGCAGTCTTCTTATCAAAAAAAGGGCTATTTTTTGAAGATCTTGCCCCCCGCAGAACCACAACACCACTTACCTCCCTGGCAATCATCACTCCCCAGTGCGCTGGAATAACCCTTATAGCTTTATTCGCATGACGCTCTGTAGTAACTAAAGTTATCTTCCTGAACGCCAAATCATAATAGGCAGCTTGGCTTATTGCTCGCTCAATTTTATCGGCATCACCTTTTATCTCATAACAATGAGCCTCCTTGTAAATAGCCACCACATCAGCTATTGCACTTCCATTATGCACTCTCAGCTCTTCAATTAGCGCGCTGGGTCGGTGCGACATTCGACCAAGCCTAGCCAAAAGGGCGGATCTAATTTGAATATCTCCCAGCACAATCACCTCGATTTACTTTGGCGCACGCAGCATTTTAATCAGCCTACTATAGCAGAGCCTAGATAATTTTAAAAACAAAAAATAGACTTGACGCATATGAATATGCAAGTCCAGAGCCAGACTAAATATAGCTAAAACCCCAGAAAACTTCTATATCGCGCTATACGAGTTACGCTTAGCGATACTTTCTCAAAAAACAGCAC
The DNA here is from genome assembly GCF_052046095.1 of Pseudomonas sp. 22072. Lineage (NCBI taxonomy): Bacteria > Pseudomonadati > Pseudomonadota > Gammaproteobacteria > Pseudomonadales > Pseudomonadaceae > Pseudomonas > Pseudomonas sp. 22072. The sequence goes on from NZ_JBQEQE010000006.1 coordinate 253,693, forward strand.
AGCGTGCGAGCTTGATAGCTTTCCTCCCTAGCGATTCTCGGAGAGAATTTTTTACATAGCTGATATTGATTTTTCTATTTAATTAGCCATTAAGGTTATAAGATATTAATGAAACAAAATAGGGCCGGATTCGGCTCCACTCAATTCCGTAACTAGCTGATTCATAATAATAACTAATTGCCGTACGCGAAGTTTTTCACCGAAACCTGGACGCCTGGAAACCTAACCTCCCCGAAATATAACGTTCGCCTGGTGCCGTACCATACAAAACAAAGACTCGCAGAAATGCGGGCCTTTGTTGTTTCTGGGGATTGGTGTGATTGCGCTTGTGCCCAGAAGCCTCGTTCTGATTAAGCTTGCCGCGCCCCGCCCCCCCGGAGGGCCTTTCTTGATCCCCTAAGGCGTTCGCCGACCTCGCTCGTCGATGATTCGACGAATAAGAGATCGAAAATACATCTGCCCCTTCTAGGGGCAATGCCTGTTTAGGAAACACGGGGTCTGTCCTCATGTTTTCTTCTTGAGCCTAAGCCCCCAACATTAATAAGTTATGAAAGCAATTTTAACGACGCTGAATTGGCTAAAAATCAAGATACACACGATTCAAAGTTAGTGAAAAATTTTCTGACAGCCGACAAAATGCTACACTCAAAAATTAAATAGCGCTTCCATTTAGAAATGCATTAATTAAACCTACAGGAATAACACACAACAATGCCTCATATACCAAACTTCAGAAAAGCCTTTAAAATAGATAAAAAAGCAAACCTTATCGAGTCGGCAGTAGCCATTGAATCGTGTGCCAAAGCAGATAAAATCCTTAATGACTACTTGGGAGAAATCGAACCAAAAAACAACAATGAAGGCTTTCGAATTCACTCGCTTTTAAATCTGACCGGTCGTGTATACGAGCACGTCCAAGGCATGCTAGTTGCTATTTCGACAGGTTCGCCAGCCAGTGCGGAGGCATTAGCTAGAGTTGTTGTAGAAGGCTCAATAAACATCATGTACCTAGCCGAAAGAGGCGACTCAGGGACATTAATAAAATTTTTCCAATCATGGCTGAATGAGCACAATAGAAAGCTCAATGAGTGGAAGCAGAAAATACTGGACGGAACCGACGCAGAAGAAATATCGACTATGATAGAGGAAAGAAGAAAAGTCATTACGGTATTAGACGAATTCGTTAATGAAATTGAAACTCAATGCTCTGTAGATACATCCAATCCGGGGAGTGACTGGCCTAAGTCGCTTTATAAAAGATTTGAAACACTTGGGCGCGAGACTGATTACTATGAAAGCTATCATCGCCTCAGCGGAGCAAGCCATATAACTGGCGAGGACACGCTTATGTGGCTTATGTTTATGCACGCCTCACCCGAGCACAAGATAAAGGCTGGAAAGGAAGCTTGGGCTTACTCAATAATGATGACCAGAATTGCAAGCATGTTTTTTGTAGACACTGCTTTTTCATGTGTTAAAGCCTATGGGCGTGAAAACAATAAAGATCTATATCAATGCAAGCTCGAACTACAACTCGCCGTCCGCAAAATTGCACGGCAGGCAGGTGTACCGTTGAGTGAATCGCCATGATTGATTAGACACACCCGACTAGTTGCTTTTGGTCGACTCCTGCCGATTCACCATGGGAAATAATCGGCAATGTTCAAACTTGAAGGGTTTACCTTGCCGTATCCTGCTCTGGATATTTTATATGCAGCTCGACAACGTGCTCTAACCTAAAAGTCCCGGTTCGACTCCACTGAGATCCATAACTAGCTGATTTATTTATAGTTACTTGTAGGGATACGCCAAATTTTCCACCGACTTCCAGCCCCACGGAAAATCTAGCCCCGCTTACTGCTACCGTTCGTCTGGTGCCGCACCATACAAGGTTCCAAAGAAAGCTTTCAAAATCTCTGGAACCCCCGAAAAACCCGCCTTCTGGCGGGTTTTTTCGTTTTAGCGTTCCGTCGGATTCCGTCAAAATCTTATGGATACCAGCCGAAAACCACCTCGATTTTCACGGGCAATCGTCCGCCCTGCCCGCCCATCCTTCATCAGCAGGCCTGCACACAAATCAGCGACGAACTGGGGCATGGTCGTCTCGACGTGGTATCGGCTTATAACGATGATCGAGCACGAGCAAAACATTCGACATGGCGCTGTTCCTGGCGGATCTTCTCACCGGGTCGCATGCCATTCGCGAACGTCACCTACGCCAAGCAAAGACCATTCAAGCGGAGATCTCTAATCGCTTGCACAAAGATAATCCATGGACCTGGCAGCGAAAGCATCTCGCATGGTTTCTAAACCGTCACGTGAACCAGCACGCTGAATCGACGCGCTATTACTGGCTACTGACCGCGCATTTGCTCACTCTTCGCTTAGGAAAATTCAACCTATAGATGAAGGTCAAAAACCGGTCAGAAGCAGGCTGATGGTGTAAATGGCTCAATTGACGTGTGAGGTTGTTTGGCTACTCGCTCGAAGTCATTGAACGAGTAGGGCTGCGTAAAAAATCAGACATCCACTGGCCACGTTCCGCGCCGCACCATTTCCCGCACCCGATCAGCACCATTGGCGCGTACCAGCAATTCCATACGGGCTTTTTCGATGTCCTCGGCACTCCATTGCTCGGTGGCCATGGTGGCTTTTTCGTGAGACCAGCCATTGTCGTAGTGACGGACCACATACTGCTATTGGTATGCCCACATCTCGGTGCCCGGAATCGGGGTCACGATAAACGGGTTGGCGTAGGCCATGCCTGCGCCCATAAGGCCGACGGCATAGTCAATGGTATTACCGATTTGCCCCAGGCTTTCGATGAACGGCTGTTCGGCAGCCGAGGCCGGCGGGTTGACGAAGCCGAGCATGAAGCCGCCCGTCACCTGAATTCCGCACTCGGTAAACATCTGGATGATCTCAAAGGTTGCCTGCTGAATCGCGTTGAAACGCGACTTGTTGGAGTTCACCAGGCTCTCTTCGTTGGCGCTCTCCACCGCAAGGTAAATGTTGTAGCAACCATTGTCGGCGATTGAACGGATAAACGTCTTCGCCGTGAGACCGCCGCGAATGGCAGCGATGACGTTGCGGTAGTGCGGGCTTTTGAGTTCCTGCTCATCAAGTTCCGCCAGAAATCGCTCGCCCTTGTGCAGCAGCACCAGATTGAACAGGCTCAGCCCACCTTCCTCGACCCACGGCAAATGGTGTTTCTTCAAAAGCTTGCCGACCTCCATAGCGTACAGCGGGTCATGCATCAAGTGATCGTCTTCGATCAACACTTCGGTCACGCCTTGTTTGACCAAATCCGCCAGATGCAGGTCGAACCAGTCCAGCCCCAATGCCCGCCAGGGGCCGTTGATTTTGGGGATATAGCAGAAGTTGCAATTGACGTTGCAGCCTATGGTGGAAAAGATCTGCGCCCAGGCGCCGGTCTTGCGCACCCGCGCACCGGAGGAATGATAGGGCTGCAAGTAGTTGTTCATGTTCAGGAAATTGAAATCCGGCAACGGCATGACGCCCAGCCGCTCATCCAGATCCTGCCGGGCCGGGACAATGCTCAAGTAGCTGGATTTGCGAGTCGGTCGAACTAGTTGGCCACTGTAGCTGCGATAGGCAATGCCCCGCACCGCGTCGACATTGCCGCCTTCATGGGTGACCGCGTCGAGCAGCAGCGTGAAGGCGCGATCCGCTTCGTTGATCAGGGTGAAATCGAAAGGCGAGTCCAGCAAGGCATTCTGCCAGTCACCGCTGGAATGGGCACCGCCCGTCACCAGCAGCAAATTTGGATCGATGGATTTCACCAGGTCGGCCAGCGCCCGGGCGTTGCCCCATTGCACGGTGTAGTTGCACTGGATGCCGACGATGTCCGGTTGTGCATCTTCGATGATCTTGCGCATTTGCACATCGGTGAGGCCATAGCGGACCAAATGGCCCTGATCGACGTTCACCAGAGTGTTTTCCTGGGACCAGCCGGCGAATGGCGCGTCGACGATCTGCACCTCGTAACCGGCGCGCTTGGCCACCGTGGCGATGCGCAACAGGCCAATGGGCGTGCCTGCGCGTTTCATTACTTCGAACGTGTCGATGCCGATGTCGGCAAATGCGCTGCCCAGCGGTACCGGCTCAATCAGCCGCGTGTAAGGCGGCACGAACAGCAACACACGTGGCGCTTCGCCATTTGCGCGGCGGCGAATACCGCTGCGGCTGGACTTCAATGACGGTAGTCCCAGATGCTGGAGCGCAGGACGAGTGGGCGCCACGCTGAACCGTGGCAGGTCGCGTTCAATTCTTGTGGCGCCTTCAGAGGCAATCAGGTCCATCTCAAAGCTCCTTTACAACAGTGATGTCGGCTTTGGGCTGGCCTGTTTTCGAGGTGGCGATAACGGCGCCGACGATGATCAGCAGGGTGGGAATAATCAGGATCGGGCTGGCATGGCTTTGCCCTATGGCCACCAGCAGCAGGGTCGAGATCAGGGGGGCCAGATAGGAGAGAGCGCCGAGCATCGCCAGGCTGCCGTGCTTGGTGGCGTGGTCCCAGGCGAAAAACGCCAGGCCCACCGGCCCCAGGCCAAGGCCGACGATGGCCGCCCATTGCCCGGCGCTTGGAATGACCGCGGTTTCAAACGCCAGATGGCAGACCAGGCCGGCCACTGCGACGAGGCCACAGATGCCACCAATAATGCTGCTTGGCACGTCACTGAAACGGCGGTTGATCACCGAATAGGACGACCAGACCAGCGCGCAGGCGAAGGCGGCCAGGTAGCCGGCTACCGGCATGGCGGCGGCTTCATCCGAGGCGCGCTGTTGCATGATGAACGCGGTACCGGCCAACCCCAGCAGCGCGCCGAGTAACTGGCGTTTGCGCAGCCGTTCCCCCGCGCTGAAGGCCGAGAGCAGCACAATCAACAGTGGCCACAGGTAGGCGATCAGGCTCGCCTCGGCAACCGGGGCAGCCTTGAGGGCGAAAAAATACAGCGCGTGGTAGGCGAATATCCCTAGAAAACCGACCGCCCATACCGACCAGGGCTGACGCCAGCTGCGAAACCCCGCCATGCCGTTGCGGCCAAGGATGCACAGGCTCGCTACAAACGCGACGGCAAAACTCAGGGTCAGCAGTTGGAAGGGTGGAATGCCTTCGGTGAGGCTGGTCAGCAACGCCAGGCATGACCACAGAAACACCGCGATCACGCCGATGGCGGTGGCCGAGGCTGCGGCTCTGACAGACACCTGTGTTTTGGCAGTGTGCGTCACTTCGGTCATCTACGCCCCGTCTGATTTATCCTTGTCGGTGGGGCAATCATAGAAAGGTCCGGCCGGGCGGGTATTGATGAGCACTGCTGAAGATTTGTTCAGGCCTGCCGGATTCACCTTACCCGCGAACTTCGTCGCACCGTGGCCGGGGTCAGGTCGCGGTTCTTTTTCAGGGCGTGGGTGAGTGCACTTTGATCGGCATAACCGACGCGGTGGGCGATCTCGGTGATCGACAGCGCGGTTTCGCACAGCAAGTCGATGGCACGGTTGAGACGCAAGGTGGCGATATGCGCAAAAGGCGTGCTATTCAAATGCCGAGCGAACAGCACGTAGAGTTGCCGCTCGCTGGTGCCTGCCACCCGTGCAATCTCGGTGGCGCTAAGCCGGCTGTCCAGATGGCTTTCGATGTAAGCGAGTGCCCGTGCCAGGGTGAACTGACCATGCTCAGGGATGATTCCGGGCGGCAGCGTCAGCGAAGACAGCAGCAAAGTACTCCAGGACTCCGCCACCTGAGGTGAACTGGTCAGCAAGGGCGCGCTGCGGCTGGCGTATTGAAGTAAATGGCGGATTTCCGGGCCTACTGGGAAAAAGCGTTTGTCGGCCTGGAGTCTGGTCGACAGGTCGAGATTCTTGGGCCCGCCGAACGTCGTGGCCGGCACGTCGAGTACCAGAAAGGTATTGGCCTTTTGCGCCAGAAACGCATGGCGAGCACCGGCAGGAATTACCACGCCCTGACTCCAGTCGACCTTGCCGGCCCGACCGTCGACTTCGATGTCCATGGAGCCGGACTGCGGCAGCACGAGCTGATGAAAGTCGTGATCGTGCAATTCGACTTGGCCCGAATACGAACGAAGGGCCAGTGAAACCGCTGGGTTATCGTGACTGCCCATAGCGCCTCTCCGTTGGCTCAGGTTCACATCATGCCTGAGTCAGAGAACCCGGTGCCACTCCCGCGAGCGCTCAGGGGAGATGCGACGAGTCATCGACAAGAACTCGTGCGGGACGCGGGCTGATTTCATCGCGGGCAAGCCCGGCGCCCACAGCGCAAAGCCCTGGCCTGGATAGGCCAGGGCTTTTTACGAATGACAACCCATGCGCCCATAGCGATATGGCACTTAGCCACTTTTCCAATTGACACCCCCTCCCCACTCCGTTAAAAACCCCGCCTTGCTTGCGTTTTTATCGAGACATGGATGTTGTCCAAACCCCCGCTGTTCAAATACCGCCGCTATTGGCTGGCGGTCATCATCGTGTTGCTGGCGATTCTTGATCCTTTCGGCCTGGCCAGTTCCAGCGACAAGGCGTCGGCGCAGTGGCTCAATCGTATGTTCGCCAGTCACTACCCGAGCCTTGGGCAGCAGCGGGTGGCGGTGGTGTTGATCGATGATGCCTACCTGATGCGCAATAACAGTTCGTGGCCCATGCCCTATGGCGAGCAGAGCAAGTTGTTCAAGCGCTTGCTGGCGTACAAGCCCCAGGCGGTGTTTGTGGATTTGCTTTATAGCCACGACCACTCGTTTGGCGACCCGACGCGGGGCAGCCAGTTGCTGGCGAATGTGTTTGAGCGTTATCAACGCCAACGCATCCCATTGTGGCTGGCCAATACTGGGTTGACTCGGGCAGAGGCGGGCCAGGCGAATACGCTGGCGCCGTTCATGCAGGTGAGCCAGCCGGCGCTGGTTGTATGGGAAGGGGTGGATGACAAGTATCCACTGGCGATGCGCACACATGCAGGGCTGATGGAAACTCCCGCCCTGTCGCTGTATCGAGTGTTCTGTGCCACGCAGCACTGCAAGCAGCCGCCGGTGGATGTGCAAGCCGCTGCGCAGCGCCAGCCCATCGCGGTGCAGTGGGGGCTGAAGCTGGCGCCCGAGCAGGCACGTATTGCCGATATCCGCCACTGCGCGCCGGCACGGCACTTTTTGCTGGATGGGGTGGCGCAGTTATTTCAGGCGGTGTTCTGGAAGCTCGACGACTCGGCCCAGGCGCGCTGCCCTTATACGCTGACGTTGTCGGCCAGTGACCTGGAGGTCAGCGACCCCGACGACCAGGCATTGGTCGCCGAGTTACTGCGCGACCGCCTGGTGTTGGTGGGCGCCAATATTGCTTCCACCGGGGACTTGGTGGAGTCGCCGGTACACGGCCAACTCCCTGGCGTTTACCTGCACGCCATGGCGCTGGACAACCTGATCAATGCGGGCATGGACTACGACCATGAACCGGCCAATTTCCCCCACCTGCCGTTCAATTGGCTGGACCTGCTGGAGCTCGGGCTGCTGGCGTTGATCGCCGTGCTCAAGGCGCTGCACGCACGTCGCCTGGCGGGCCATCGCACCTGGAGCCGGTGGCGGCGCCAGGAAATCTGGTTTTTTACCTCGCCGTGCCCGTCGTGGCTGTTGGTGATGTCGATGTTGGCGGGGGTCAGTGTGTTGCTGAGCCTCAATGACATCACCCCGGTCAACGTGCTGGGCATTGTGTTGCTGTCGTTGGTGCTGTTCAGCGAGCGGATCGAAGCCTTCTTCGACCGCGATCGCTGAGTGCACCGCTCTGCTATCTGACTCAAGGAAACCAAGGATGAACAGAAGCCTCATCGTCTTGCTCGCCGCCCTCTTCACCCAGGGCGCCTGGGCAGAAACCCACAGTATCAAGGCGTTCCTCGCCGACCCGGTGACAGTGCTGGACGAGCAGGGCAAGCAACAACGTGAGCTGGCGAAAAAGGACGCGCCCACCCAGCCCCTGCCGGTATTGCAGTACAACCAGGCGCTGGACCTGGTGCAGGTAGAACTGGCAGGCCAGAAGGTGTGGCTGGACACCATGGATTTGCGCATCGAGCCCCCGCTGAACGTCGTCGACCTGCCCTGCCAGGGCCTGACCAAAAGCCAGGCCAAGGACAGCCGCAACAACTCCACCATCGGTTTTGGTGCCGGCTGCAATCAATAAAAGGAGCGTTGCGGTGAAGGGATATCTAGTAGCAGCCAGCCTGTTGGCCAGTTCGGTGCTCAGTGGTTGCGCCACCTTGAAAGGCGCAGACCAGGCGTTTATGAACCTGGTGGGGCCCTCGACCCAGTCCCGGGTTCAGGGCCATTACGTGGATAACAGCGACGTACGCCAGTATTACAAGCTCGACCCACAGCGCCAGAGCCAGCAGCGTTTGAGCTACGACGGGCGTGCGGTACCGGCCGCTGAAGCGCGCCAGCAGAACCTGGTGGATATCCCGATGCTGCAAGGCTACTTGCAGGGCATCGTCACGCGCTTGTCCAAGGGCTGGCCGGGGGAGTTGCCGCCGCTGCAGGTGAAGATCACCGACAGCTATGGCTTCGGGCCGTCGGCAGACCCCTACGGCAACCTGTTCGTGCCGCTGGGCATGCTGGACAACGTCGCCAGCGAAGACGAAATCGCCGCGATGCTGGGCCATGAAATGAGCCACGTATTGCTGCATCACCATGACCGCATGGCCGCTTTCCAGCAGCAGAAAGACATGTTCACCACCGTGGCCTCCACGGTCGCCTTGGCCACCATGGCTGCCGATACGGGCGTGGACCGCAGCTCCGGTACGATGAAACTGTTCAGTAAAGACCCAGCCGGCACCCAGAAGACCATCGGCAACACCGTGCTGTATACCGCCCTGGCCAATACCTTTTCCGATCAGGTATGGAGCACCGCCTGGGGCCGCAGCCAGGAAGACCAGGCCGACTTGCTGGGCACCGACTTGATGATCCGTGCCGGTTACGCGCCGCGAGCCGCCACCCATAGTCTGGAGCGCCTCAACGACTTCCAGGGCAAGCAGAAGCCCTTGCTCACGGGGTTCCTCACGGCGCGCAAGAATGCCATGCAGGATTCGCTGCAGCAGTTCAATCTCGACCAGTTCACCAAAGAGCTGGACGTGCTGGTCAAGGATGGCTTGACCACCGGCATCACCGCGACCAGCCAATACTTCAACCGCTCACATATGTCGGCCATGGACCGCGACACCGAGCTGCGCCAGTACTTGCAACGCGAGTATCGCCAGGAACGCCGCGCCCGGGTCAACCCGCAAAGCTGGTCGAAAATGAAGAATACGCCCCAGGTGGCGAAGGCTTTGCAGGGCTATAAAGACGCGTACTTCGCAATTGATGCCCTGGAAAAAAACAAGGTGCCGCAGGCTGACGCTTTCATCCGCAAGGCCCTGGCCTCGCCGGTAAAAGACCAGCCGAGCATTCGGCGCACCGCCTATACCGTGCGCCTGGCCCAGGGCAAAAACAGCGAAGCGGTGAAAGAGTTGCAGGCGATCAAGGACTGGTCCCTGGCAGGGCCTTCCACCTATGACTTGATGATCAGCTACCACCTCAAGCGCGGTGACGGGCAATCGGCCCTGGCGATGATCGACAAGGCGGAACGCAACCTGGGCTCGGAAGAACTGTTTATTACCGAGAAGCTGTTGGCCAACCAGCAACTGCAGAATGCGCAGCAGGTGCAAAGCGTACTGCGCAAATGCGAGCAGTACCCGACGCGCAAAGAGAACTGCAAAAAGCTCGCACCGGTCAAAGCCTGACGCCCCCGCGAGCGGACAATAAAAAACCCCGAACCAGTCGGGGTTTTTTATCGCCTGGCATCAGGCACGACATTCGATCAATTAGAAAACGTTGATCGGGTAGTCGGCGAACAGACGGATTTCGTTACCGCCTACGTTGTAGTTGCTGGCGTTGTTGGAAACGCGCAACCACGAGGCACGGGCACGCAGGCTCAGGTCTTTGGCTGGGCCGCTCTGTACCACGTACTTGAACTGGTTCCAGATTTCACGCTCGGTGCCATCGCCACGGCCAGTGCCGTCGTCGATGTTGGTGCCGCGCACGTAGGCAATGTTGTAGGTCAGGCCCGGTACGCCGAAGGTGGCGAAGTCGATGCCATAACCTGCTTGCCAGGAGCGCTCGTCCTTGCCGTTGAAGTCGGACCAGTAGGAGTTGGCCAGCAGGATGGTATTGCCGCCGTCGCCAATGCCGCCAGCGTTGCGGTAGCCACCGTACAGGTAGCCGGTGTCACCGGTGCTGCGCTGGTGAGCGAGGGTGAAGCTGTGCGCGCCAACGGCCCAGGTAGCGCCCAGGCTCCAGATCTTGTTGTCGCGAGCGTCCGCATCACCTTGGTTTTCCAGGGCGAAGCTGCGGTCCAGCTTGGTTTTGTAGCCGTTGAAGTCAAATGTCAGCGACTGTTGTTCTGGCAGGGCCAGCACGTAGTTGACGTTGACGTATTGCTTCTTCAGCACGTCCTGCATGTCGGAGGCGTACAAAGCAGCCGACAGGCTTTCGGTGAATTTGTAGCTACCACCGATGTAGTTGATGCTCTTCAAGCGGCCGCTGTCGCTGCCCTCGGCGCTCTTGCGAGCTTCCTTGGTGAAGTGACCAGCATCCAGTTGCAGGCCGGCGATCTCTTTGGAAACGATCGAGGTGCCCTCGTAGGTTTCCGATAGCAGACGCGAGTTGTCGTATTGCAGGACCGGCACGGCTGGCATCTGCTGACCGTATTTGATCACGGTGTTGGAGATACGCGCCTTGACGGCTGCGCCGCCTTTGGCCAGGTCGTTGGCGGCTTCTCCGCTGTCACCTTGCTTGAAGAAGTCGATACCGCCAGCGCCACTGCGACCTTTACCACCATCCAGGCGGATAGCGTATTGGCCAATCACATCCACACCCACACCGACGGTGCCTTGGGTGAAGCCGGACTCGAACTTGCCGATGAAGCCTTGGCCCCATTCAGCTTTGTCCTGCTTGCCGTTTTTGTAGTCACGGCTGATGTAGGCGTTACGTGCTGCGATGTTCAGGTGGCTGTCTTCAACGAAACCCTTGGATTGCTCCTGGTCGTTTGCCATTGCTGTCGATGCGCTCAAAATCCCCAGAGCGATCAGACTCATCCGTTGCTTCAACATTTTCTTATATTCCTTATTACGGGTTGAGTACGCGCTGTGACACCAGGCTCCTGTTGCTTTTCTGGTGTCGACCTTGCCAGCAAAAAGAAGGCCCGCGGACGACTGAACTGCCGCGGGCCTTTTTTTATTGGATTTAGTCATGGTGGTTAGCCACAGGCGTTGGGCGCAATCCTATGCGGGCGTTGAACTATGTGTCAATTTCGTGAATCGTCTGTATTTAGGCGATATTCGTCTAAGCAGCGGGCTAAAGCGGCGGGATGAAAGCCTTGAAAACACCTTGATCAGCCCTTGTAAACACATTAAGTAACAAATCCGCATGCAATGCGTTAGGGAATAGATAACGTGCGCAAATGCAAAGCATTACCATTCGCGCACAATTTTCCTGCCACATCATTTGGATACACTCCCATGCCTGCCCCTCGCCTGACGCCCCTCTCCCTTGGGCTCTCTGTCCTGCTGTCTGCTGGTTTTGCCGGTGCGGCCACGGTCCTGCCCGAAACCTCGATCAGCGTGGAAGCAGACGAAGACGACCCACGGGTCAAAGAGACCAGCACCGCCACACGCACCGCGACGGCTGTTCGCTACGTGCCCCAGGCGATCGACTCAGTCAAAACCGAGAGCCTGCGCTCCTATGGCACCAACGATCTGGGCCAGGCATTGAGCGGTATCCCCAACGTCAGCAGCGGCGCCGATACACGCTTCGACAGCCTGCGCATACGCGGTTTCGACGCCAGCAATGACTTCTATCTGGATGGCATTCGCGACGACAGCCAGTACGTACGTGACCTGCATAACATCGAGCGTATCGAAGTGCTCAAGGGACCGGCCGCCGTGCTTTACGGGCGAGGCGGCCAGGGCGGGATCGTCAACCGGGTGAGCAAACTGCCAAGCCCAGGGCAAAAGTCCAGCATCGAAGCCCAAGGCGGCAGCAACGATTTGCGCAGCCTGTATGCCGACCTGAGTACCGACCCCACCGATAACATCAGCCTGCGCCTGAACATGGGCAACCAGGACAACAACAGCTTTCGCGATGGCGTCAGCGGCAACCGCCAGTTGTTCGCGCCGTCGATGAGCTGGCAGCTCACTCCAGAGCTGAACTGGCTGGTGCAATACGAATACAGCCGCTACAACCGCACCCCAGACCGTGGCATTCCTGGTGTCAACGGGCGCCCGGCGGATGTCAGCCGCAGCACCACTTACTTTGATCACGGCGATTACATAGACGATAAGTCCCAGTCGCTGCGTTCCAGACTTGCCTACGAGCTCAACGCCGACTGGCAGCTGCGCCACACCCTCGGCGTGTTCAAGCTCGACAGCGATTTCGACAATACTTACCAGACCGGCTATGACCCGAAAACCAACATCGTCAGCCGCCAACACTGGCAGCAGGACCTGACCACCCGCAACGTGTTCAACAACCTGGAGCTGGAAGGCGGTTTCGACACCTTTGGCCTGGAGCACCGCCTGCTCACCGGTATTGAGCTGGGCAGCCAGCGCCGTGATCCGAAGCTGTACTCCGCTCGAGATGGCAAGACGGTGCCGAGCCTGGACCTCAACCAGCCCAACCGCCGCCTGAGCCACACCGGGAGCATGCGACTGTCGAGTAACAACCACACCGAAGTCGAAAGCCGCGCCCTCTACATACAGGACCAACTGCGCCTGAATGACCAGTGGCAACTGCTGGGCGGGCTGCGTTACGACCGCTTCGAAGTGGACACCACCAACAAGCTGCTCGACATCCAACAGAACGTGAAAAGCCACAGCACCAGCCCGCGCGTCGGCCTGGTGTGGACGCCCCTGGAGCACCACTCGTTCTACGCCTCGTGGAGCAAGACTTTCACCCCAGCAGGCGGCGGCCTGATCGGCATCACGCCGAACGCCACCGGCAACGTCAACGACCTGAGCCCGGAGTTGACCAAGCAAAAAGAAATCGGCGTGAAGAGCGACTGGTTCGATGAGCGCCTGAGCACCACCCTGGCTGTGTACGAGCTGGAACTCTACAACCGCCGCACCAGCGACCCGCTGGACCGTACCATTACCCTGCTCACCGGCGAACAACGCTCACGCGGCGTGGAGCTGACCGCCACCGGCAAGATCGTCGACAACTGGTATGTGCGCGGCGGCGTAGGCCTGCAGGATGCCAAGGTGGAGAAGGACAACAACGGGTTTGAGGGCAAACGGATCAGCGACGTGGCCAAGCGCAACGCCAGCCTGTTCATCACCTGGAAGCCGGAGATGGGCTGGTACGCGGAAACCGGTTTGACCCTGGTGGGCGATCGTTACGCCGACAACCTCAACACCGTGGTGTTGCCTGGTTATGGCCGCTGGGACGCGCTGGCCGGGTTCCGTCAGAAAGAATGGGACGTGCGGGCAGCACTGAACAATATCGCTGATAAAAACTACTACGCCTCGGCGACCAGTGCGGCGCAGATTCAACCAGGCGAGCCGCGAAGCCTGGTAGTCACCGGTACCTACAGCTTCTGACACACCTCATGGGAACCAAAGCCTGTTCCCACACTGGTTAGGTATTGCCCACAACATCAGCGCCTGGCGCAGATCCCTGTGGGAGCGGGCTTGCCCGCGAAAGCGGTGTGCCAGTCACCCAATCTTCAACTGAACCACCGCCATCGCAGGCAAGCCAGCTCCCACACTGGTTAGATATTGTCCAAAAAATCAGCGCCTGGCGCAGATCCCTGTGGAAGCGGGCTTGCCCGCGATAGCGGTGTGCCAGTCCCCCAATCTTCAACTGAACCACCGCCATCGCAGGCAAGCCAGCTCCCACAGTCGGTTTCAGGTGTGTTCTTTAGTTGCTCATCAACTCGCACAACGCCTGCACTTCGTCCTCCGTGAACAACCCCACCGGGTAGCGCTCACTCATCACGCTGCGCAAATCAGGCAATTGCCTGACCTGTGGCGAGCCGTTCGCCTTCAACCAAAGGGCCAACGCATGGATGGCGTCTGCGTCGACCCGCAAAGGGTGGAACGTACGCGTGTTCATCAGGTGGACATCGGCATTCATTTCAGCGCTCTCTCCTGCTGCGTGAGCGGCTAACTTACTCAAGGTTTGTGACAGAACTGCACGGTCATCCCCCTTGGGCCACTGTAACCACAGCGATACAAGAGCTATGCCAATGTGCCCTGTTCACCGGCATGCAGGCATGAAAAAGCCCGCGACCGGGCTGGGTCGCGGGCTTGCGGGGAACACTGCAAACGCGCGGTGCTCGTGCGCCATCAAGGCGCTGTTACAACTGCACTCACTTTCGCTGCGGAGCTGGCTGCTGTTGGGTCAGGCAATGGATATTGCCCCCACCCAGTAACAATTCGCGGCCCGGCACCATCACCACTTCATGTTGTGGGAACAGGTTCTGCAGGATTTGCTTGGCCTGATCGTCCAACGGGTCATCGAAACTCGGCGCGATGATGCCGCCATTGACGATCAGGAAGTTGACGTAGGAACCGGCCAACCGCACGGTCGGATTACGCTCCTGGCTACCGTCAACCAGGTCTACCCCGGCGCATTCCTCCTCAGTGGCATACAGCGGACCCGGGATCGGCATTTTATGCACGATGAACGAGCGGCCCTGGGCATCGGTGCTGCTTTGCAGCACGTCCATGGCTGCGTGGCAGCGTGGGTAGTTCGGGTCTTGCGGGTCATCGGTCCAGGCCAACAGCACTTCGCCCGGGCGCACGTAGCAGCAGAAGTTATCCACATGGCCGTCGGTTTCGTCGTTGAACAGGCCATCCGGCAACCAGATGATCTTGTCTACCGCCAGGTTATCGCTGAGCACCGCCTCAATGGCCGCACGATCAAGGTGCGGGTTGCGGTTGCGGTTCAACAGACATTCTTCGGTAGTGATCAGGGTGCCTTCGCCGTCGACATGAATCGAACCGCCTTCAAGCACAAAGCCTTCAGTGCGGTAACGCGGTGCGCGCTCCATCTCGAGGATCTTGCCTCCCACCTGGGAATCGCGATTCCACGGTGCATACAGACCGCCGTCAAAACCACCCCAGGCGTTGAAGTCCCAGTTCACACCCCGTACTTCACCACTGCCGTTGATCACGAAAGTGGGGCCGGTGTCGCGAACCCAGGCGTCGTCATTGGACATTTCCACCAGGCGGATATTGGGTACGTCCAGGCGGGCACGGGCGTTTTCGTACTGGCCGGCGGAGACCGCGACGGTCACCGGCTCAAAACGTGCGATGGCCTTGGCCACCGCCACATGGGCCGCCTGAGCAGGCTTACCGCCCAGGCGCCAGTTGTCTGGGCGCTCGGGCCAGATCATCCAGGTCTGGGTCTGGGGCGCCCATTCGGCAGGCATGTGAAAGCCATCGGCGCGAGGTGTGCTGTGCAAGGTGGTCATGGCGATCAGGGCTCCGAATGGGGTGAAGGGCAACTTTATAATGGATAAAAATCGGCTTTAACAGACTAAAAACATGATAGGTGCTCGCGTCTGCAAAAAATAGCCGATAACAATCGATAAATCACAGTTGCTCATCCAGCACTTTCGACAGCATGTCCACAAAGAAGTCCACACTGCGTCTGGACGTCACCATCGGCGGCTTGATTTTGAGGATATTCAGATAATCACCGGTAGGCTGCATGAAAATCCCCAGCTCCCGCAGCCGGTTACACAACAAAGCGGTTTCTGCAGTCGCAGGTTCGAGGGTCTTGCGATCGCGCACCAGTTCAAGGCCCAGATAGAAGCCCGAACCATGCACGGCACCGACGAGTGGATGGCGATCGATCAATTCCTCCAACCGTGCCTTGAAATGCCCACCTACCAGTTGGGCGTTTTCCCACAGCTTTTCCTCTTCCATCACATCCAGCACCGCCATGCCGATCCGACAGCTGACCGGGCTGCCTCCTGATGAGGAGAAGAAGTAACCCTCGGCTTCCAGCGCCTCGGCAATTTCTCGGCGGGTGATCACTGCACCCAACGGCTGGCCGTTGCCCATGCCTTTGGCCATGGTGATGATGTCTGGCACCACACCTTGCTGTTCAAACCCCCAGAAGAAATGCCCCATGCGGCCGTAACCCACCTGCACTTCATCGGCGATGCACACGCCCCCCTCGGCACGGACCAGGCCATACACCTGTTGCAGGTAACCCGGTGGCAGGGAGATGCCGCCGGCATTGCCGTACACCGGCTCACAGATGAACCCGGCTAATTGACGCTGGCTCGCGGCGATTTTCGCCAGGTTATGCTCCACGCTTCGTACATAGTCCGGCGCGCTGTCCGGCCCGCGGAATTCACCGCGGTAGGTATTGGGCGCGGTCACCGGGTGTACCCAATCCGGGCGGCTGCTCAAGGCCCGGGGGTTATCGGCAATCGACGTGGACACGGCATCCGCCGCCACCGACCAGCCGTGATAGGCCTCCAGCACACTGAGCATGTCGCGCCCGCCGCTGTAGGCCCAGGCCAAACGAATCGCCAGGTCATTGGCCTCGGTGCCGCTGTTGACCAGGAACACCCGGTCCATGCCCTCCGGCGCCAACGCCAGCAGGCGCTCGGAGAACTCGGCAACCGCCGCGTAGTGAAACCGCGAGTTGGTGTTGAGCAACGACCACTGCCGAGCCGCCACTTCAGCCATGCGCGGGTGGCCATGGCCCAGCACGGCCACGTTGTTGAGCATGTCGAGGTACGATCGGCCCTGCATATCGATCAGGTGGTTACGCCAGCCGCGCTCGATACGCGGTGGGTCGGCGTAGTAGTGCTTCTGGGAGCGGGCAAAGCTGGCATCACGCCGGGCCAGCAGGGCTTCTGGGTCCAGTTCCGGCTCCGCATCACAGGCCAGGCCCAATAGAGCTGCGGGTGACGGGCACAACGCCTGCCACACCAACGCCCGGGAAGGTGTGCAGAACAGCGGTGGCTCAAGGTCGGCGCGGCACAACTGCACAGTCAACGGCGCATGAACCTCGCCCAGCACCTGCCCTTTGACCAAGGTTGCGCCCGGCTTGAGTGATGTGCGCACGCCCCACAAGCGCAGGCTCAGGCCGCTGTCGTGCAAACACAGCAAGCCGTCGGTACCTTCGCGCAGCATTCCCGCAAAGGGTGCTTCCAGCACCGTGCCGTGGGGCAGATGCAGTTCGACATGCAGGGGGAAGGTCTCGGGCTCTAGCGCACTGTCGGGGCGGGTGCGCGACAAGCGGTATTGCCCATAACGACTGGCCGCCAGCCCATGCACCGTCGCTGCTTGATCCAGCAAGCGCCGATCGATGCCGGGAGTCTCCCAATTGCCAGCCTCGAAATGCGGGCTGAGTACGCCCAGGTCGATCAGCGCAAACTCGCGGCCCACCAAGCCTGGCAATAAAGGCGCGAAGTCTTGGTTGGCGACGGGCGGTAATGTTTTGCCGACGCTGCGCAGAATAGCCGCTTGCATGAGTTCGAAGGGCACCGACGTGGCGATATGGAAGATTTCCCACTCGTGTTCGGCGTTTTTCTTTAGATAAACGTTGTCCGGGTCCAGGCGTTGCTGCTGCTCACTGCTGAGCACCAACACCGCCGCGCGAGCGACGATCAACGGCCACAACACCTCCAGTTCTTCACGCTGCAACGGCGTGACCGCGTGGCAGGCCTGGATCGCCGGCAAGAGAGCAAACGGATCACCGTCGGCATGGTGCAACAGCGCCGCGCAGGTCACCGACAGATCGGCAATTCGCCAGGTGTGCACCAGATCGCCGAAATCGATCACGCCTTGTATGCGCCAGTGCCGCTGGGCATCACGCTGCCACATCACGTTGTCGTCGGTGATGTCCATGTGCACCGCTTGCCAAGGCAGGTGTGCCGCCAACGGCTGGACATGCGCCTCGACCTGCCTGGCCACCTGCTCCAAAGCAGCACGCTGCGGCAGGTCGGGCAAGGTTGCCAGCAGGTGGGTGATCAATGCTTGCGCGTGGCGCGGGTCCCATTGCAGGGTGCGCGCAAGGCCTGGGTGCTCGAAATCCGCCAGCGCGAGGCTCATCTGCCCGCACAGCTCACCAAAGCCTTCGATCACGGTGCGGCTCAGGTGGGGTAAATGCGTCAGGGGCTGGCCGTCGATGTAGTCCAGTAGCCGCAGGTGCAGGGTTTGGCCATCGACGTTGACCGTCAGCAACTCCTCACCCGCCAAGGTCTGGATGACCTTGGGCACACGCAGGCCGGCATGCGCGCCCAAGCTGCTGAGCGCTGCGTGCTGGGCCTGGAGTTCAACCGCGGCGTAGTCGCCCCGGCAGATTTTCAAAACGAAGCGGCCCCGCGTGCTGTCAATTCTATAGTTGAGGTCTTGCTGACTGCCCAATGAGTGTAATTTGCCCGCCATTCCATAGTGCCGCTCGAGCAGGCATGCTGCTTGCTCGGGGGTTACTTGTGGGCAAGGCAAGCTGGCACGGTGGGTCAACGTGGCTAACGACATTGTGACGACCTTTGTTTTTTCAGGCGTCTATATCGCCATTGTTCAGGGGCACAAGGCAACCCCCTAGTAATACAGCGCTTGCACCACCCGGCTCGCACCACTCAAGCTATGCTTCATCCGCATAATGTCTATCTAAGGAAAGGGCCCTCCGATATGCGCATTCTCGTTACTGGCGGCGCTGGCTTTATCGGCTCAGCCCTGATCCGCCACCTGATCCAGCACACCGAGCACGAGGTGCTCAACCTGGACAAGCTGACTTACGCCGGCAACCTCGAGTCGCTGACCAGCATCGCGTCCAACAGCCGCTATGAGTTTGTCCAGGCCGATATCATCGACCAGGCCACCGTCAGCGCCTTGCTCGCACGCTTCGAACCCGATGCGATCATGCACTTGGCGGCCGAGTCCCATGTCGACCGCTCCATTGACGGCCCGTCGGATTTTATCCAGACCAACATCGTTGGCACCTACAGCCTGCTGGAAGCCACGCGAGCCTATTGGCAGAAGCTGGCAGAGCCGACAAAAAGCGCATTCCGTTTCCACCACATCTCCACTGATGAGGTGTATGGCGACCTGCACGGCGTGGACGACCTCTTCACCGAGACCACGCCTTACGCACCGAGCTCGCCGTATTCCGCGAGCAAGGCAGCGTCCGACCACCTGGTACGCGCCTGGCAGCGCACCTATGGCCTGCCGGTGCTGTTGACCAACTGCTCGAACAATTACGGGCCGTTCCATTTCCCCGAAAAATTGATCCCGCTGGTGATTCTCAACGCCCTGGCGGGCAAGCCACTGCCGGTGTATGGCGATGGTCTGCAGGTGCGTGACTGGCTGTTCGTCGAGGATCATGCCCGTGCGCTGCTCACAGTGGTCACCACTGGGGTTGTGGGCGAAACCTACAATATCGGCGGCCACAACGAACAGAAGAACATCGACGTGGTACGTGGCATCTGCGCCCTGCTGGAAGAACTGGCGCCGCAACGCCCAGCCGGTGTGGAGAAATTCACTGACCTGATCACCTTCGTCAAGGATCGCCCAGGCCACGACCAACGCTACGCCATCGACGCCAGCAAGATCGAACGCGAACTGGGCTGGGTCCCGGAAGAAACCTTCGAGACCGGCCTGCGCAAAACCGTACAGTGGTACCTCGATAATCTGGAATGGTGCAGCAGGGTCCAGGACGGCAGTTATCAGGGAGAACGATTGGGCAACACCGACTTGAAGGATCTAATCGCATGATGAAGGGAATTGTATTGGCTGGCGGCTCCGGCACTCGCCTACACCCCATTACGTTGGGAGTGTCCAAACAGCTGTTGCCGGTGTATGACAAGCCGATGATCTACTACCCGATATCCGTGCTGATGCTCGCAGGCATCAAGGACATTCTGGTGATCTCCACTCCGGTAGACCTACCGCAGTACCGAAACCTGCTGGGAGACGGCAGCCAGTTTGGCGTGCGTTTCACGTATGCCGAACAGCCTTCCCCGGACGGGCTGGCTCAAGCATTTATCATTGGCGAAGAGTTCATCGGTGATGACGCGGTGTGCCTGATTCTGGGGGACAACATCTTCCACGGCCAGCATTTTGGCGATCAGTTACGCACCGCAGCCGAGCGCTCCTCGGGCGCTACTGTTTTCGGCTATTGGGTGAAAGACCCGGAGCGCTTCGGTGTGATTGATTTCGATAAAGAGGGCCGCGCCCTTTCCATCGAAGAAAAACCGGCAAAGCCCAAGTCACCGTATGCCGTGACCGGCCTGTACTTCTACGACAACGACGTGATCAAGATCGCCAAGGCGGTCAAGCCTTCGCCACGCGGCGAGCTGGAGATCACCGACGTCAACAATGCCTACCTTCAGCGTGGCGATCTTCACGTTGAACGCTTCGGCCGTGGGTTCGCCTGGCTCGACACCGGCACCCATGACAGCCTGCTGGAAGCCTCGACCTACGTTCAGACCATCGAGCACCGCCAGGGCTTGAAAGTGGCATGCCTGGAAGAGATCGCCTATGAAAATGGCTGGATCGATCGTGATTATCTGCTGGAGCGCGCCAAGTACTTTGGCAAGACCGGCTACGGCCAATACCTCTACTCGCTTGCCGGAGAGACCCAGTGAATGTAGTTGAAACCACACTACCCGGCGTACTGATCCTCGAGCCAAAGGTATTCGGCGACGAACGCGGTTTCTTCTACGAAAGTTTCAATGCGCGCGCCTTTGAAATGGCCACCGGGCTCAAGCGTAATTTCGTGCAGGACAATCACTCACGCTCGCAAAAAGGCGTGCTGCGAGGTTTGCACTATCAGCTTGAACACACTCAAGGCAAGCTGGTGCGTGTCACCTACGGTGAAGTGTTGGATGTGGCGGTCGACATCCGTCGCAGCTCACCCAACTTTGGCCAGTGGGTGGGTGTCCGCTTGTCGGCACAGAACCATCGCCAACTCTGGGTGCCGGAAGGCTTCGCCCATGGTTTCGTGGTGTTGAGTGAGTACGCAGAGTTCCTGTACAAAACCACCGACTACTACCAGCCAAGCGCCGAGCGCAGCATTCTCTGGAATGACCCGACGCTGGCCATCGACTGGGAGCTGGCCGAACCGCCGCAACTCTCCGCCAAGGATCAGGTCGGCAAACTGCTGATGGAAGCTGACTTGTTCCCATGAAAATCCTCATCACCGGCCAACACGGCCAAGTCTCCCAGGAGCTGCAACAGCGGCTCAAGGGCTTGGGCGAACTCCTCGTCCTGGGCCGCGACCAGCTTGACCTGGCAGACGCAGACCTTATCCGCCAGCAAGTGCGCGCCCATCGCCCTGGGCTGATCATCAACGCGGCGGCCCACACCGCCGTCGATCTGGCCGAGAGCGAGCCGGACGCTGCGTTCGCCATCAATGCCATCGCCCCCGGCATCCTCGCCGAAGAGGCCAAGGCGTTGGGCATCCCGCTGATTCACTACTCGACCGACTACGTGTTCGACGGCACCAAACCTGCCCCGTACACCGAAAGCGACACGCCGAACCCATTGGGTGTCTACGCCCAGAGCAAGCTGGCGGGCGAGCAGGCGATTGCGGCTGCAGGCGGCGAGTACCTGATCTTGCGCACCAGTTGGGTCTATTCCAGCCACGGCAAGAACTTCCTGCTGACCATGCAGCGCCTCCTGCAGGAAAAACCGCAGATGCGCATCGTGGCCGACCAGATCGGTGCACCGACCTGGGCCGGGACTATCGCCAACAGCACCCGCGTGCTGATCGAGCAGTGGCAGGCCGGTAAGGCAGGGGATTGGGGTGTTTACCACCTCACTGCCCAGGGTGAGACTTCATGGTTCGGCTTTGCCCAAACCATTGGCGAGCAACTGCGCGCCGAGGGCAAGGCCTGCGCCGAGCTGGAGCCGATCCCTTCCAGCGCCTACCCGACCCCCGCCAAGCGCCCGCTGAACTCGCGCCTGGACTGCACCCGCCTGCAACAGCAATGGCACGTCAGCCAGCCCCAGTGGCAAGACGCATTGCACGAGTGTCTTGCACAGCAGCACTAGGCATAATGCGCCTGTACCCACAGGCGCGACTTCCATGACCCCACCCCTTCCGCGAAGACCCCGCTGGCGCAGCCTCGCCCTGCTGGCTCTGTGCCTGGCACCGCTGTTGTGGCCGCTGGAGCATTTGGCCGAGCGCTATTACCGCAGCGAGCTGGCCGGGCAAAACCGCCAGACCCTCGACCTCTACGTCGCCAACTTGCTGGGCACCCTGCATCGCTACGAAATACTGCCGCAGATCCTCGGGGACTTACCGGCCCTGCGCACTGCATTGGGCGCGCCCCACGTCAGCACCCACCTGGTCAATGCCAACCAGTTGCTCAAGGACGTCGCCGCCCAGGCCGGGGTAGAGGTGATGTATCTGATGGACACCACCGGCAAGACCCTCGCCGCGTCCAACTGGGACAAACAAGACAGCTTTGTGGGGCGCAACTTTTCCTTCCGTCCGTATTTCAGCGAAGCCATGGCCGGGCGCCTCGGACGGTTCTTCGGCCTGGGCACCACCTCGGCCAAGCGCGGCTACTTCTTCGCCGCCGCGGTGCGTGACGGCGATACCATCATCGGCGTGCTGGTGGTGAAGGTCGACCTGGACCACACCGAAAGCCTGTGGGGCAATACCCCGGAACAATTGCTGGTCACCGACCACAACGGCGTGGTGATCCTCACTTCGCGCCCGCAATGGCGATTCCGCGCCACGCGGCCACTGACCGCCGAAGAACGCCAGGCCATCATTGCTATCCAGCCCTACCCCACCCGCGACCCGCAGCCGTTGAGCCTCAGCAGCAGCGCTTGGCTGCGCCAGTCCACGGCTATCGCCGAGACCGGCTGGAACGTGGAAATCCTCGCGCCGCGCTCGCTGATCAACCGTCCGGTGCGCACGGTCGTCGCCGTGGGCGGTGCCACGTTGTTGGTGCTGATGCTGTTGCTGGGGTTGCTGATGCAGCGCCGCCGGCACTATCTGGAACGCATCGCCTTCGAAGCCAAGGCCCGCCGCGAGTTGGAAATGCGCGTGGCCGAGCGTACCAGCGACCTGGAGGGCCTTAACCGGCGCCTTAAACAGGAAGTGCTGGAGCGCGAGCATGCCCAGCAAGAACTGGTGCGCGCCCAGGATGATCTGGTCCAGGCCGGTAAACTCTCGGCGCTGGGCACCATGTCGGCGAGTATCAGCCATGAATTGAATCAGCCACTGGCGGCGATTCGCAGCTATGCCGAAAACGCCGAGATCCTGCTCGACCATGAGCGCACCAACGATGCCCGCGGCAACCTCAAGCTGATCAGTGAATTGACCGGGCGTATGGCCTCGATCATCGCCCACTTGCGCGCCTTCGCCCGCCGTGACCGTCACGCGCCGGAGAGCGTGGCCCTGCAACCGGCACTGGATGACGCCCTGGCATTACTGGCCAAGCGTCGGCGTTCGATGGAGGTGGAGTTGATTCGCGACTTGCCAGAGGCGACCTTGTGGGTGCAGGCCGGTGAAACCCGTCTGCGCCAGGTGCTGGGTAACTTGCTGGCCAATGCTCTGGACGCCCTCACCGAAAAAGGTCCGCCACGCAGACTCTGGCTGAGTGCCGAAACCACGCCCCAGGGCGTCAACCTGTACATTCGCGACAATGGCCCGGGCTTTTGCATGGAAGCCCTGGGCCGCGCCAGCGAGCCGTTCTACACCACCAAGACGCGCACCCAGGGCCTGGGCCTGGGCCTGGCGATCTGCGACACCCTGATGCGCGCCTTCGGCGGCGAACTGTTGTTCGCCAACCACAAGGAGGGCGGCGCGCTGTTAACCTTGAAATTGCGCGCCGGCTCGCCGGGCGTCAGTCTGCAACCGTCCGAGGACCGCAGTGTATGAGTATCGACAACTCGATTCAGGTGGTATTGATCGACGACGATCCACACCTGCGTCAGGCCCTGTGCCAGACCCTGGACCTGGCCGGCCTGAAAGTCCTGCCCCTGGGAGAAGCCAACGGGCTCACCGCACGCCTGTCCCGCGACTGGCCGGGCGTGGTAGTCAGCGACATTCGCATGCCCGGCATGGACGGCCTGGAACTGCTGGCTGAACTGCACGGCCAGGACCCCGACCTGCCGGTGCTGCTGATCACCGGCCACGGCGACGTACCGCTGGCGGTGCAAGCCATGCGTGCCGGCGCCTATGACTTCCTGGAAAAACCCTTCGCCAGCGACGCGCTGCTCGACAGCGTGCGCCGTGCCCTGGCCCTGCGCCGGCTGGTGCTGGACAACCGCAGCCTGCGCCTGGCTCTCAGCGACCGCCAGCAACTCAGTACGCGCCTGGTAGGGCACTCGCCACAGATGTTGCGCCTGCGCGAGCAAATCGGTGCACTGGCCGCGACCAAGGCCGATGTGCTGATCCTCGGCGAAACCGGGGCAGGCAAGGAGGTCGTCGCCCGCGCCCTGCACGACCTCTCAAGCCGACGCAGCGGCCCGTTTGTGGCGATCAATGCCGGAGCACTGGCGGAATCGGTGGTGGAAAGCGAACTGTTCGGTCATGAACCCGGCGCGTTTACCGGCGCGCAAAAGCGCCGCATCGGCAAGTTCGAGTTTGCCAATGGCGGCACGCTGTTTCTGGATGAAATTGAAAGCATGAGCCTGGATGTACAGGTCAAGTTGCTGCGCCTTTTACAGGAGCGCGTCGTGGAACGCCTGGGTGGCAATCAGTTGATCCCGCTGGATATCCGCATTATCGCCGCCACCAAGGAAGACCTGCGCCAGGCCGCCGACCAGGGCCGTTTCCGTGCCGACTTGTATTACCGCCTCAATGTGGCGCCGCTGCGCATTCCCCCGCTACGGGAACGGGGTGAAGATGCGCTGATGCTGTTCCAGCACTTCGCCGACGAGGCCAGCAGCCGCCACGGCCTGCCCTTGCACGAACTGCAACCGGGCCAGCGCGCGCTTTTGCTGCGCCACAGCTGGCCAGGCAATGTGCGGGAACTGCAAAACGCCGCGGAGCGTTTCGCCCTCGGCCTGGAGTTGGCCCTGGATAACACCCAGGACCACCCCGCGGCCGGTGTGCTGACCTCCACACCCGGAGGCCTGAGCGAGCAAGTCGAACAGTTCGAAAAAAGCCTGATCGCCGCCGAACTGACCCGCCCCCACAGCTCTGTGCGCAGCCTCGCCGAAGCCCTGGGCGTACCGCGCAAAACCTTGCACGACAAACTGCGCAAACACGGCCTGAACTTCGCCGACAGTGCCGGCCAGAGCGCCGATGACGAATGACATCGTCCACCTACAAAGAGGCCGCCATGAGCCGTGATAGCCGTTACCTGGAATCCATCCTCCACCACGACATCCCACTCACCCGGGAAATGGGCCTCAGGGTGCTCGACTGGCAACACGACCAACTGCAACTGCACCTGCCCTTGCAAGCCAATATCAACCACAAGAGCACCATGTTCGGCGGCAGCCTCTACTGCGGCGCGGTGCTGGCGGGTTGGGGTTGGCTGCACCTGAAGCTGCGTGAAGCCGGGATTGAAGACGGACATATCGTGATTCAGGAAGGGCAGATCAGCTATCCGCTGCCAGTAACGCAGGATGCGACGGCCATTTGCGCAGCCCCAGAAGAAAAAGTGTGGAAGCGTTTCTTGGCGACGTACAAGCGTTACGGGCGGGCGCGGTTGGCGCTAGAGACGTGGGTTGCGAATGAAGGCAGTGCAGAGCGTGCCGTTGTCTTTACTGGCCAGTATGTCCTGCATCGCTAGCAGCCACTCCATAAAACTAATGTGGGAGCTGGCTTGCCTGCGATAGTGATAGATCAGCCAATACCTGTATGACTGACACTCCGCCATCGCGGGCAAGCCCGCCCCCACATCTTGCTCTGCAGTGGCCTTAAGATCTGGCCAGAGTCAACAGCCGCTCACGCCACGCCGCCTTGGCCGGCAACGCCAGAAAGAACGGGTTCAGTAACGACTTCCGCGCCGGGTAACTGAACGGCTTGCCATTCAACTCCAATACTTCACCCCCCGCTCCTTCCAATACACCCTGGGCCGCTGCGGTATCCCACTGCGAGGTCGGCGCCAGGCGCGGATAACAATCGGCACTGCCCTCGGCTAATAAGCAAAACTTCAACGAGCTGCCGATATTCGCCAGTTTCAACTCGCCCAAGCCTTCACTGAGGCCATTGAGCAGGCGCTCCTGCTCAGGGCTGGTATGACGACGGCTGGCCACCACCGTAAAGGCCTCACCCGAGGCCGGGGCCTGGCGTACTTGAATCTGCTTGGGCGCTGCATTGACGTCCGACCGCCAAGCCCCCAGGCCCGCGCCGCCGAAGTAGCAACGGCCAGTGGTCGGTATCGACACCACGCCGAACACCACGCGGCCCTGTTCGATCAATGCAATATTGACGGTGAACTCTTCACTGCCAGAAATGAATTCCTTGGTGCCATCCAGAGGGTCTACCAACCACCAGCGCTGCCAGCCGGCACGCACGCTCTGATCGATATCGGCGTCCTCTTCAGACAGCACTGGAATGCTTGGGTCCAGCGCGGTGAGGCCTGCGAGAATGAGATGATGGGCAGCCAGGTCGGCAGCCGTCACGGGAGAATCATCCGCCTTGGACGTCACGGCTACCTCGGCACGCCAGTACGGCAGGATGGCTTCACCCGCCTGCCGAGCCAGTTCAATGACCGGTGCGATAAACGGGTGGCCTAAAAACAGTTCGCTCATGCGGTGAACGCTCCACGCTGGGTCAACAGGTCTCTCACCAGATACAGCGCAGCCAGGGCGCGACCTTCGCTGAACTGCTCGTTTTGCGCCAGCGCCGACAGCTCACGCAGGTTGACCCGGTCTACCCGCATTGGTTCGGGCTCATCACCTTCAAGACGCTCTTCGTAGAGATCGGTAGCCAACACCACCTGGATCTTCTGGCTCATATAGCCGGGCGACAATGACAGCTCGGTGATGTGCTCCAACTGCCGTGCACCGTAGCCGGCCTCTTCCTTGAGTTCGCGGTCTGCCGCTGCAAGCACGTCTTCGCCGGGCTCGATCAGGCCTTTGGGCAACGACAATTCATATTCGTCAGTGCCACCGCAGTATTCTTCCACCAGCACTGCATGATCTTCATCGATCATCGCCACAATCATCACGGCGCCATAGCCCGTGCCACGCCCGACAAGACGCTCATAGGTCCGCTCAACGCCATTGGAAAAGCGCAATTGCACTTCCTCCACGCGGAACAAACGGCTACTGGCGACTATTTCGCGGGCGAGGACAGTGGGTTTCTGGCGCATAAACGGCTCCTTGGCGTGATCGGGTTACTATACCGTGGCTTTTCCGATTGTCTGTGTCGGATATTTTTACTTACATGAGACCCCACCATGCCCTCTCTGCCCTGGCACGCCATCGACACCGTCCTGCTGGACATGGACGGCACCCTGCTCGACCTGCATTACGACAACCACTTCTGGATGGAACACCTGCCGCAACGCTATGCCGAACTGCACGGCGTAAGCCGAGCCATGGCCGAGATGGAGTTGCAGCCACTGTTCGAGCGTAACGCCGGACAATTGCAATGGTATTGCCTGGATTTCTGGAGCGCCGAGCTCAAGATCCCGGTGCGCGAACTCAAATTGGAAACCGCCCACCTGATTGCCCTGCGTCCGGATGCCGATACCTTCCTGGCGGCGATCAAACAGGCCGGCAAGCGCGTGATCATGATCACCAACGCTCATCGTGATTCGCTGTCATTGAAGTTGGAGCGCATTGAACTGGCGCCGTATTTCGAGCGATTGATTAGCTCTCACGACTACGGTTTCCCCAAGGAAAACCCGCAATTCTGGGAGGCCTTACAAGCGGATATCCACTTTGACCCGGCCCGTAGCCTGTTTATAGATGACACTTTGCCGATCCTGCGCAGTGCCCGGGATTTCGGCGTGGGACATTTACTGGCAGTGAAAGAACCTGATAGCAAAAAAGGCTCAAAGGACACCGCAGAATTTGCGGCCGTCGGGGATTATCGAGAACTCATTACCGGGCTTATGTAGGAGCGAGCTTGCTCGCGAAAAACGTCAACGATAACGCGTGCTTCCTGGGTAAACGCAGTGCCTGTGAGTTTTTCGCGAGCAAGCTCGCTCCTACAAAAGGGCGAGCTTGCTCATTTTATCCTGCGTATTACTCAGGGATGCGCAGCGTCTGGCCTGGGTAGATCTTGTCCGGGTGCGACAACAGTGGCTTGTTAGCCTCGAAAATCTTGTTGTACTTATTCGCGTCGCCATAGACCGTTTTAGAGATTGCGCTGAGAGTGTCACCGCTTTTCACAACAACAAAGCGTGAAGCCACCACGACTGGACCACTGACAGTAATCTGGTCATCCACACTTGCCACGCCGGCAATGTTGCCCAGCGCCAACAGGATCTTTTCTTTCTCTTCCTGCGTGGCCACTTCACCGGTCACTGTGACCTTGTCGCCATCCACCGTGGTCTGCACGTTTGGATTACCCAGCCCCACCTTGCTCACATGCTCCTTCAACTGCTCACTGGCGTTCGCATTACCCGGCGTCAACAGGTCGACAATCTTTTCGCCGGCTTCTTTGATAAAGCTAAAAATACTCATGGTGCGCTCTCCTTGGGATTTAATTTCCAGATGCCCAAGACTAGACCAGTCCTGCCGACTTGGGTTCCAGACTGGCTAAAGACTCAAAAGTATCGCAATCACCCCTGCCTGGAATAAGCCCGACTAAAACGCGGGTGAACCTTGATCGACGCCCTCTATCAATAGATCAATACAGGCGATTAGACGCGACCCTTTGTCGCGCCTAGTCTAATCACTGATCAATCCGCCGGTGGTACTGCCCCATGAACGCCAAGCGCCCTCACTGCGCGGCGCCCGCTCTCGAATCGACCGCGCCCGTCGCCAGCCAGAGCTATCACTATTGCAATCTTGAACACACTGAATTCGCCAGCACTGCGCTGGCCGAAGAGGTGGCGTTGGCGATTGCCTACAACGATATCAGCCAGGCGGTGATGCTGGTGACGCCTACGGACCTGGAAGACTTCATTGTAGGTTTCAGCCTCGGCAGCGGCATTATCACCGACGTTAACGATATTTATGACCTGAAAATCAGCGGTTCGGGCGCAGCCCAGTACGCCCAGGTACAGGTGTCCAGCCGTGCGTTCTGGAACCTCAAGCAGCAACGCCGCCAATTGGCGGGCACCAGCGGCTGCGGCCTGTGTGGCGTGGAAGCGGTAGAGCAAGCATTGCCCGACCTCCAGGTACTGCCCGGCGCGCCCTTGCCGCCGGCGCAGTGGCTCGACGGCCTGCGCCAGCGTATCAGCGCATTCCAACCCCTGGGCCAGCACAGCGGCGCCGTGCATGCGGCGGTTTTTATGAACAGCCAGGGGGAATTGCTGATGGGTCGCGAAGACATCGGCCGGCATAACGCCCTGGATAAACTGATTGGCGCGTTGATCCGCCAAAAGATTCCGACCGACGGCGGCCTTGCGATTGTTACCAGCCGCTGCAGTCTCGAATTGATTCAGAAAGTCTTGCGCGCGGGTATCCAGACCCTGGTCAGCCTGTCGTCGCCCACCGGCCTGGCCCTGCAGTGGGCACGCCGGCACAACCTCAACCTCATCCACCTGCCGCAAAAAAGCGCGCCACGGGTCTATAGCCCTGCGATGGAGCACCAGCCATGAGCCTTCACCACCAAGCCGACCAGACCCCCACCCCACGCTACAAGCCCTATAAAGGCCCAGCCGGTGGCTGGGGCGCCCTGATCAGTGTGGCGCAAGCCTGGCTGACCAGTGACAACGCCCTCAAAAACCTGCGCATGATGCTCAAGACCAATCAGAACGGCGGCTTCGACTGCCCGGGCTGCGCCTGGGGCGACTCGCCGGAAAGCGGCATGGTCAAGTTCTGCGAAAACGGCGCCAAGGCGGTCAACTGGGAAGCCACCAAGCGCCGCGTCGATGCGGCCTTCTTCGCCAAGCACAGCGTCACGGCGTTGCTGGAGCAAAGCGACTACTGGCTGGAGTACCAGGGCCGCCTGACGGAGCCAATGCGCTATGACGCCGAGAGCGATCGCTACCTGCCCATCAGTTGGGATGCAGCGTTCGATCTGATCGGCAAGCACCTCAACGCGCTGCCCAGCCCGAACATGGCCGAGTTCTACACCTCGGGCCGCGCCAGCAACGAAGCCGCCTACCTGTACCAGTTGTTCGTACGCGCCTTTGGCACCAACAACTTCCCGGACTGCTCGAACATGTGCCACGAAGCCAGCGGCGTAGCCCTGGCGCAGAGTGTCGGCGTGGGCAAAGGTACCGTAACCTTTGATGACTTCGAACATGCCGATGCCATTTTCGTCTGGGGCCAGAACCCCGGCACCAACCACCCACGCATGCTCGAGCCGCTGCGCGAAGCGGTGAAACGCGGCGCTCAGGTGGTGTGTATCAACCCGCTGAAAGAGCGCGGCCTGGAGCGCTTCCAGCACCCGCAACATCCGCTGGAAATGCTCACCAACGGCGACAAGCCGACCAACACCGCCTACTTCCGCCCGGCGCTGGGTGGCGATATGGCTATCTTGCGTGGCATGGCCAAGTTCCTGCTGCTGTGGGAACGCCAAGCCCTGGCCGAAGGCAAGGAAGCGGTGTTCGACCACGACTTCCTCAACGAGCACACTGCCAACGTCCTGGAATACCTGGGTCAGATCGACGACACCTCGTGGGAGGAGATCGTCGAGCAGTCCGGCCTGACCCTGGTGGAGATCGAGCAAGCGGCACGCATGTACGCCAAAGGCAAGAGTGTAATCATGTGCTGGGCGATGGGGATTACCCAGCACCGCCACTCGGTGCCGACCATCCAGGAAATCGCCAACCTGATGCTGCTGCGCGGCAATATCGGCCGCCCAGGTGCCGGGCTGTGCCCGGTGCGTGGCCACAGTAACGTACAGGGCGACCGCACCATGGGCATCAACGAACGCCCACCGGTGGCGTTTCTGGACGCGCTGGAGCGTCGTTTCCAGTTCCAGGTGCCTCGCGACAATGGCCATAACGTGGTGGAAGCGATTCACGCCATGCTTGAAGGCCGCTCCAAAGTCTTTATCGGCCTGGGCGGTAACTTTGCCCAAGCCACGCCAGACAGCACGCGCACCTTTGAAGCGCTGCGAAATTGCGACCTGACCGTGCAGATCAGCACCAAGCTCAACCGCAGCCACCTGATGCACGGTAAAGATGCGTTGATCCTGCCGTGCCTGGGCCGCACCGACATAGACATCCAGGCCGACGGCCCGCAAGCGGTGACGGTGGAAGACTCGTTCAGCATGGTCCACGGCTCCAACGGCCAACTGCAACCGCTGTCGAAACTGATGAAGTCCGAGCCGGCGATCCTGGCGGGCATTGCTGCCGCCACCCTGGGCAGCAAGCCCGTGGATTGGAACTGGCTGGTGGCCGACTACGGGCGCATCCGCGACCTGATCGCCGACACCATCCCAGGCTTCAAGGACTTCAACGAGAAGATCAAGCATCCAGGCGGCTTCTATCTGGGCAACTCCGCCGGCGCACGGCGCTGGAACACTCCATCAGGTCGCGCCAACTTCCGCCCGAACATCTTGCCCAAAGACCTGATCCACGAACGCACCCACGCCACGGGCCGAGTGCCGGACCTGATCATGCAGTCGATGCGCTCCCATGATCAGTACAACACCACCATCTATGGCCTGGACGACCGTTATCGCGGAGTCAAAGGCCAACGTGACGTGCTGTTCGTCAACGAAGCCGACATCATCCGCCTGGGCTTCAAGCCGGGGCAGAAGGCAGACATCGTGTCGCTGTGGGAAGACGGTCGTGAGCGCCGCGTGAAGGGTTTTACGCTGCTGGCATTTGATATTCCGGCGGGGCAGGCGGCGGCTTACTACCCCGAAGTGAACCCGTTGGTGCCGTTGGAAAGCACTGGCGACGGTAGCCATACGCCAACGTCCAAGTTTGTTGCGATTCGCTTGGAAGCGGCGAGTGACAGTGGGTTGATCATGGCGCGCTCGGCCTGACTCGATCCGAGATATGTGTTGCTTGAACTAACGCTTTCGCGGGCAAGCCCGCTCCCACACTGGGATGGGTTCACCATTGAGACTGTGTGGACCG
>NZ_JBQEQE010000007.1:0-43181 GCF_052046095.1 Pseudomonas sp. 22072
AGGTGCCGAGTGGTGGGGCGAAGGCCTTTTGGTTACTTTTGGGCCTTTCCAAAAGTGACCCGCTGTAAGAGCGGAACCATAAGTGGCCGTTACCGCAGGAATGGATATGTACGCAGACAGACCGCTATCGCAAGCAAGCCAGCTCCCATATCTGGATCGGTGCACACCCCTCAAGACACCACCTCCCCAACCCCAACAACTTCCAACCACCACCTGGCCAACCCCAAAACATTCGGCGCCTTGAGCAACGTAAAGTGATTCCCCCCGCCATACCAAACTTCCAACCCACCGCCCTGTCCTCGCCACCCCTCGATCATCACCCCCTGCTCACGCTGGTTCCCCGCCGAATCCAACGCCGGGTCCTGCGCCAACACCAGGCGCACCACCCCGTCATACCGCCCTTGCGGCTGATACACCGTGCGCAACGCCGCCGCGTAAGTGCGCGCCGGCCCATCCATCGCCTCCAGCGCCGCACGCGCCGGCAACAACCCCACGCTCACCATCCCCCCATGCAACGCTTGTCGCTGCGCCACTTCATCGCGCCCGGCAAAGTCCACAGGATCAATCCCGAGCGACTTCCCAGCCGCCAACTGCATCGCCTCGATCAACCGCAACAACGCCGCCGTCGAGGTATATGCCTTGCCCGCACGCCCCGGCGACTCGCTGTCGATCACCGTCAACGACCCCACCTCACGCCCCATTGCCTGCAAGCGCAGCGCCATTTCCAGTGCCACCCAGCCGCCGAACGAATGCCCGACCAGATGCACCGGCCCCTCGGGGCACTCCTGTTCCAGCGCCGCCAGGTAACACTGGGCCGCCGCTTCCACCTGGCTATGGGGCACCGCCTCGCCATCCAGCCCCCGCGGCTGCAAGCCATACAGCGGCCAGTCGCGCCCCAGCGCTTCGCTCAAACCCACAAAGCCGGTGACGCTGTCTCCCGCGCCTGGCACGCAGAACACCGGCGCATAACCGGCGCGCCCGCTCTGGATACGCAGCAAGGGTGAGTGCGCCGCGCAACTCACCGGAGTACTCGCCGCCAGCGCTCGGCTCATGGCCTGGCCAAGGCTCTGGATATGCGGCGCCTGCATCATGCTCTGGTGATCCCCCGGGACCTGCACCTGGCGCAGTTGCCCAGGCGCCAGGGCGGTGTCCCAACCCAGCGAGGCACTGCGCCGCGACAGTTCGGTAGGCCGCTGCTCGGCGCTGAACAAGTGAACCGGGATCGGCAGCGGGAACAGGCTGTAGTGGGCCAGGGCATGCCCATGCCCGACTTCCCGTTGCAAAAAGCTCAGCAGGTCGGCGTCCGTCGCCGCTGCCATTTGCGCGTATAGCAAACCTTGATCGCGACAGCGTTGCAGCAGAGCCGCAAAGTCCAGCTGTCCAAGGCCTGCCTCCAGTTGTTCCAGGTTCGCCAGTTCATCCACACCTCCCTGTGCCTTCCAATAGGCCGTGCACTGCAACAACAAATGCCGCTTGAGGGCATCCGGCCCGCTCCAGCGTGACTTGCCCTGGTCGGTCATGCGCGGCACGTAGCTGTCGATCAAGCCCAGAAACGCCACGGCCTCATCCTGCCCCAGCAACTGCATGGCAACTTCATAGGCCAGCACCCCCCCAAAGGACCACCCCGCCAACCGGTAAGGACCGTGGGGCTGGATCTGGCGAATCAGCCCGACCATGCGCGCGGCCAGGCCTTCCATGCTGTCCAGATGCGCCTCGCCGAGCGCCAGGCCCGGCAGGCCATAAATCGGGTAATCGCCAGGCAGGTGCTGGCCCAGCGCCGGGAAGTACACGTCCATGCCACTGAACTCATGCACCAGGAATAACGGTGCCT
Source organism: Pseudomonas sp. 22072 (assembly GCF_052046095.1). NCBI lineage: Bacteria > Pseudomonadati > Pseudomonadota > Gammaproteobacteria > Pseudomonadales > Pseudomonadaceae > Pseudomonas > Pseudomonas sp. 22072. The sequence goes on from NZ_JBQEQE010000007.1 coordinate 1,832, forward strand.
GCGCCCCGCGGCTACGCACTGTAATCACCGCCGTCTCAGGTAGCACGTCGTCACCGCGCAGGCGCAGCAGCGCCGCGACCGAGGCCACGCTGGCATGCTCGAACAGCTCGGCCAGCGACACCAACAACCCGGCCTCGTCCAGCCGATTGACCAGGCGAATCGCCAACAAGGAATGCCCGCCCAGTTCGAAGAAACTGTCATGGCGCCCCACCTGCTCAAGCTTCAATACCTCGGCCCACAGCTGGGCCAAGGTCTGCTCCAGCGCATCGACCGGTGCTTCAAATGTGCCGCTGGCCGAAGCGTCCCACTTCGGTACGGGCAAGGCTTTGCGATCGACCTTGCCATTGGCCGTCAACGGCAGTTGCTCAAGGATCACAAAGGCCGACGGCACCATGTAGGCCGGCAAGTGCGCCTGCAGATAAGCACGCACCGGCTCGATGCCGACCGGCTCGCCCGCCCAGGTGAAATAGGCCACCAGGCGTTTGTCCCCCGGCACGTCTTCGCGGGCCAGCACCACCCCCTCGCGGATTCCGGAGAATGTCGCCAAGCGTGCTTCGATCTCACCCAGCTCAATGCGAAAGCCACGGATCTTCACTTGGTCGTCATTGCGCCCGATGCACTCCAGCAGTCCGTCTGCGGTCCAGCGTCCGAGGTCGCCGGTGCGGTACAGCCAGGCGCCTGGATTGAACGGGTTCTGCACGAACTTTTCCGCCGTCAACTCAGGGCGGTTCAGGTAGCCCTGGGCGACACCGTCGCCGCCGATGCAGATTTCGCCGGTCACCCCCAGGGGCAGCAGGTGCAACTGCGCATCCAGCACGTAGACCTGCGTGTTGGAAATGGGTCGCCCTACCGGCACGCTGTCGGCTTCAGCGGCAATGGCGCGCACTTCAAAAGTGGTGGCGTAGGTGGTGGTTTCGGTCGGCCCGTAGCAATGCACCAGGCGCAGCCCCGGAGCCAGCCCCAGCAGGTTGCGGAACGCCGCCGGGTCGGCACGCTCGCCGCCGCACAGCAAAATACGCAAGTCGGCCAGGGCCTGGGGAATCAGTTGCACATACTGGTTGAACAGCGCCGTGGTAACGAACAGCACCGTCGCGCCCTTGAGTGCCGCGCCGAACGCCAGCGGGTCGAGCAAGGTGGCGTGGTCGATCACCTGCACCTGACCGCCGTTGAGCAACGGCCCCCAGACGTCCATGGTGCTGGCATCGAAGGCGGGGTTCGACGCGAAGGCCACGCGGTCATTGGCATTGAAATCGGCGTAGCCGTTGTTGAGCACCAGGCGCGTGATGCCACGGTGAGGCACCAATACGCCTTTGGGCATGCCGGTGGAGCCGGAGGTGTACATGATGTACGCCACGCTCTGCGAGGATTGCGGCAGGCCCGGGTTGTGGTCGGGGTGCGAGTCAAGGCCCAGGGTGTCCAGGTCCAGACGCTGCGCCGCGCTCTCCACGCTGCAGTCGCTACCGGTCAACAGCCAGGCCGCGCCGCTGTCTTGCAGCATGAAGCTCTGGCGTTCGGCCGGCGCGCTGATGTCCAGCGGCACATAGGCGGCGGCGCATTTGAGAATCGCCAGTTGGCTGACCAGCAACGCCACCGAGCGTGGCAGCAGGATCGCCACGTTATCGCCGGGGCACACACCCAGGCCGAGCAGGTGATGGGCCAGGCGGTTGGCGCGGCGGTTGAGTTCGCCATAGCTTATCCGTTGTTCGCCGTGCAACACCGCCACCGCGTCGGGGCGCGCCTGCGCCTGGGCTTCGAACACCTGCTGCACGCTGTGTTCACGAGGGAACGCACGAGCCGTAGCGTTGAAGCCCTCAAGCAGTTGCTGGCGTTCAGCCAGGGGCAGGATCGGCAAACCACTGAGGGCGATGTCGCTGCGCTCTTCCAGTGCCTGCACCACCTGCACCAAGGCGTTATGCAGGTAGTCGCCCAAGCGTCTGGCCCCCTGCCCCATGGCCGTGAGGCTGAAACCTTCACCCAGGTCATCCACGCTCATCGACACGCCGTAGTGGGTGTGTTCCTCGGTCTTGAGCACCTCGATCCCCTGCCACGCCTCGGCCACGCCCCCGGCCTGGAGCGCACTGTGGCGGTAGTTGAACAGCACGCTGAACAACGGCGTGGCCATGGGTACGCCGCTGCAACGCTGGGCCAGCGCCAAGGGCGCGTGTTCATGGCTGAGCAGTTGGGTCAGGCGCCCATGGGTGGCACGCAGCGCGGTCAGTACCGAGTGTTCACCCAGGTCGACTCGCAGCGGCAAGGTATTGATAAACACCCCCATGGCGCGCTCGGCACCTTCGCCGCCTTGCAGGCGACCGAGCATCACCGTGCCGAACACCACCTGTTCACGGGCGCAGACCGTGCCCAGCACATGGGCCCAGGCCAGGTGCATGAGGCTGGCGGCGCTGACTCCCGCTTGACGCGCCTGGTTGCGCAGGCGCCGACTCAACCCCAGGTCGAGACTCACCTTCACGCGCTCATCGGCACCCAGGTGCGGTACGTCGGTGGGTTCGTCGACCTCAGCGAGCATCTCGCGGAAAAACGGCTCGTGGTCCTCAGCGCCCAGACGAGTCTGGGCCACGTAGTTGCGGTACGGCACGGGCGCGGCCAAGGTGTCTTGCGTGCCCAACAGGAAGGCCTGCATTTCGTGTTGCAGGATGTCCAACGCAATGTGGTCCATCACCAGATGGTGGAACAGCAACGTCGCCACCACCCGCTGCGACTCCTCGGCATACACCAGGCGCATCAAAGGTGCCTGGGCGAGGTCCAGGCGTGGCGGCACCGAGCCGTTTTCAACACGTAATGAGGCGGTGCGCCATACCACCTGCACCGGCTCCTCCAGCCCGTCCCAGTGGAAGGATGAACGCAGGATGTCATGGCGCTGGATCACCGCCTGCAAGGCATGGGCAAAGGCGTCCAGGCGCAGGCGGCTGTCGAAGGCAAACTGCGCCTGCAGCACATAGGCATCGTCACCTTGCACGGCGCGATGCTGATACAGGATGCCGGCCTGCAAGGGTGCCAGCGGGTAAATATCCTGCACATTCGCCGCACCGCCGGGGATGCTGGCAACGATGCGCTCGATGGCAGCGGGGTCCAGGGTGATCAGCGCAAGCATGTCCGGCGTAATCCGGGTGCAATCGGCCGCAATGCGATTGGCCGGCACCGTCACTTCACGCCCACCGCCCAAGGCCGCAGCCAGGGCGGACAAGGTCGGTTGGCCGAACAGCACTTTCACATCCGCCGACAAGCCCAGGCGGCGCATGCGCCCGATCAGGCTGACTGCCAGCAATGAGTGGCCACCCAATTCAAAGAAATTGTCATGCCGACCCACGCGCTCCACGCTGAGCAATTCGGCCCACAGTGCGGCCAGGGTGATTTCCGTATCACCCACGGGCGCTTCATAGTCGCGCACGCTCAACGCGTCCAGGCCCGGCGCCGGCAGTGCCTTGCGGTCGAGCTTGCCGTTGGGGCTCAGCGGCAGCGCCTGAAGGTGCATAAAGCTCGTCGGCAGCATGAATTCCGGCAGGTGTTGCAGCAGGTGGGCGCGCAGGCTTTCGACGTCGCTCGGCACGCCGGTGTAATAGGCGATCAGGCGCTGCTCGCGGGCAATCACGGCAGCTTCCTGCACCGCTGGATGCTCGGTCAGGCGCGCCTGGATTTCCCCCAGTTCGATGCGCAGGCCACGAATCTTCACCTGGTCATCATTGCGCCCCAGGTACTCGAGAGTGCCGTCGGGCAAGTAGCGACCCACGTCACCGGTACGGTACATGCGCCCCGGGGTAAACGGGTCGTCGAGGAAGCGTTCGGCTGTCAGCTCAGGACGGTTGAGGTAACCCCGCGCCACCTGCACGCCGGCGATGAACAATTCACCGACCACCCCCAACGGCACCGGCTGCAACTGCTCGTCCAGTACATACAGGCGCGTATTGGCAATCGGCTTGCCGATGGGGGTGTTATCCGGCACCACGGCGCCTGCGCAGTCCCACGCGGTGACATCCACCGCCGCTTCGGTGGGGCCATACAGGTTGTACAAGCCAACCCCCGGCAATTGCTGTTTGAAGCGCCGTACCAGGCTGCCCGGCAGGGCTTCGCCACTGCACATCACCCGCACCAGCCCGGCGGCCTGGCTGACATCGCCGTGGGCCAGGAACACGTCAAGCATCGACGGCACAAAATGCAGCGTCGTGACCCCCTCGGCCTCGATCACCTGGCACAGGTAGTCAGGGTCTTTATGCCCACCAGGACGAGCCATGACCAGGCGTGCGCCGGTGAACAGCGGCCAGAAGAACTCCCACACCGACACGTCGAAGCTGAACGGGGTTTTCTGCAAGACCGTATCGCTGGCGGTCAACGCGTATTCGTCTTGCATCCACAGCAAGCGGTTGACCACCCCAGGGTGTTCGTTGATCACGCCCTTGGGCTGGCCGGTGGAGCCGGAGGTGTAGATCACGTAGGCCGCCACGCTGGCCGCCTGCGGGTTATGGGTGGGCTGGTGCTGCCAGGTGGGCGAATCCAGGTTTACCACCGGTACCTCGCCCAGCAACCCAAGGGTGCTGGACTGGCCCAGCACTACCGTCGGCGCGCTGTCGTGGAGCATGTAGGCGATGCGTTCCAACGGGTAGGCCGGGTCCAGCGGCACATAGGCGGCGCCGGCCTTGAGGATCGCGTACAGGCCGATGACCATGTCCAGGCCACGCTCCACGCAGATCGCCACCCGCGCCTGGGGCTGCACACCCAGGGCTTGCAGGTGATGGGCCAACTGGTTGGCGCGCGCGTTCAGTTCGGCATAGCTCAGTTGCTGCGCGCCCGCCTTCAGGGCAATGGCCTGGGGTGTACGCAGTACCTGGGCTTCAAACAGGCCGTGCAGGGTCTGGTCGAGGTTGTACTCAACGGCGGTGGCGTTGAAATCCACCAGCAGTTGCCGACGCTCGCGCGCATCCACCAGCGGCACCTGCGCCAGCACCGCCTGGTCGTTATCGACCATGGCCTGCAACACGCGGGTGAAATAACCGACGTAACGCTGCATCGTCGATTCGTCAAACAGGGCCACGGCATATTCCAGCGCACCGAGGATGCTGCCCTGCACTTCCCCCAGGTTCAACGACAGGTCGAACTTGGCGAAATGGCTGTTCTCGACAATGCTCTCCAGGGCCAGGTCGCCCAGGGCCAGGGTCGGCGCGCTGCTGTCCTGCCAGCTCAGCAGGGTCTGAAACAGCGGGCTGTGGGCCAGGCTGCGCGGCGGCCGGGTGATTTCCACCACCTGCTCGAAGGGCAAGTCCTGATGGGCCTGGGCTTGCAGCGTCAGCGCCTTGACCCGCGCCATCAACGCCTCGGTGCTCAGCTCGCCCGAGGTGTCGATACGCAGCGCCAGGGTGTTGACGAACAGGCCAATCAGCCCTTCGACTTCGGTGCGCATGCGGTTGGCCACCGGCGTGCCGATCACCAACTCGGGCTGCCCGGACAAGCGCGCCAACAGCGAAGCCCAAGCGCTCATCAAGGTCATGTACAAGGTGGTGCCATGGCGTTGGCTCAAGGCCTTGAGCCCGGCGGTGAGGCGTTCATCCAGGCGCACTTCGACGCTGCTGCCAGCGTAGTCCTGCTGCGCCGGGCGCGGGCGGTCGGTGGGCAGGGTCAGCAACGCCGGCGTACCGGCCAACGCCTGTTGCCAGTAGCTGCTTTGGCGCTGCAGCACCTCGCCGCTCAGCCACAGGCGTTGCCACACGGCAAAGTCGGCGTACTGGATCGGCAAGGGCGGCAGCGGGTCGGCGTGGCCGTGGCTGAAAGCCTGGTACAGCGCCATCAGCTCGCGGGTCAGCACGCCCATGGACCAGCCGTCAGAGACGATATGGTGCAGGGTCAGCAACAGCACATGGTGATCATCGGCCATCACCACCAGGCGCCCGCGCAGCAACGGGCCGCGCTCAAGGTCGAACGGTGCCGAAGCTTCGCCGTGAATCAGCGCGTCCAGGGCCTGTTGCGGCTGCGGATGGCGACGCAGGTCCTGCACTTGCAGCGGCAATACCTCTTCGGCCGGCACGACCAGCACCTGGGCCTGGTCACCCTGCTGGGCGAAGCGGCTGCGCAGGGTTTCATGCCGCCCCACAATGCGCGCCAGGGCCCGTTGCAACGCTTGCACATGCAACTGCCCGCGCAACCGCAAGCCGATGGGAATGTTGTAGGCGGTGTTGGCACCTTCCATCAAGGCCAGGAACCACAGGCGTTGCTGGGCGAAGGACAGCGGCACGTCCTCATCACGGTTGGCCGGCAAGATATCCGGCAAGGTGCTGCGACCGGCCTGGGCCAGTACCTCGGCGACCGCCGCCAGTTCGGCGTTGGCAAACAGGTCGCCCAGCGCCAACTCGACGCCCAGCCGCTGGCGCACCTGGGACACCATGCGCATGGCCAGCAGCGAATGCCCACCCAGCTCAAAGAAATGGTCATAGCGCCCCACGCGCTGCACCTGCAACACATCGGCCCAGATCTGCGCCAGCACGGTTTCGATTTCGCCCAGGGGCGCGGCGTACTCGCGGGTAAAGACGGCGGCCATGTCCGGCGCCGGCAGGGCCTTGCGGTCAAGCTTGCCATTGGCCGTCAGTGGCAGTGCGTCGAGCTTCATGAACGCGACGGGCACCATGTAGTCCGGCAGATGCGCCACCAGGTGAGCGCGAATCTGGGCCACCGTCAGCGGGTCCAACTGAGGGTTTTCGGTGAAGTAGGCCACCAGCCGTTCTTCACGCACCACCGCCACCGCTTCCAGAATCCCGGGCAACTGGTTGAGCTGGGTTTCGATTTCGCCCAGTTCGATGCGCACGCCACGGATTTTCACCTGGTCATCGTTGCGCCCCAGGTAATCGAGTGTGCCGTCCGGCAGCCAGCGCACCAGGTCGCCGGTGCGGTACATGCGTCCTTCGTTGAATGGGTCGCGCACGAAACGCTCGGCGGTCAGTTCCGGGCGGTTGAGGTAACCGCGTGCCACGCCCTTGCCGCCCACGTACAACTCCCCCGCCACCCCCAGCGGGACTGGGCGCAGGTGTTGGTCGAGCACGTAGACCTTGGCATTGGCCATGGGTTTGCCGATATGCAACGGCTGGCCCGCCTCGACCTTGCCGGAAGTGGCCACCACCGTGGCTTCGGTGGGCCCGTAGTTGTTGACCAGCTCAAAGCGCTGCGCCCGCCCGAACTGGCGCAGGCGGTCGCCACCGACCAGCAAGGTGCGCAAGGTCGGGTGCTCGATGTTCTGACTGAAGGCGTACTCCGCCACCGGCGTCGGCAGAAAGCTCACATCCAGTGGCTGCGCGCACCACCAGGCCAACAGTGCGTCGATATCTTCGCCGCCCTCATGGGCCGGTGGCAGGTGCAAGGTGGCGCCCACACACAGCGCCGGCCACACTTCCCAGGCCATCGCGTCAAAGCCGAAACCGGCAACACTGGCGGTATGCCGCCCGGCGCGCAGGTCGAAGGCGCTGCAATGCCAGTCCACCAGGTTGGCGACGCTGTGGTGTTCCACCATCACCCCCTTGGGCAAGCCAGTGGAGCCGGAGGTGTAGATCACATAGGCGAGATTCGTCGGGCCGACGGCGATTGTGGGGTTGCTCGCCGAATGGTGCTGCCAGGTGAAGCGGTCCAGGTTGATCACCGGCACTTCCAGCACCGGCAGGCGCGTCAGCAACGCATGCTGGGTGAGTACCGCCACCGGCGCGCTGTCGCTGAGCAAATAGTGGAGGCGCTCGGCCGGGTGGGACGGGTCCACCGGCACATAACCGGCGCCGGCCTTGAGAATCGCCAGCAACCCGGCCAGGGTGTCGAGGCCGCGCCGCGCGACAATGGCCACGCGGTCGTCGGGCTTGACCCCCAGCGCCAGCAGATGATGCGCCAGCAGGTTGGCTTGCTGGTTCAATTCGGCGTAAGTCAGTTGCCGGCCCTGATGCACAGCGGCAATCGCGTGCGGCGTGAGCGCGGCCTGGGCTTCGACGCGGCCATGCAGGGTGGTGCCTTGGGGGAAAACGGTCTGGGTGGTGTTGAACTGTTCCAGCAGCAAGCGCTGTTCGGCAACGGGCACCACCGAGAGTTGATCAAGCGCGGTATGGGGGGCCTGCTCCAGTGCGCTCACCAGGTTTTCCAGCGCGGTGTGCAGGTAGGCGCAGACGCGCTGAGGGTCAACCAGGGTGCTGGCCAGCAAACTCAGGCCGAAGCCCTCACCCAGGTCGTCCACGCTCAGGGTCAGCGGGTAGTTGGTGCGCTCCTCGGCGCGCAGTGCGGTGATGCCGTGCCAGGCCGACACCGCCTCGGCGCTGGCGGCGGGCGCGCTGTGGCGATAGTTGAGCAGCGCGCTGAACAGCGGCGTCGGCGCGAGCACGCCACTGCAACGCTGGGCCAGGGCCAACGCCGCGTGCTCATGGCGCAGCAAGGTGGTCAGGCGTGCGTGGGTGGCCTTGACTGCGGTGCGTACGTCCTGGGCGTCTACGTCCACGCGAAACGGCAAGGTATTGATGAAAATGCCCAAGGCGCGGTCGGTGTCATGGCTGCCCTGCATGCGCCCCATCAATACGGTGCCGAACACCACCTGGGCTTTGCCGGCCAACACCCCCAGCACCTGGGCCCAACCCAGGTGAAACAGGCTGGCGGCGCTCGCGCCCAGTTGGCGCGCCTGCCCGCGCAAGCGCTGGGCCAGTGCCGGCGCCAATGGCAGGCTGACTTCAGCGATACCCCGCGCATCACCTTGCACGTCCTGCAAACCGAACGGCAAGGTGGGCTCGCTGATATCACCGAGCATCTGCCGGAAGAAACGTTCGTGCTCCTGCTCGCTTATCCCCAACCGCGCCTGCGCCACATAGTTGCGAAACGGTACGGCCTGGCCCAAGGCCGCGCCTTGGCCCAACAGGCACGCCTGCATTTCGTGGCACACCACGTCCAGGGCGCTGTGGTCGAGCGCCATGTGATGGAACAACAGGGTGGCGACGATGCGCTGGTTGGCCGGGTCTTCAGCGCGCACCAGGCGCAACAACGGCGCCTGGGTGACGTCGAGGCGATAGTGGCGGGCATCAAACAGGTCATGCAGTTGCGCGGCGATATCGCCATCGGCCGGGTCCAGCATCAAGGCTTGCACCGGCAGGCGTGCCTGGCGCCACACCACTTGCGAGGGTTGCGTCAGGCCATCCCAGACCACCCCGGTACGCAGGATGTCGTGACGGTCCATCACCCGTTGCAGCGCCTGGGCAAACGCATCGAAACGCGCAAGGTTGTCAAAGGCGAACTGCGACTGCATCACATAGGGGTCACCCTGCTCGGCACTGACATGGTGGAACAGGATGCCTTCCTGCAACGGCGCCAACGGGTAGATGTCCTGAATATTCGCCACGCCGCCCTGCACCGTGGCGACAATACGCTCGATCTCGTCCTGGCTCAGGGTCGACAGGGTCAGCATGTCGGGGGTGATGCGCTCGGCATTGGCCGGGATGCTATTGGCCGGCACCTGCACCTCACCGGCCTTGGTCGCGGTGTATTCACCGGCCTTGATCAGCTCGATCAGCGCCGGCTTGTGTTCACGCAAGGCGGCCAAGATCGACGGGTCGCTCAAGGCTTGCTTGTTGCCGTTCACCGACAACTGCTCGCCCTTGAGCGCCAGTTGCACATCCTTGGTTTTCAGGGTTGCCAGCAGCTCGAGGATGTTCACAGGACGATCTCCATTCGTTCGGTCATTGCGGCGTAGCCGGCCAGGGTCGGTTGTTCGAACAAGCCCCGCACATCGGCTTCCATGCCTTCCTGGCGCAGGCGCCCGATCAAGCTCACGGCCAGCAGCGAGTGCCCGCCCAGTTCAAAGAAGTTGTCGTGGCGCCCTACCCGTTCCACCTTGAGCAGCTCGGCCCAGAGCTGGGCCAGGAGGATCTCGGTGTCGCCTTCGGGCGCCGCGTACTCACGTACCTGCAAGGCGTCCATACCGGGTGCAGGCAGGGCCTTGCGGTCGAGCTTGCCGTTGGGGCTCAGGGGCAAGGCGTCCAGGTGCATGAACAGTGCCGGCACCATAAAGTCAGGCAGGTGCTGCAACAGCTGGGCGCGCAGGCTTTCGATGTCGGTGGGCGCACCGGTGTAATACGCGACCAGGCGCTGGTCACGGGCGACGACCACGGCGTCCTTGACCGCCGGATGCTCGATCAGGCGCGCCTGGATTTCCCCCAGTTCGATGCGCAGGCCACGGATCTTCACCTGATCGTCGTTGCGCCCCAGGTACTCGAGCGTGCCGTCGGGCAAGTAGCGGCCCAGGTCACCGGTGCGATACATGCGCCCAGGGATGAACGGGTCGTCGAGGAAGCGCTCGGCGGTCAGCTCAGGGCGGTTCAGGTAACCCCGCGCCACTTGCACGCCGGCGATGAACAGCTCACCAACCACGCCCAACGGCACCGGCTGTAACTGCCCATCGAGTACATACAGGCGGGTGTTGGCAATCGGCTTGCCGATCGGGGTATTGTCCGGCACCTCAGGGCGTGCGCAGTTCCAGGCCGTCACGTCCACCGCCGCTTCAGTGGGGCCATACAGGTTGTACAAACCAATCCCCGGCAACTGCTGCTTGAAACGCCGCACCAGGCTGCCCGGCAAGGCCTCGCCGCTGCACATCACCCGCACCAACCCCGCCGCCTGGCTGACATCGCCGTGGGCCAGGAATACATCGAGCATCGACGGCACAAAGTGCAGGGTCGTGATCTGCTCCGCCGCGATCACCTCGCACAGGTACGCCGGGTCCTTGTGCCCTTCAGGGCGCGCCATCACCAGACGCGCGCCGGTGAACAGCGGCCAGAAGAACTCCCACACCGACACGTCGAAGCTGAACGGGGTTTTCTGCAACACCGCATCGTGGGCCTTGAGGCTATAGGCGTCCTGCATCCACAACAGGCGGTTGACCACCCCGGCATGTTCGTTGATCACGCCCTTGGGTTGGCCGGTGGAACCGGAGGTGTAGATCACATAGGCCGCGTGTTGGGCAATGAGGTTTGGTACTTGCGGGTTGGTGGCGGGTTGGTGTTGCCAGGTGCTGTGGTCGAGGTCGACTACCGCCACGTCCCCCAGCAGGGTGCGGGTGGCGCTTTGGGCCAGCACCACCACCGGCGCGCTGTCGTGCAGCATGTAGGCGATGCGCTCTGGCGGGTACGCCGGGTCCAGCGGCACGTAGGCACCGCCGGCCTTGAGGATGGCGAACAGGCCGACGACCATGTCCAGGCCGCGCTCGACGCAGATGCCCACCCGTGCATCCGGGCGCACACCGCTGTCACGCAGGTGATGGGCCAGGCGGTTGGCGCGTTCATTGAGTTGCTGGTAGCTCAAGGTGTGCTCGCCGGCCTTCACCGCCACTGCCTGCGGGGTGCGCATAACCTGGGCTTCAAACAGCCCGTGCAGGGTCTGGTCGAGGTTGTAGTTCACCTCGGTGGCGTTGAACTGCACCAGCAGTTGTTGCCGCTCTTGCAGCCCCAGCACCGGCAGGCGGTTCAGCGCCTGGTGCGGTGCCTGCTCAAGAGCCTCGACCAGGCCGCTCAACGCGTTATGCATATAGCCGCACACCCGTTGCGCATCCACCTGGGCCAGGGCGGTGAATGCATAGCCGTCGCCCAGGTCGTCCACGTTCAAGGTCAGCGGGTAATTGGTGCGCCCGTCATTGACCAAGGTCTGCATGCCTTCCCATGCCAACTGCGCATCCGCCGAACGGGTGGCGGCGCCGCGATGGCGATAGTTGAGCATCGAGCTGAACAAGGGCGCCGGGGCCGCTACGCCACTGCAACGCTGGGCCAAGGCCAGGGAGGCGTGTTCATGGCCGAGCAATTCGGTCAGCCGCGCATGGGTGGCCCGCACGGCGGCGCGGGCGCCCTGGTCGTCGATATCCAGGCGCAACGGCAAGGTGTTGATAAACACGCCCAGAGCGCGGTCGGCGCCCTCGCCGCCTTGCAGACGACCCACCAGCACCGTACCAAACACTACCGAATGGCGCGCCGATACCGCGGCCAGCACCTGCGCCCAGGCCAGATGGAACAGGCTGGCAGCACTGACCCCCAGCAGCCGTGCCTGGCTACGCAGGCGGCGGTTGAGCTGGCTGTCCAGTTGCAGGGTGTGTTCGTCGATGGCATTGCCGTCGCCGCGCACGTCCTGCCAGCCGAACGGCAACGTCGGTTCGTCGACATCGCCCAGCATCTCGCGGAAGAACTGCTCATGCTCCTGTTCGCTGACACCCAAACGGGCCTGGGCCACATAGTTGCGATACGGCATTGGCGCGGCGGTGGGCGCTGCGTGGCCCAACAGGTGGCCCTGCATTTCGCGCAACACCACGTCGAAGGCGGTGTGGTCCAACACGATATGGTGATAGAGCAACACCGCCACCACGCGCTGGTTGGCCGGGTCCTGGGCGTACATCAGGCGGATCAGCGGCGCCTGGCTGATCTCCAGGCGATACCGCCGCGCATCAAACCGCTCGTGCAGGCCGGCGAGTACGTCACCTTCCAGTTGCAGTTCCTGCACGCACAACTGCGCCTGGCTCCACACCACTTGCAGCGGTTGCGCCAGGCCCTCCCACACCACCCCGGTGCGCAGGATGTCGTGGCGGTCGATCACCTGTTGCAGTGCGCGCATAAAGGCCTGCAGGCGCTCGACACCGTCAAACGCCAGGTGTGATTGCAGCAGGTAAGGATCGCCCTGCGCCGCCGTGAGGTAGTGATAGAAAATCCCTTCCTGCAACGGCGCCAGCGGGTAGATGTCCTGCACGTTGGCAGCGCCGCCAGGCACCTGGGCCACCACCTGGTCGATCGCCGACTGATCGAGGTCCACCAGGGCCAGCATGTCCGGGGTGATGCGCTGGCAACCGGCACTGATGCGATTGGCCGGCACCTGCACTTCGCGGCCACTGCCGACAGCGGCGGCCAGTGCGGCCAGGGTTGGCTGGCTGAATAGCACGCGCACATCAGCGCTGAGGCCGGCCTGGCGCATGCGCTCGATGAGGCTGACGGCCAGCAATGAATGGCCGCCCAGTTCGAAGAAGTGGTCATGGCGACCCACTTGCTCCACCTGCAACACCTCGGCCCACAGCCGCGCCAGGGTGGTTTCGACGTCACCCTGGGGGGCTTGGTATTCACGGCTGAGCAAGGCGCACTGGTCTGGCTCTGGCAATGCCTTGCGGTCCAGTTTGCCGTTGGCGGTCAGGGGCAACTGATCAATCCGCATGTAGGCGACCGGCACCAGCGCCTCGGGAAGTTGGGCTTGCAGGTGCGCACGCAAGGTCTCGATCTGCAGCGGGCGCTGTTCGGTGAACCAGGCCAACAGGCGGCCTTCGCGCACCAGCACCACGGCCTCGCGGATGCCGTCCAGTGCCGCCAGGCGGCTTTCGATTTCACCCAGTTCCACCCGCACGCCGCGCAGTTTTACCTGGTCGTCGTTACGGCCCAGGTACTCAAGGTTGCCATCGGGCAGCCAACGCACCAGATCACCGGTGCGGTACATCTGCCCTGGGTTGAACGGGTCTTGCAGGAAGCGCTCGGCCGTCAGCTCGGGACGGTTCAGGTAACCCCGCGCCACGCCGCTGCCGCCCACATAAAGTTCACCGGCCACACCCACCGGTACCGGACGCAGGTGCGCATCCAGCACGTAGCTGGTGGCATTAGCGATGGGCCGGCCGATATGCAACACCTGCCCGGCCCGCACGCGGCCGGAGGTGGCAACCACCGTGGCTTCGGTGGGGCCGTAGTTGTTGACCACCGCAAAGCGCCGCTCCTGGGTGAACTGACGCAGGCGGTCACCGCCGATCAGCAGGATGCGCAAGGTGGGGTGCTGCTGGGGCAGGCTGAACGCGTACTCGGCCACCGGGGTGGGCAGGAAACTCACGTCCAACGGCTGTGCCAGCCACCAGGCCAGCAGTTCATCGATGTTTTCGTTGCCGATGTCGGCGGGTGGCAGGTGCAGGGTCGCGCCGACGCACAGGGCCGGCCAGACTTCCCAGGCCATGGCATCAAACCCCATGCCGGCCACGCTGCTGGTGTGGCTCACCGCTGTCAGACCAAAGGCCTCACAGTGCCAATGCACCAGGTTCTCCACGGTGCGGTGTTCCACCGTCACGCCCTTGGGCAGGCCGGTGGAGCCGGAGGTGTAGATCACATACGCCAGGTGCGCGGGCGTCAGGGCGGGCAGTTGCGGATTGCTGACGGCGTGGCGCTGCCAACCGGGGTCCTGCAGATCGACCACGGCGACGGGCCCCAGCAGCTCCCGCGTGCTGGTCTCGGCCAGCACCGCCACGGGCGCGCTGTCTTGCAACAAGTAGGCGATACGCTCGGCGGGGTACGCCGGGTCGATCGGCACATAGCCCGCGCCAGCCTTGAGAATGCCCAACAGCCCCACCAGCATCTGCGGGCCGCGGCGGCAACACAGTGCCACGCGTTCATCGGCTTGCACGCCGAGTTCCAGCAAGTGATGAGCCAACTGGTTGGCCCGTTGATTGAGCTGCTGATACGTCAGCGCCTCGCTGCCTTGCTGCACGGCAATGCGATGGGGTTGGCGCTCGGCCTGCACCTCAAACGCACCGTGCACCGTCTGGCCACGGGGGAAGTCGTGGGCAGTGGCGTTGAACTCGCGCAGCACCGTATCGCGCTCTGCGGCGGGCAGAATCGGTAACTGGCGCAGCGCACGGTGGGGCGCCGTCTCAAGGGTGGCAACCAGTTGCTCCACGGCGCTGAGCATGTAGTCGCACAGGCGCTGCGCGCCGATTTGCGGCACGGCCAGCACGCTCAGGCCAAAGCCTGCGCCCAGGTCATCCACGCTCAGGGTCAGCGGATAGTTGCTGCGTTCTTCACCGCCCAGCAGTTGCACGCCTTCCCAGATGCCGTGGCCGTCGCGGGCCATTTCGCCTGGGTTGCTGTGGCGGTAATTGAGCAAGGCGCTGAACAGCGGCGTGCTGGTCGGCACGCCGCTGCAACGCTGGGCCAGGGCCAGTGACGCATGCTCATGCCCGAGCAAGGCGCTCAAGCGTGCATGGGTGGCTTTGACCGCCTGCGCTGCGCCGGCTGCAATATCGACCCGCAGCGGCAAGGTGTTGATAAACATCCCCAGCGCACGGTCTGCGCCCTCGCCGGCTTGCATACGGCCCATCAGCACCGTGCCGAATACCACCTCGTCGCGGCCCGAGACCAGGCCCAACACCTGGGCCCAGGCCAGGTGCATCAGACTGGCGGCGCTGACGCCCAGTTGGCGCGCCTGCTGGCGTACACGCTGGGCCAGGCCCGCTTCCAGGTGCACCTCGGCTTCTTCGATTGCACGGCCATCGCCCTGCACATCCTGCAGGCCAAACGGCAAGGTGGGCTCGTCGACTTCGGCGAGCATGTCGCGGAAAAACTGCTCATGCTGCGCCACACTGACGCCCAGTCGCGCCTGGGCCACATAGTTGCGAAACGGCGCGGCGGCGGGCAAATCCTGGGCCTGGTTGAACATAAAGGCACGCATTTCCTGGCCGACCACTTCCATGGCGGTGTGGTCCAGCGCCAGGTGATGGAACAGCAGGATCGCCGCGACCCGGTTGTGCGCCGGGTCCTGGGCATAGACCATTCGCAGCAAGGGCGCCTGGGTAATGTCCAGGCGGTAGTGACGCGCATCGAAACGCTCATGCAGTTGCGCCATCACGTCGCCGTGTGCCGGGTCGAGCATCACCTCGTGCACCCCCAACTGGGCGGTGCGCCACACCACTTGCACCGGGCTTTCGAGCCCTTCCCACACCACAGCGGTACGCAGAATGTCGTGGCGCGCCACCACCTGTTGCAGCGCGCCCATAAAACCGTGCAGGCGCTCGGCAGTGTCAAAGGCCATGCGCGATTGCAGCAGGTACGGGTCGCCCTGCTCGGCGCTGATGTGGTGGTAGAGAATGCCTTCCTGTAGCGGCGCCAGCGGGTAGATATCCTGGATATTCGCTGCACCACCCGGCACGCTGGCGACAATCCGCGCGATGGCCTGCGGGGTGAGTTGCACCAGGCTCAGCATCGACGGTGTGATCTGTATGCAGCCGGTGGGGATGCCATTGGCGGGCACCACGATTTCTCTGCCGCTGCCCACGGCTGCCGCCAGCGCGGCCAGGCTTGGCTGGCTGAACAACACGCGCACATCGGCGCTCAGGCCCACCTGGCGCATGCGTTCGATCAGGCTGACCGCCAGCAACGAATGCCCGCCCAATTCGAAGAAGTGATCATGGCGCCCCACGCGTTCAAGCTTGAGCACGTCCTGCCAGATCTGCGCCAGCAGGCTTTCCACCTCGCCTTGTGGGGCTTCGTAGCCACGGCTGATCAAGGCGGCCTGGTCGGGTACCGGCAATGCCTTGCGGTCGAGCTTGCCGTTGGCGGTGAGCGGCAACTGCGCCAGCCACACATAAGCCGAAGGCACCATGTAATCGGGCAACCGGCCTTGCACATGAGCTCGCAGGGTTGCGATATCCAACGTTGCGTCGGCGGTGTAATAGGCCACTAACCGTTTGTGGCCAGGCTCGTCTTCGCGAACCGATACCACAACGTCCCTGATCCCGGCACAGGCACACAGGCACGCTTCGATTTCACCGGGTTCGATACGAAAGCCACGAATCTTCACCTGCAGGTCATTGCGCCCCAGATACATCAAATTGCCGTCGGCTCGCCAGCAGGCCAGATCACCGCTGCGGTAGAGTTGGCCATCGCCGAATGGGTTCGGGACGAATTTTTCCGCGCTCAGCTGAGGCAGATTCAAGTAGCCTTTCGCAACGCCCGCACCGCCGATATAGAGCTCGCCGGTCACACCCACGGGCAGCGGTTGCTGGCGCGCGTCCAGTACATAGGCCTGAGCGTTGGCAATCGGTCGACCAATCGGAATAGCGCCCTCGCCAAGGGTAGTGATCTCAAACGTGGTGGAGAACGTGGTGGCTTCGGTCGGGCCATACCCATTCAGCAGATGCTGGGGTTTGCCGAGCTTGAGTACCCGGCCAATCACCTGAGGGTCAAGCACGTCGCCGCCGACGATCAGGTAGCGCAATTGGCGGAACACCGGCATCAACGCATCGGCGTACTGATGAAATAGCCCGGCGGTCATCCATAACACGCTGACCGCCTGTTCCCGCAACAGCTCGGCGAACGCGGCTTGGGATAACAACTGCACCTGCTCGACCACCACCACACAACCGCCATTGAGCAACGGCGCCCACACCTCGAGGGTGCTGGCGTCAAATGCCGGGTTAGAAGCAAAGGCCACCCGGTCGTGGGCATTGAACTCGGCAAAACCGTTGTTAAGCACCAGCCGCGAGATAGCGAGGTGGGGCACTTGCACGCCCTTGGGCGTCCCGGTGGAGCCGGAGGTGTAGAGGATGTAGGCAACGCTCTGCGCGGATTGGGCCAAGTCTGGGTTAGCGGGCGACTGCGCGTCCAGATCCAACTGCGCCAGGTCGTCCAGCACATGGCGTGCGCCGCTGTCTTTGACGATGAAGGCCTGGCGTTCGACAGGCGCGTTGACGTCCAGCGGCACATACACCGCAGCGCACTTGAGGATCGCCAGTTGGCAGACCAGCAGATCCAGGCAACGCGGCAAGGCAATCGCCACGCTTTCGCCGGGCTGCACACCCTGGCTGATCAGATGATGGGCCAGGCGGTTGGCACGGCGATTGAGGTCACGGTAGCTCAGTGACAGCTCGCCCTGCACCGCCGCCGGCGCTTCAGGGCGGGCCAGCGCCTGGGCTTCAAACAGTTGCGATACAGTAAGTTGCGAGGGGTATTGCCGGGCGGTGGCGTTGAAACCTACCAGCACTTGATGACGCTCGGAAGGCGGCAGGATCGACACCGCCTGCAGCGGCGTGGTCGGCGCATGTTGCAGCGCGCTCACCACATGGCGCAACGCGGTGAGCATGTACTCACCCACGCGTTGCACATCCAGGTGCGCGACGCCTTGCACCGTCAGCGCAAAGCCACTCCCCAGGTCATCAACGTTGAGCACCAGCGGATAGTTGCTACGTTCTTCGGAGCTGAGAATCTCGATACCGGAAGCGGCAAAGGGGTTGTCCCCCGGCGCTTCATCGGCTGCGCTGTGTCGGTAGTTGAGCAAGGTGCTGAACAGCGGCAGCGAGCCCCGCACGCCACTGCAACGCTGGGCCAGGGACAACGAGGCATGTTCGTGCCCGAGCAGTTGCGCCAGGCGCGCATGGGTGGCGCGCACGCCGGCCTGCACGCCGACGCTGCCAACGCTGACCCGCAGCGGCAAGGTATTGATAAACATCCCCAGCGCCCGGTCCGCGCCCTCGCCGCCCTGCATACGGCCCAGCAACACGGTGCCGAATACCACCTCCTGCTGGCCAGACACCTGGCCCAGCACCTGGGCCCAGGCCAGGTGTACCAGGCTCGCGGTGCTCACGCCCAGTTGCCGCGCCTGTTCGCGCAAGCCCAGGTTGAGCGCAGGCTCCAGCGGCAGGCGCGCTTCATGGATGCCGCTGCCGTCACCGTTCACGTCCTGCAAGCCGAAGGCCAGGGTCGGCTCGTCGATGTCGCCCAGCATCTGGCTGAAGAAGGCTTCATGCTGGGCCTGGGTGACACCGAGGCGGGCCTGGGCCACGTAGTTGCGATACTGCACCGCGTCAGGCAGTTGTGCGCTGTGGCCATGCAGGCTGGCACTCATCTCTTTGACCAGCACGTGCAGGGCCGTGTGGTCGAGGAGGATATGGTGCAGCAGCAAAATGCCGACCAAGCCGTGGCTGTCCTGCGCATACGCCAGGCGCATCAGCGAGGCGCGTGACAGGTCCAGGCGATAGTGGCGTGGGTCGAAACGCTGTTGCAGATGCTCCAGTGCATCACTGCCCAGCGCATCCAGGCGTTCGATCACCAAGGGTGCCTGGCGTAACACCACTTGCACCGGCTCTTCCAGGCCCTCCCAGAGGATGGCGGTGCGCAGAATATCGTTGCGCTCGATCACCGTGTGCAGCGCGTTGACAAACCCGTCGACGGCGCCCTGGTCGTGAAACCGCAACTGCACCTGCAACACGTAGGGGTCGCCCTCGGTGGTCGCCAGGTGGTGGTAGAGAATGCCGGCCTGCAGCGGCGCCAGGCCGTAGATGTCCTGCACGTTGGCAACGCCACCGGGCACGGCCTCAAGGATATGGTCGATAGCGGCCTGATCCAGCTCGACCAGGGGCAGCATGTCCGGGGTTATGGCCTGCGTGTCTGCTTGAATAAGGTTGGCCGGCACCTGCACGGTCTGCTGGCCGCCCACCGCCGCAGCGAGCGCCGCCAAGGTCGGTTGACCGAACAGCACGCGCACATCGGCGCTGAGGTCGACCTGGCGCATGCGTTCGATCAGCTTGACCGCCAGCAGCGAATGGCCGCCGAGTTCGAAGAAATTGTCCTCACGACCGACACGGTCGACGTTGAGCAGGTCTTGCCAGAGCATGGCGAGGGTGGTTTCCACCGCCCCCTGGGGCGCCGCATACTCGCGCCGGGCCACGGCGTCGGCATCGGGTGCGGGCAAGGCCTTGCGGTCGAGTTTGCCGTTGGTAGTCAACGGCAGCGTATCCAGGCGCACGAAGGCGCTGGGCACCATGTGTTCGGCCAGGCTCAGCAGTAGATGGTCACGCAGGGCGGCCACGTTGAGTTCGCCATCGCTGATCACATAGGCCACCAGGCGTTTGTCGCCCGGCTGATCTTCACGGGCGATCACCACCGCATCGCGCACGCCGCTGGCAGTGGCCAGGTGCGCCTGGATTTCACCCAGTTCGATACGGAAACCACGGATCTTGACCTGGTCATCGTTACGCCCCAGGTACTCAACACTGCCGTCGGCCAGCAGGCGGCCGAGGTCGCCGGTCTTGTACATGCGCAAGCCGGTGGCCGGGTCGGCAAGGAAGCGTTCGGCATTCAGCGCCTGGCGGTTGAGGTAACCACGCGCCACCCCGGCACCGCCCACGTACAACTCGCCCACCACACCCAGGGGCAAGGGCTCATGGCGCTCATCCAGCACGTACAACTGCAAATCGGGAATACGCACGCCAATCGGGCTCACGCCGACCAAGTGCGCGTCGGCCGCTTCCAGCGCACGGTAGGTCACATGCACGGTGGTTTCAGTGATGCCGTACATGTTCACCAGTTGCGTACCGGCATTCACTGCCCGTGCGTACCACGGCTTGAGCATGCCCGGTTCCAGGGCTTCGCCGCCGAAAATCACTTGGCGCAAGGAATGGGACTGGGCACTGTTGCCCTGGGCCGCGATCAACTGGCGGAACGCGCTCGGCGTCTGGTTGAGGATGCTCACCCGGGCGTCGCACAACAGCGCGTAGCACTCATCCGGCGAGCGGCTGACCAGTTGCGGCACGATCAGCAACTGGCCGCCGTGCATCAGCGCGCCCCAGATTTCCCACACGGAAAAGTCGAACGCGAAGGAATGGAACAGCGCCCACACATCGTGCGGGTTGAACCCGAACCAGTGGTGGGTGGCGCTGAACAGGCGTGCGACCTGGCGATGCTCGATCATCACGCCCTTGGGCTGGCCAGTGGAGCCGGAGGTGTAGATGACGTAGGCCAGGTTGGCCGGGCTCAGGTGCAGCCCAGGGTTGGTGATGGGCAACGGGCCCAGGTGGTCCAGGTCGATCCGGGCCAGTGCGCCGGCCCGCTGCGCCGTGTTTGCCTGCACCAGCACCACCACCGGCTGGCTGTCGGCCAGGGTGTAGGCGATGCGTTCCTGGGGATAGGCCGGGTCGATGGGCACATAGCCCGCACCGGCCTTGAGAATGCCAAGCAGGCCGATGATCATCTGCGGGCCACGCTCCACGCAAATGGCCACGCGCGCGTCGGGGCACACACCGTGGGCCAGGAGCGCGTGGGCGACCTGGTTGGCGCGTTCGTTGAGTTGGCGGTAGGTCAGGGCGTGGTGCTCGAAGCGCAACGCAATGGCATCGGGCTGGGCAGCGGCGTGGGTTTCGACTTGCTGGTGGATCAGTTGGGTGTCGGCGTAATGCGTGGAGCAATGATTCAAAGTGTGCAGCAAATGGTGGCGTTCAGCGTCAGGCAGGATGTTCAGGCCGCAGAGCGGCATATCCGGTCGTTGTTCAAGGGCGTCGGCCAGGCTTTCCAAGGCCGTATGCAGATAACCCGCAACCCGCTGCGCGCCAATGGACGCATCGACCATCACGGTCAGGGCGAAGTCTTCACCCAGGTCATCGACGTTCAGCGTCAGCGGGTAATTGGTGCGCTCCTCGGCGCCCAACACCTGGATGCCGTCGGCGACTTTGATCACCGCCGCCATGTCGGTGGCAGCGCTGTGACGGTAGTTGAGTATCGCGCTGAACAGCGGCGTAGGCGCCGCCACGCCGCTGCACCGTTGTGCCAGCGCCAGGGACGCATGTTCGTGATCGAGCAAGCGCGTGAGGCGCTCATGGGTGACCTTGACCGCAGCGCGCACGCCCTGCTCACCCACATCCACCCGCAGTGGCAAGGTGTTGATGAACATGCCCAAGGCCCGTTCACCGCCCTCGCCTGCGCCCATGCGCCCGAGCATCACGGTGCCAAATACCACCGCCTCCCGCCCCGAAACCGCACTCAGCACTCGCGCCAAGGCCAGGTGCATCAGGCTCGCCACACTCACCCCCAGCGGGCGCGCCATGCTGCGCAGGCGGCGGCTCAGAGCGCTGTCGACGGGGATGCGCACTTCGTCGATCCCTTGGCCATCACCCTGCACATCTTGCAGGCCGAACGGCAGCGTCGGTTCATCGATATCCGCCAGCATGTCGCGGAAGAACGCCTCATGGGCCTGCTCGCTGACGCCATGGCGCACCTGGGCGATATAGCTGCGAAACGCTACCGGTGCAGGGGCCTGGGCTTGCTGCCCGGCCAGGTACAGCTGGATCTCATGCCGAACGCCATCCAGGGCCGTGTGATCAAGGATGGTGTGGTGGAACAGCAGCATCGCCACCACCCGCTGGTTGGCCGGGTCGTCAGCGAATACCAGGCGCAGCAGCGGCGCCTGGCCCAGGTCCATGCGATAAGCGCGGGCATCATAGCGAGCGAGCAATTGAGCGAGGCGGCCAGCACCGTCCAGAGGCACCTCTTCGCAGGCCAGCACAGCCTTGCGCCACACCACTTGCAGCGGCTCGTCCAGGCGCTCCCAGACCATCGAGGTACGCAGGATGTCGTGACGGTCGATGACCCATTGCAACGCCTCGGCAAAGGCCCCAAGGCGTGCGCGGCTGTCGAACACGAACTGCGCGTGCAGCACGTAAGGGTCACCCTTCTGCGCCGAAAGATGGTGATAAAGCATGCCTTCCTGGAGCGGCGCCAGGGGGTAGATATCCTGCACATTCGCCGCGCCGCCTGGGACCGCCGCGACGATGCGGTCGATGGCCGGCTGGTCGAGGTTGACCAGGGCCAGCATGTCCGGTGTGATGCGGTAGGCCGGGCTCAGCCAGTCACCGCCATGTTCGGCGACTAACTGCAACAGTTGGGGTTTGTGCGCGATCAATTGATCCCAGAGCGCGTCGTCCAACGCTTCGTCATCGCCCAGGACGATCAGGTCGCCCTCTTCGGTCTGCAGACGGATCGCATGGGTGGAGATCGCTGCCAGTAAGTCGCTGAACTGCATGGGTAACCTGCCTGATAATTCACGGTTGACGAGAATGTCCGTATTCAGTTTTGCCGCTTGGATCGGCAGTGCCGGGCGCCCAGGAAAAAATAGCGGGCGCAGCCGAGGGCCTGGAGTGGCTTCCGGCAGGCTTGGAAAATTAAGGTATCTGTGGGCTGGGGGGTGACATGGGAAGCGGGGACAAGTGCCCGGCTGAAGGGTTCCACCGAACTCTGGCGGTTACCCCTCTCTGTGGATGCCAAGGCGGCCCGGAGCTGACAGCCTCAGGGTAAACAAGGTGCGCGGGACATGGTAAAACAGCGCCGTGCCCTTTTCCGGAGAACGCGGCGATGACGTCCAAACTTGAACAACTCAAGCCATTCACCACTGTGGTCAGCGACACCGGCAATCTGGAAGCCATCAGCCGCCCGCGGCCCGTGGGCGCCACCACCAACCCGTCGCTGCTGCTCAAGGCCTGCGCCATCCCGGAATACGCCGAGCGATTGCGTGCCGAAGGGATCCGGCCGTTTGCGCGGGATCAGGAAAAACTGGAAAAGCTGCTGGCCTGCGCATGACTGCACTCTCTGCTTTGGCCCAACCACGCACGTTGGTGTTCCTGACCTACCCGCACATGGGCTTGCTCGACCTGACTGGCGCCCAGACGGTGTTCTGGGCCGCGACCAAGGCCATGGCCGAGCGCGGTTTGCAAGGTTATGTGTTGCACAACGCCAGCCTGGCGGGCGGGCTGATGCCGACCGCCGAGGGCTTGAGCGTCGACACAGTCGCCTTGGCACAGTTTGACCCCGCTGCCATCGACACCCTGGTGGTACCCGGCGCGCCAGCCATTGAGCAAGCCATGCTGGAAAATACCGCGCTGGTGGACTGGTTGCGCAACGCCTCCGGCCAGGCGCGACGGACCGCCTCGGTGTGCAGCGGCACGTTTTTGCTGGCGCTGGCGGGCTTGCTGGAGGGGCGCCGCGCGGCAACGCATTGGGCCATGTGCGAGCTGCTCAAGCAACGTTTCCCGAGCATCGAGGTGGACGTGGACGCGATCTTCGTGCAGCAAGGCCAGGTGTGGACCTCGGCGGGCGTCAGCGCCGGGATCGACCTGGCGCTCGCGCTGGTGGAGGCTGACTGCGGGCGCGAAGTGGCGCTGCAAGTGGCACGCGAATTGGTGGTGTTCCTCAAGCGCCCCGGTGGCCAGGCGCAGTTCAGCCAGGTGCTGCAAGCGCAAACCGCCGACAGCGCCAGCTTTGATGCGCTGCATGCATGGATCAGCGACAACCTGCGCGACAGCGACCTCAGTGTCGAGCGCCTGGCCGCGCAGAGCCATATGAGCCCACGCAACTTTGCCCGGGTCTATAAGCAAAAAACCGGTCGCACCCCGGCCAAGGCCATCGAACTGTTTCGCATGGAAGCGGCGCGCCGCATGCTCGAAGACTCCCAGCGCAGCATCGACCAGATCGCCGGGCTTTGCGGGTTTGGCGATGAGGAACGCATGCGCTGCACCTTCCACCGCCACCTGGCCATCTCACCCCGCGACTACCGCGAGCGCTTTTCCCGCTAGGCCGGCAGAGGTGGCAGTCATCCAGGGTTATATGTCCTTTCGGACAGACCCTGCTGCTTTTACAGTGATCCGGCAATGCCTTGCGGCTTATCTGGTCTCTGGAGCAACCCCATGAAACAACACATTCTGATCATTGGCGCCGGGTTCGGTGGCGTGTGGAGCGCCTTGAGCGCGGCTCGGCTACTGGATAAACACGACCGCAACGATGTGCACATCAGCCTGCTCGCCCCCCAAGCGGAGCTGCGTATCCGCCCGCGGTTCTACGAGCCCGATGTGCATACCATGCTGGCCCCGCTTGATGCGCTGTTCGACGCCGTAGGCGTGACCTTTGTGCAAGGCGCCGCCGACAGCATCGACGCCACTAATAAGCAGGTGACCTACCGCAACGCGGCCGGCATCCCGGCCACCCTCGCCTACGATCGCCTGGTAGTGGCCGCCGGCAGCCGCTTGAACCGCCCCGGCATGGACGGCATCGAGCATGTGTTCGATGTGGATCAGATCGAAGACGCGGCGCACCTTGAAGCCCATATCAACGCCCTGAAAAACCTGCCCGACAGCCCGGCCCGCAATACCGTGGTGGTGGCCGGCGGCGGCTTTACCGGTATCGAGACCGCCACCGAAATGCCGGCGCGCCTGCGTGCGGCACTGGGTGAGACGGCCAGCATCCGTGTGATCGTGGTCGACCGCGGGCCGCAGATTGCCGCGTCGATGGGCGATGGCATACGCCCATCGATCATCGAAGCCAGCCAGGCACTGGGGCTTGAATGGGTACTGAACACCTCGGTCGCCTCGGTGGATGCCGGTGGCGTGACCCTGGCAGATGGGCAGCGGATTGAATCG
Source organism: Pseudomonas sp. 22072 (assembly GCF_052046095.1). Taxonomy (NCBI): domain Bacteria; kingdom Pseudomonadati; phylum Pseudomonadota; class Gammaproteobacteria; order Pseudomonadales; family Pseudomonadaceae; genus Pseudomonas; species Pseudomonas sp. 22072. The sequence continues at coordinate 26,793 of NZ_JBQEQE010000007.1, forward strand.
AGCACCGTGATCTGGACCATCGGCTTTCGCGCCAACCCGCTGACCGAACAGATTGAGGGCACCCGCGATCCCCAGGGCCGCCTGCACGTGGACGCCCACCTCAAGGTCAAGGGCCAGGCTGCCATCTTCGCCGCTGGCGACGTGGCCTACGCCGCCACAGACGCGCTGGGCAACTTCGCTGCCATGTCCTGCCAGCACGCCATCGCGCTGGGCCGCTATGCCGGCAACAACGTCGCCGCCGATCTGATCGGCGTGGCCCCCATGGCCTACAGCCAACCCAAATACGTGACCTGCCTCGACCTCGGCGCCTGGGGCGCGGTGTACACCGAAGGCTGGGACCGTCAGCTCAAGCTGGTGGGCCAGGAAGCCAAGGAACTCAAACAGCAGATCAATAGCGTGTGGATCTACCCACCGGCAGCGGATAGAAAGGTGGCGTTGGCGGCGGCGGATCCGTTGATCCCGGTGGCGTAGGACAGTCAGTCAAGCGAACGCATTGCTCAAGGCAGTGAAGATCAAATGTGGGAGCTGGCTTGCCTGCGAAAGCGGTCGTGCAGCAACAGATGCAGTGGCTGACACACCGCCATCGCAGGCAAGCCGGCTCCCACACTTAGTCTGTAGTTATCCGGTAGATACGGGGCGATCAGCTTGGCATCGGGGCACCACCCTGCCCAAACCGCCGAATCGCCAGGCAATACCCCACCAACGCCAGCCCCGCCAACAAACCGCCCGCCGCGCCGATCCAGGCGAAGCCGAAGTGGCTGCCCACCCAACTGCCCATCAACGCGCCGCCGCCGATGCCAATGTTGTAGATCCCGGAAAACATCGCCATGGCCACATCCGTGGCATCCGGTGCCAGCACCAGCACCTTGGACTGCATGGCCAGGCCAAACCCCATGATCGCCATGCCCCAGAAAATGCTCAGCCCCACCAGGTAAGACTCGGCGCCGCTCAACGGCAGCATCAGCGCCAGGCACGCGGCGAGGATAGACACTGCGCCGATCACGAACAGGTGGGGGTTGAAGCGATGCACCAGGCTGAACAACAACGAGCCGATGATGCCAGCACCACCGAACACCAGCAGGATCAGGGTCACGGCACTGCCGCCCAGGCCGGCGACGCCTTCGACGAAGGGTTCGATGTAGCTGTAGGCGGTGAATTGCGCAGTGACAGTCATTGCGGTCAGCACATAGAGCGCCACCAGCGCCGGGCGCTTGAACAGCAACGGCAGGCTGCGCAGGGAGCCGGAGTTCTGGCTGGGCAGCAGCGGCAAGGTGCGCGCCAGCCAGAACACAAGGGCGGCGGCGAAGGCGGCGATCACCAGAAAGGTGGTACGCCAGCCCATGGCCTCGCCCAACAGACGGCCCAACGGAATGCCCAGTACCATCGCCAGGGACGTGCCGGTGGCCAGCAAACCAAGGGCCTGCACCTGCTTGCCCTCTGGCGCCAGGCGTACAGCCAGCGAAGCCGTGATCGACCAGAACAACGCATGGGCCAGGGCAATGCCGACCCGACTGACCATCAGCAAGCCGAAGCTGGTGGCCACGCTGGAGAGAATATGGCTGGCGATAAACAGACCGAACAGCACAATCAACAATTTTCGCCGTTCGACGTTGCGGGTCAGCAGCATCACCGGCAGCGAGGTCAGCGACACAATCCACGCGTAGATGGTGAGCATCAGGCCGACGCTGGCCACGGGCATGTCAAAGCTGGCACCAATGGCGCTGAGCAGCCCGACGGGGACGAATTCGGTGGTATTGAACACAAACGCGGCCAGCGCGAGGGCGATGACCGGTTGCCAATTGGCTTGGGGGGTTGCGGCTGAAAGGCTCATTGACGGGCGCGGTACTCTGACAGTGATCAAGCGGCCACCCAGGACAAGCGCCGCCGCCGAGCATTCTATAGGTTTCTCGCACCGCTGTTGCTGCGGATCGTCGCCCCAGGGTTTATGGCGAGGTCATGGTAATCACGTAATTGCCCGACTGAATCAGCTTGCCGGCGCGGTCTACCAGCACGTACCGCTGATCGTAATAGCGCCCCTCGCCGGTGTCCGCTACCAGCCGCACATGGGGTGCGTCGACGCTGACCACCGGCGCGACACTGCGCACCTCGATTCGGCTGCCACGACTGGATTGGGCGCAACCGCGCAGTTCCATTACCGAGCCGCTGCGCGCATTTGTCGCACACCCTGACTCGACAATCGCGCCGCTGAACCTGATGGTGCCCTGCCCCACGGTCTGGGCGGCGCCGCAGGTACTTGCCCACAGGCCCAGGAGGCCAGTCATTACCGCAACACGACGAACGTTCATGCCGACACTCCTTCTTGGGTTAGTTAAGAAGTAAGTCGTCGGCACGCCGGTTAACTTGAGCTTATTTACCCGCGAATGAGAGGTGCATCACGGATCGACCTGCCCCATCAATTCAGGAATGCTCTCCGGCCGCTGGGCATAGCGTTGGGCCAACGCCGCACAAACCATCAACTGGATCTGGTGAAACAGCATCAACGGCAAAATCAACACCCCCATACTCGCCCCGGCAAACAGCACCTGCGCCATCGGCACGCCGGTCGCCAGGCTTTTCTTCGAGCCGCAGAACAGGATGGTGATGCGGTCTTCCTGGTTAAAACCAAACGCCTTGCCCAGCAACGTAGACGACACCAACACCAGGGCCAGCAACACGCAGCAGGCCACCACCAAGCCGCCCAACTCCCACAGCGGGATCTGGTGCCAGATGCCTTCGTTGACCGCCTCGCTGAAAGCCCCGTAGACCACGAGCAGAATCGAGCCCTGGTCGACGAATTTCAGCCAGGCTTTGTTACGCCCGACCCAGCCACCGATCCATCGGCTGGCAATCTGCCCGGCAATGAACGGCAGCAACAACTGCACGCTGATTTTGACAATCGCATCGACTGTGGAGCCGCCATCCCCATGCACGTTGAGCAGCAGCGCTACCAGCAGGGGCGTCAGGAAGATGCCGAACAGGCTGGACGCCGCCGCGCTGCAGATGGCCGCCGGGATGTTGCCGCGGGCCAGGGAGGTAAAGGCAATCGCCGATTGCACAGTGGCCGGCAAGGCGCAGAGGTAGAGCATGCCCATGTACAGCTCGTTGCCGATCAACGGCGACAGCACTGGCTTGAGCGCCAGGCCCAGCAACGGAAACAGTACGAAGGTCAGGCTGAACACCAGCAAATGCAAACGCCAGTGGCCGGCACCGGCGACGATAGCCTTGCGCGACAGCTTGGCGCCGTGCAGGAAAAACAGCAGCGCGATGGCCAGGTTGGTGACCCAGCCGAACGCCACGGCTATCTGGCCGCTGGCGGGCAGCAGTGAAGCGAGGATCACCGTGGCGATCAGGGTGAGGGTGAAGTTGTCGGGGAGAAACCGGGGCCGGGTCATAAGCAATTCTTCCAGGGGTTGCCAAGAGCGTCGCGACGACTCTAACGTAACCATCTGTTACCGACTAACGCCAATGAGCCAGTAAATGCCGCCTAAAGGACATGAAAAAGCCGTGCGCCGCAGTGTACCTGGGCTTTCCAGCCTGCCGAGGCCGGTGTACGGGCGTACTGAATCATTGCCCAACCGGGCGCTGACACGACGCCACAGCCACCCGTGGGTGCAGTTGTCCTACGCGATTTCCGGGGTGCTGGAGATCCAGACCAGCGTCGGTCGTTTCGTCGCGCCACCGCAGCGCGCCGTATGGATTCCGGCCGGCATGCCCCATCGTGTGTTCAGTTCGCCCCATACGGAGATGCGCAGCTTGTACCTCGATTGCAGCGTCACCGCGTGGGCCGCCGAGCGTTGCCAGGTGCTGGAGGTGAGCAGTTTGCTACGCGAGCTGATCCGCAACTTCAGCCAATTGCCGGTGGAATATACCGAGGACGGGCCGGACGGGCGCCTGGCTCAGGTACTGCTCGATCAGCTCGCCGCCGCACCCCAGGTGGATTTGATGTTGCCGCTGCCTCACGACCCACGGCTGCGACAGATCTACCGCAGCCTGAACCTGCACCCCGAGCAGCAGACCACCTTGGGCGAGTGGAGCCGCAAACTGGGGGTCAGCGAAAAGACCCTCAGTCGGGTGTTCCTGAGTGACACCGGGCTGACATTCCGCGCGTGGCGCCAGCGCCTGCGCCTGTTGAGCGCCCTGCCCGCCCTGGAACAAGGCGAGCGGGTGACGGATGTGGCATTGGGGTGTGGCTATGAATCGACCTCAGCCTTTATCAATGCATTTCGTCAGCAGTTCGATTCCACCCCCGGTGAGTTCTTCCGCTGACCCTCCCACGACGCAAATAATCCCCAAACCCACGCTCGGCTGGTATTGTGCCGCGCTTTGAAACACAGCAACCGACTGCGAGGAAATGGACGTTGAACACTGACGAAAAAATGACCGGGGACCTGTTCGAGGTTGATAAGCGCCTGTCACTCAAGCCCGTGGTGGACTTCAACGCCTACCTGCGCAGCGCCTTCGGCGACGGCCCTTGCACCTGCGTGCGCTGCACGGCCAACGGCGGCGATGAAAGCGGCTATGAGTTCCAACACACCTTCACCTTCGAGGGTAAGCCGGTGCACCGTCGCTTCGCTTCGACGGCGGGGAGTGATGTGTTGATGGCGTTGAAGAAGGCATGGTTGTCGTACACCAAGGCCGAGCTGCCGCTCAGTGGAACGTTGGCGCTGGATACAGTCAAAGAGTTTGTCGAGCCACAGTTGCACAAACGCCTGGCGCCGCTGTTTGTCGCCAGCGGGTTGGTCAAAGATGTCGAAGGTGAATTGCGCATCCAGCCGCAAGCCGCAGCCTGACACCGGTTAATGTGGGAAACACCACTGTCGAAGCAAAGAAGAACCAGCTCCCACATTGGTCATGCATCGCCCACAAAATCAGCGTCCGGCACAGATCCCCTGTGGGAGCGGGCTTGCCCGCGAAGGCGGCGTGTCAGTCACTGAATATTCAACTGAACCACCGCTATAGCAGGCAAACCAGCTCCCACATTTTTCCGGTTATTGGCCTAGAACCCGGGAACGCTTTGTACGCGCAACTCAGGGGTCAGTTCGTCCAGCGGCTCGGTCAGCGGCCGGTCGCTCCCACCCGGCAGCAGGATCACCTTGCGGCATTCCTCCTCGGCTTTATCAAACAGCTCATACCCCCGCGCCGCCTGCTCCAGGGGCAGCCGGTGAGTGATGATCGCCTCCGGATGCAGATGCCCCAGCTCGATGTGCTCCAACAACTCCGGTAAGAACCGCTGCACATGGGTCTGGCCCATCTTGAAGGTCAGGCCCTTGTCGAAAGCATCGCCAAACATGAAGCCATGGATAAACCCGGCATACACCCCGGCGACGCTGACCACACCACCGCGACGTACGGCGGCGATGCACTGGCGCAGCGCCTTGCCGCTGCTGCCCTCGATCTTGAGCGCGGTGAGCAGGGTTTCCGTGGTGCTGCTCTTGGCCTCGAAACCCACCGCGTCCACCACACCATCGACGCCGCGCATGCCGGCGGTCTGGCGGATGATGGTGTCCGCCGGGTCTTCGTCTTCTTCGAAGTTGATCGGGATCACGCCGTACATTTTCTGCGCATAGGCCAAACGATACGGATGGTCGTCGACCATGAAGATCTGCTCGGCACCCAGCATCTGCGCGCAGGCCGCACTGAGCAGGCCCACGGGCCCGGCACCATAGATGGCCACGCTGGAGCCTTTGTCGATGCCAGCGTTGGTCACTGCCTGCCAAGCGGTGGGCAGGATATCGGAGAGGAACAGCACCTTCTCATCCGCCAGGGTGCCGGGCACCTTGAACGGCCCGGTATTGGCCTTGGGCACCCGCACCCACTCCGCCTGGCCGCCGGGTATACCGCCATACAGGCGGCTGTAGCCAAACAGCGCGGCACCCGGTGGGATGGCTTTTTTATTCAGGATCGCGCCGCGCCCATCGTTGGTGGTTTCGCAGGCGGCGAATTGCTGGAGCTGGCAGAAAAAGCAATCGCCACAGGCAATCACGAACGGAATCACCACACGGTCGCCGCGTTGCACGGCGGTGACGGCCGGGCCGGTTTCTTCGACGATGCCCATGAACTCATGGCCGAAGATATCGCCGTGCTCCACGGTCGGGATCTTGCCCCGGTACAGGTGCAGGTCCGAGCCACAGATCGCGGTGGCGGTGACCCGCAGAATGATGTCGTCGGGTTGTTCAATGATCGGATCGGGCACGGTATCCACCTGCACCTTGTGTGCGCCCTGGTAAGTCATCGCTCGCATGCTCTGCGCTCCTGCCGTTGAGGGGTTACTGATTAAGGGCGGAGCAAGACCATCAGTGTTCCATCAACCTCGTTCAAGACCCGATCAATGGTCGCCGCGAGTCTGGGCCAACAGCAGGTCGACTACCTGGCGCAAGCTGGCAAGCGCATCGGCGCCGCTCGCCTGGGCCTGGGCCTGCCAGCGCAACTGCTCGGCCGCGCTGTTGCCGCGTCGCAGCAGTGCCTGCAGGGTATCGAACAGCAGCGGCTCGCCCATGGCCTCTGCGGTGGCGGCAAAGGTCTGCCGGGCGCACTGCAGCCATTGCTCAGCGCTGCCCAGGGTGCCTGCGTCGTCTAACGCGAACGTGCCGGCGGCACCATAACGTTTGGCCTGCCAGCGATTTTCCTTGAGCAGCCAGCGCGCCTCGGCACTGAACCTGGCGCCAGGGCGCTGCATCGCGCAGGCATGGGCGACCATTACCCGAAACAGCGTGGCGAGGGCCAAGGCATCCGCCAGCCGTGGGCAGGCGTCGGTCATGCGCAGTTCAAGGGTGGGATAGCGTGCCGCTGGGCGGATTCCCCACCAGCCATTGCCATCGGCCTTGATCGCGCCGATGCGCTGTAACATGGCCAGGTAGCGCTGGTACTCGGCCCAATCGCTGAAGTGTTCCGGCACGCCCATGCGGGGCCACTCGTCGCACGCGGCCTGGCGGTAGCTCATGAAGCCGCTGGGCGCGCCGTCCCAGAAGGGGGACGAGCAACTGAGCAGCAGCAACAACGGCAACCACGGCGACACCTGGTTCATCACCGCGATACGGTCCAGCGTTTGCGGCACCTGCACATGCACATGCAGCCCGCACAACACACTGCGCCGCGCTACATATTGAATATCGTCGAACAGGTGCCGGAAATGCGCCTGATCGGTTGGCCGCTGCTCACGCCAATCGGCCAGGGGGTGGCTGCCGGCGCACACCACACCGAGGCCGAACTCAGCCAGGGATTGCGCCAGGTTGCCGCGCACTGCCCGGAAGTAGTCCGCCGCTTCGGCGCTGGAGGTGAACACCGGAGAGGCCGCCTCGATCTGGCCCTGGAACATCTCAAACGAGAAGCCCGCGCCAATCGCTTCGCGACAGGCCGCCAGCACTGCCGCCGAGGGCTCGCCGACCATCTGGCGGCTGTGCAGGTCGGTGATGAAGTATTCCTCTTCAATGCCAAAGGTGAGCATCGGGTATTCAGCGCAATCGGGTGACAGTCAGTGCGACCACGGCGATGCGCTCCACCTGCTCATAGCCTGGTTTTTCCAGTTCTTCACCGAAAACATCCGGGTCCAGTTCGCGGTAGGTCCAGCCGTAGGCGTCGCTGCCCAGCAGCGGCTTGACCGCCTCCACGAAGGGGTCGCTGCCGGCCACCATCGCCACCCCGGTATACAGCAACAGGCTACCGCCCAGGGCCAGGCGCCCGATGGACTCACTGACGATGCGCAGCGACAACTGCTCCCCCAAGGCGCCGCCGCCATGGCGATAGGCGCGCTGGCGGTCATCTTTCATGTACGGCGGGTTAGCGACGATCAGGTCGAATTCGCCCTCCACACTGGCCAGCACATCACTGTGGTACACGCTGACGTTATTCAGCGCGGCCAGCTCGGCATTCACCGCGGTCATGCGCAGGGCACGGGGGTTGATATCCACCGCCAGCACCTGGGCGTCATGCCGGGCTTTAGCAATCACCAGTGCACCGACGCCGGCGCCACAGCCAATGTCCACAGCGCGCTTGAGCGGCTCGAAACGCTGTTGCAGATAGGCTTCGATCACGTGGGCAAAGCGGTAGCTGTCGGGGCCGAAAAACACCGCGTCCGCCTGGTCGGTGGGATAAGGCGAATGGGCGAACAGCAGCCCGTCGAGGCTCGACCATCGCACTGCGCTGCGCCATAACGCGCCGTGCTTTTCGATCACATCCGCTTGCTGCAATTCTTCACGCAGGGCCTCGGGCAACAAGCCTTGATCGAACGGCATCGACCAACCGAACACATCGCGCAGTGTCATTGCCAGGGGCGTCGCCAGCCGCCGATAGACACGCTCATGGGTCAAGGGCGTTGGCGTGATAAAGCGATAACCACCCTCCTTCAACCCCCGGCCCAAATTCAACAAGGCACGATCAGCCAGTTGTTGCGCAGACATAGGCACATTCCTTAGCGCAGGCGCGCACGCAGTTGGATAAAGCGGCGAGTGGCATACAGCCCGGCAGGCGTGCAGTGACGGCGTGCCGACAGCCACGGGATCAGTGCATTGAGCTGCTGCACATCGGGCAAGTTGCACAATGACTCCGCCAGGGCCTGGGTATCAGGATCCGCGGGACGATGCTGCTCGCGGGAAAACCGGCTGCCGCGTCCCGGCCGCACGGGCGGCACGCGTTCGCTGGCAACCCATTCACCCGCAATCCAGTCATGGATCAGTTGTTTTTCATAACCGCTGAACACCCCGAACATCGCGGCGCCAGCGCCCTCGATCAATTGCCAGAAGCGACTGTTGGTGGGGTCCTGGTTGTGCTTGATCCAGCCTTTGTCTTCGAGGGCCTTGAGGAAAGCGCCGATCTGCCCAGGCCGGGCCAGCCATTGGTTGACGGTCTGCCCTTCAAAGCGGCAATAGTCCGAATGCATGTGCTGGCCGAAGGCGCGCTTGCGCTCAAGCATCGCCACCACCTCGTCCTGCAAGTTGAATTGTTTGATGATAGACGTGGTACCCAGGCCCAAATCATTCAGACGGTATCCTGCCGCCACACGGCGATAGAAGTCTGCCCTGCCCTCGCCCAGCGGCAACAGGTTCAGCACCGATTGTGCAGCTTTGCACGCGTGGCCACTGCTGGCGTTGTCGATGGTGACATGCAGCGTGAAGTAATAAGGGTCGATGCCTAGCTCACTGAGTTCATAGGCGGTGATCAACAGGTGCAGCGGCAGTTGCTCGTAACCCAGGTTGAAGCCAATGACCTCCGGCAGGAACTCGTCGGCGCACACGCCCAGCGCCAGTTGCAGCGCGCCTTGCAGGTAATGGTCATCCTCAAGGCCGGCGTCGCTGTCGGCATCGTGCTCGCTGAGCAACTTGCGGTAGATCACCACATGGTTCTGCGCAGCTTCACCGTCGCCCAATTCTTCCAGGTAAGTGGTGAGCAGGCCGTCGAAGCGCTGGTCTTGCCAATAGCGCAGCAAGCCGTATAGCCAGGCGCCGTCGACCTGTTTGGTCGGCGCCACGCACTGCAGAAAGTACAAAGCATGGGCCTTGTTCTGGAAATACCGCCGTGGCCCACCGTTTCGACGCTGTTCCAGATAGTCGGCATAGGCCTGGGCCACCTCGGCGCAGCGCTGCTCGACCCAGGCCAGCAGCTGTTCGGGGGCCTCTGGCAAGTCGCAGTCGGTGGCCTCTACCAGGGCCAATTGATCGTGCAGGTATTCACGCGCCAGTTCGGTGGCGTCTTGGGTTTCGCCATGCAGCTGTTGGTAGACCCGTTGATGGCGGCCCTGGGCCGAGTCGGTGAGAGAGGCCGGCTGGCCAGACAGCGCTGTAAGGAGTGTCATGATGGCAGTTTCCGCAAAGTCCGTTACAACGGGCCTCCCACAAGGTGGCCCCGCAAGAGCGCTCAACATCACGCGCTTCTAAAATGCAGAGCCTCGGGGCGTGCGGAAAATTCAAATGAGGTTGGGTTGGGAGGGATAAGCGGTCGTTTGTCAGGGCTCACAAAACCAAAAAATGCCTGTAGGAGCGAGCTTGCTCGCGAAAAACGTCAACGATAACGCGTGCTTCCTGAATAAACGCGGCGTCGGTGAGTTCTTCGCGAGCAAGCTCGCTCCTACAGGGGTTGAGATGGCGCTGTTACTTACGCGCCGCCTCCCACTGCTTGAGCAGGTCGTTGTAGTTCACGGTTTCGCCCTTGGGCTTTTCGTTGGCCAGTTTCGGCTTCGGTGCACCCGGCTGGTCGAACCAGTATTGCGCGTCACGCTCGGGGTTCATTTTCGGGCCGCACACCGGTTGCACCTTGGAGCGTTCCAGGCGCGTCATGATCGCATCCTGCTCCTTGGCCAGGTTGTCCAGCGCCTGTTGCGGGGTCTTCTCGCCGCTGGCCGCTGCGGCGATATTGCTCCACCACAGTTGCGCCAGGCGCGGGTAGTCCGGCACGTTGGTGCCCGTCGGGGACCACTCGGTGCGGGCCGGGCTGCGGTAGAACTCCACCAGCCCCCCGAGTTTGGGCGCCATGTCGGTCATGGCCTGGGAGTTGATATCGGACTCACGAATCGGCGTCAGGCCAACGATGGTTTTCTTCAGCGACACCGTTTTTGAGGTCACGAATTGCGCGTAGAGCCAGGCCGCGAGTTTCTGCTTTTCGGGCGTGGACTTGAGGAAGGTCCAGGAACCTACGTCCTGATAGCCCTTCTTCATGCCCTTTTCCCAATACGGCCCGACTGGGGACGGTGCCATGCGCCATTTCGGCGTACCGTCGGCATTCACCACCGGCAGGCCCGGTTTGACCATGTCGGCGGTAAACGCGGTGTACCAGAAGATCTGCTGGGCGATGTTGCCCTGGGACGGCACCGGGCCGGATTCGGAGAAGGTCATGCCCGCCGCTTCCGGTGGCGCGTAGGCTTTCATCCAGTCAACGTATTTCTGCGTGGCGAATACTGCCGCCGGGCCGTTGGTGTCGCCGCCGCGGGTGACGCTGGAGCCCACCGGGTGGCAGTCCTCTACACGGATGCCCCACTCGTCCACCGGCAAACCGTTGGGCAAGCCTTTGTCGCCGCCGCCGGCCATGGAGAACCAGGCATCGGTGAAACGCCAGCCCAGGGACGGGTCTTTCTTGCCGTAGTCCATGTGCCCATAAATGCGCTTGCCGTCGATTTCCTTGACGTCTTCGCTGAAGAACTTGGCGATGTCTTCATAAGCCGACCAGTTCACCGGCACGCCAAGGTCGTAGCCGTATTTCTCCTTGAACTTGGCCTTCAGCTCCGGCCGCTCGAACCAGTCGGCGCGGAACCAGTAGAGGTTGGCGAACTGCTGGTCGGGCAACTGGTAGATCTTGCCGTCCGGCGCGGTGGTGAAAGATAGGCCGATAAAGTCCTTGAGGTCCAGGGTGGGCGAGGTGAAATCCTTGCCTTCGTTGGCCATCAGGTCGGTGATGGATTCGGTCTTGCCGTAGCGAAAGTGCGTACCGATCAAGTCGGAATCGTTGACCCAGCCGTCATAGATGTTCTTGTCGGACTGCATCTGGGTTTGCAGCTTCTCCACCACGTCGCCTTCCTGCAGCAGGTCGTGGGTCAGCTTGATGCCGGTGATTTCACTGAAGGCCTTGGCCAGCACCTTGGATTCGTATTCATGGGTGGTGAGGGTTTCCGACACCACGTTGATCTTCATCCCACGGAACGGCTCCGACGCCTTGATAAACCACTTCAACTCCTCCAACTGCTGGGCTTCGGTAAGGGTCGAGGGTTTGAACTCGCTGCCGATCCATTTTTTCGCGGCATCTTCATACGCATCAGCCCAGGCCGAAGCGCTCAAACCACTGAGGGCCAGTACGGCGGCCAATGAAATGCTATGTCGCAGCTTATTGTTTTTATTCAACATAGAGACCTCCAGGTTAATTTCAAACGGGGCTTGCAGGAGCGAGCTTGCTGTGGCGAGGGAGCTTGCTCCCGCTGGGCTGCGAAGCGGCCCCAAAATAGATATCCGAGTCGATTATCGGTTTGGGAGTGCTGCGCACTCCAGCGGGAGCAAGCTCCCTCGCCACACAAGCCCGTGCACAGCTAGCCCCAACGCATCACACTCAACAGCCATACCAGGGAGAGCGCGGACGCCACCCAGATGCTCCAGTCGGTAACGCCGATCACCAGCAAATGCAGGTAAGCGCTGCCGAGAAGACCGATAAACAAGCGATCGCCACGGGTGGTGCTGATCGGCAGCAAACCGCGCCGCGGGATACTCGGCGAACGTAATTCCCAAGTGGTCATGCCCGCCAGAATCAGGGCAATGCCGCCAAAGAACAGCGCAGTGGGGGTGGTCCAGGCCATCCATTCCATCATCGACTCCTCTAGACCCGGCCCAAGGCAAAGCCCTTGGCCACGTGGTTGCGAACAAACCAGATCACCAGCATGCCCGGCAGGATGGTCAACACCCCCGCCGCTGCCAGCACGCCCCAATCAATGCCGGAAGCCGACACCGTACGGGTCATTACCGCTGCGATGGGTTTGGCGTTGACCGAGGTGAGCGTGCGCGCCAGCAGCAGTTCTACCCAGGAAAACATGAAACAGAAAAACGCCGTGACGCCGATACCGGAGCCGATCAGCGGGATAAAAATCTTCACGAAGAACTTGGGAAAACTATAGCCGTCGATGTAGGCGGTTTCGTCGATTTCCTTGGGTACGCCGGACATGAAGCCTTCCAGGATCCATACCGCCAAGGGCACGTTGAACAGGCAATGGGCCAGCGCCACGGCGATGTGCGTGTCGAACAGGCCAATGGATGAATACAGCTGGAAGAACGGCAGCAGGAACACTGCCGGGGGCGCCATACGGTTGGTGAGCAGCCAGAAGAACAGGTGCTTGTCACCCAGGAAGCGGTAGCGCGAGAACGCATAGGCCGCCGGCAGCGCCACGCTCAGGGAGATCACCGTGTTCAGGCTCACGTAGTACAGCGAGTTGAGGTAGCCGGTGTACCAGCTCGGGTCGGTGAAGATCACCTTGTAGTTGGCCAGGGTGAAATCCTGCGGAAACAGGGTCAGGCCGCCGAGGATTTCGGTGTTGCTCTTGAAGGACATGTTCAGCAGCCAGTAAATCGGCACCAGCAGGAACAGGATGTAAACGAGTAGTGGAATCAGCTTGCGCTTGCTCATGTTGGCGGCCTCAGCGGTTGGCGTCGGAATGGGTCATGGCGGTGTAGAACAGCCAGGACACCAACAGGATGATCAGGAAGTACACCAGGGAAAACGCCGCCGCCGGGCCCAGGTCGAATTGGCCGACGGCCATCTGGGTAAGCGTCTGACTCAGGAAGGTGGTGGCATTACCCGGCCCGCCGCCGGTGAGCACGAAAGGTTCGGTGTAGATCATGAAGCTGTCCATGAAACGCAACATCACCGCGATCAGCAGCACGCTTTTCATCTTCGGCAACTGGATATGTCGGAACACCGCCCAGGCCGATGCACGATCAATCCGCGCAGCCTGGTAGTACACGTCCGGAATGGCCCTTAAACCTGAGTAGCACAGCAGTGCTACCAGCGAGGTCCAATGCCACACATCCATGACCAGTACGGTGACCCAGGCGTCCATGGTGTTGGCAGCGTAGTTGTAGCTGATGCCCAGGGCGTTGAGGGTCGAGCCCAGCAGGCCGATGTCGGCACGGCCAAAAATCTGCCAGATAGTGCCGACCACGTTCCACGGAATCAGCAAGGGAATGGCAAGGATGATCAGCACCAGCGAGGACCAGCGGCCCTTGGTGGGCATGGTCAGGGCGATGGCGATGCCCAGCGGGATCTCGATCAACAGCACGCAGGCCGAGTAGATGAACTGGCGCAGCAGCGAGTCGTGCAGGCGTGGGTCGAGCAGCACCTGCTTGTACCAGTCGGCCCCGACGAAATAGCGGCTGGATTGGTCGAAAATGTCCTGCACCGAATAGTTGACCACGGTCATCATCGGGATCACCGCACTGAACGCCACCAGCAGGAACACCGGCAACACCAGCCACCAGGCCTTGTTGTTCTGCACTTTGTTCATGGCGCCACCTCCAGCAGGTAATCGTCGGCGTAGAGCATCAGCCATTGCGTCGGGAAGCTGATGGAGGCCTTGCCTTCCGGCACCGGCTTGTCCTCGGCCAGGCGCACCTTGAGGGTGGCGCCGTCGAGGTTGAGGGTCATGATCTTGTAGGTGCCCAGGTCCTCCACATGTACGACGTCGGCTTGCAGGGCGTCAGGGTTGTACTCGTCCCACACGTGGATAAATTCCGGACGAATGCCGACCTGGAGCTTTTTGTAGTCGGTGGTGTCGAGACGTTGCTGCATCGCTTCGGACAGCGGCAACAGGGTATTGGCGAACCCTACACCGCCAGCCTTGGCCTGCACCTCGATCAGATTCATCCCAGGGCTACCGATGAAGTAACCGACAAAGGTGTGGCTGGGCCGCTCGAACAATTCACGCGGCGTACCGAACTGCACGATCTGCCCGCCGTACATCACCGCGATCTTGTCGGCGAACGTGGAGGCCTCCAGTTGATCGTGGGTAACGTAGACCATGGTGATATTGAACTGCTCGTGAATCTGCTTGAGCTTGCGCCGCAGTTTCCACTTCAGGTGCGGGTCGATCACCGTCAGCGGCTCGTCGAACAGGATCGCCGACACGTCATCGCGTACCAGGCCACGGCCCATGGAGACTTTCTGTTTTTCGTCGGCGGTGAGGTTACGGGCTTTTTTGCTCAGCAGGTTTTGCAAGTCGAGGACTTCGGCGATCTCCTGCACCTTGCTGTGAATTTTCGCTTCGGCCATGCCCTGGTTGCGCAGCGGGAACGCCAGGTTGTCGAACACCGTCATGGTGTCGTACACCACCGGAAACTGGAACACCTGGGCGATATTGCGCTTTTCCGGGGTCAAGTCGTTGACGACTTGGGTATCGAACAGCACCTGGCCTTCGGACGGGCTGAGCAGGCCGGAAATGATATTGAGCAGCGTGGACTTGCCGCAGCCCGACGGCCCGAGCAAGGCGTAGGCACCGCCCTGCTCCCACACATGATTCATTTCCCGAATGGCGTAGTCTTCTGGCCCTGTAGGCGTAGGGCTGTAGCTATGGGCCAGGTTGCGCAAATGGATCTCGGCCATCAGGCAACCCTCGCGACACGGCGCCCGGGGGCCTGGACCAAGCGGCCCTGACCATCGAACACAAACAGTTTATGGGTGGGGATATACACGCGGATCGGCGCGTCGACATCGTATTCATGCACCCCCGGCAGGTGCAGCACCAGCAGGAAATGCTCACTGCGCACATGCAGGAAGGTTTCCGAGCCGCTGATTTCGGCGACTTCCACGGTCACCGCCAGCTCCAGGTCATCATCGTTGCTGGGCACCAGGCTGATATGGCTGGGACGCACGCCAAAGCGGAATTCGCCTTCGCCGATAGGACGCAGGTCAACATTGAGTGGGAAATGCACGTAATTGGCGAAGCTCACTTCGTTGCCGCTGATGCGCCCTGGCATCAGGTTGATCGGCGGCTCGGAGAACAGCTCAGCGGCGAGGACCGTTTGCGGCTGATGGTAGACCTCGGCGGCCTTGCCGCTCTGGATTACCCGCCCCTCGTGAAGAATGGTGGTGGTGCCGCCCAAGGCCAGGGCTTCGTTGGGCTCGGTGGTGGCATATATCGCGATGGTGTGGCGCGCCTTGAACAGTTCGCGCATTTCCTGGCGCAGCTCTTCGCGCAGTTTGTAGTCCAGGTTGACCAGCGGCTCATCGAACAGAATCAGTTCGGCGTCTTTCACCAAGGCGCGGGCCATGGCGGTGCGTTGCTGCTGGCCACCGGACAATTCCAGGGGGTGGCGCTGCAGGAATTTCTCGATGCGCAGCATCTTGGCGGTTTCCAGCACCTTGCTCTGGATCACCTCCTGGGACACACCGGCCTGGCGCAACGGCGAGGCGATGTTCTCGAACACGGTCATGGTCGGGTAGTTGATGAACTGCTGGTAGACCATCGACACATTGCGCAGCCGTACCGGCTTTTGCGTGACATCCACGCCGTTCATCAGGATGCGACCGCTGTCGGGCTTGTCCAGGCCGGCCATCAAGCGCATCAGGCTGGTCTTGCCGGACAGGGTGCGACCGAGCAGGACGTTGAAAGAACCGGCTTCGAACCGCAGGTTGGCGTCGTCGATCCAGGTTTGGCCGTCGACAACGCGGGAGACATGTTCCAGGGTCAATGACATGACACGACCTTTTTTATTATTGGAATGAATCTGGTGCGTTGTCAGAGCGAGTTTCGTGCCAAAACCGCAAGCGCTTGATGTGTAAGGAGATGGGTGAATCATGATGTTCAGGCGTGAACAATCCGGCTGAACAACTGAACACTGCCGGGGTTGACAATGAACAGTTGTGAACAACACTTTATGCGCGACGAAGATCAAATGTGGGAGCGGGCTTGCCCGCGATGGCGGTGCATCA